>JAEDNR010000008.1 GCA_016302405.1 Oscillospiraceae bacterium
ATTCATTTCATTTATTGTGGTGCTATTATAGCATGATTATTTTTTGACACACTGAGAACACCCGGAAGGCACGCCTTCCGGGTGTTCTATGTATGTTGGCGGGAAAGGATTTTCATACTATTTCTCGATAAAATGGTTAAGGCAACACCGCACAATTCGGCAAGAGCCGGTGGCGTGGGATTTTTCCTCAGCCGAAAGTTTGGAAAACAGAGGAATACTTGGTGTATTTCCTGTTTTCCAAACTGCGCGGATGGGGGAAAAGACCCGCCATCCGGCCGCAGACGATTTGTGCGGTGTTGCCTTAATACCATTTTATCCTGCGCTTTTTGCGCAGGCCGCCAGTGGCGGCGAGAAATGTATGGACTACGTTTTTTAGCGGCGATGCCGCTGACCGCGAGACCGCGGTCTCATGAAACGGTATTTAACCGTTTTATGAAGAACTAGTATCAGTCCTTCATAAATTCCTGCCCGGAAAAGCCATCGGGCAGCAGCTGAGCCAGGGTTCGGGTCTCGTAGTACCCATCGGCACCCACCAGATAGATCAGGAAATCGTCACGGCAGAATTCCCGCATCACCTGGCGGCAGACTCCGCAGGGCGGGAAAATGCCGCTGAGCACCCCGTCCTTACCGCCGCATACCGCAATGGCGGTAAAATCCCGGTGTCCATCGTATACTGCCTTGAAAAAAGCGGTGCGCTCGCCGCAGATAGTGGGGGAATAGGCCGCGTTTTCAATATTGCAGCCGCAGTATACCGATCCGTCGGCGCACAGCAGCGCCGCGCCCACCTTATAGCCGGAGTAGGGCACGTAGGCGTGACCCATAGCCTCCACAGCCATAGCGATCAGTTCTTCCGTTTTCATTGCTTACTCCTTTCCCAGCTCCGCCGCGAAGCTCTTGCCCGGGGTATCGTAGGGCACGCCCAGCATATCCGTCACCGTTGCCGCAATATCGGCAAAGGTGCTTCTGGTTCCCAGATTCACGGAACGGATTCCCTTTCCCAGCATCAGCAGCGGCACATACTCCCGGGTATGGTCCGTGGTGGCGGTATAGGCCGGATCACAGCCGTGATCGGCGGTGATCATCACCATGTCTTCCTCACCCAGCAGCGGGAGGAACCGCCCCAGCCAGGCATCAAACTCCGTCAGGGCGTTCGCGTAGCCATCCACGTCCCGCCGGTGGCCGAACTGCATATCAAAGTCCACCAGATTCACAAAGCACAGGCCCCGGAAATCTTTCCGGGCATAGTCCATGGTATGGGCCATGCCGTCGGCGTTGCTCTTGTTAAATACATATTCCGTCATGCCCCGCCCGGCAAAGATGTCGTGGATTTTTCCCACGGCGATTACATCCAGCCCGGCATCGGTGATGGCATCCAGCATGGTTTTCGCCGGAGGCTCCAGAGAAAAGTCGTGGCGGTTGGGAGTGCGGGTGAAGCCCGTCTCCGGGGAACCCACATAAGGCCGGGCAATGACTCTTCCCACGCCGTGCTTGCCCTGCAGGATGACCCGTGCCTTCCGGCAGGCATCGTACAGTTCCTCCAGGGGGATCCATTCCTCATGGGCCGCCACCTGGAAAACCGAGTCCGCGGAGGTGTATACAATCCACTTGCCGGTTTTCAGCTGTTCCGGGCCGTAATCCCGGATCACATCCGTGCCGGAATAGGGCAGATTGCACAGGCAGCCCCGGCCTGTAGCGGCTTCAAAGGCATCCAGCACCTCTTTCGGGAACCCTTGGGGATAGGTGGGCAGCGGGTTTGGCGAAACGACGCCCGCAATCTCCCAGTGGCCGATAGTGGTGTCCTTGCCCATGGAGGCTTCTTTCAGCCGGGCAATCGCTCCGGTGGGCGCATCTGTTTTGGGGAGGTAATCCACCCCGTCCAGATTGCCCAGACCGGCAGCAAGCATATTGGGTACCGAAAACCTGCCGGAGCCTGCGCAGGACCGGAGGGTATTCACCCCCACATCACCGAAGGCTTCGCTGTCCGGCATCTGGCCGATGCCGCAGGAATCCAGCACGATCAAAAAGATTCGTTTCATAGTGTGCTCCTTACAAAAAACTGCTCCATTTTCTTCCAAGGCATGCAGCATTCCCCGCTGCTCAAACGTATCTAAATTAGAAACAGGACATCCTTTAACTGTTCTTTCAAAACAGCCTCCGTGCCGGTGGACCAGTCCAGCCAAAGGGATCTTCCCGCAAGCAGGTTGATTTTCAGCCGGTACAGGTCGCAGTCATGGCCCCGGAGAATGATCTCCCGGGTGGTCCCGGTGACGGAGCGGATGTTCTCCGCAGGAATCCTGCGCAGCACCAGCTTTCCCAGGCACAGCCGTATCTCCCTGGGACTGACCCAGACCTTTTCAAAGGGTGTCAGAAGAAAAGCGATTCCAATCAGGCACACCGCCCCAAACGCCAGCGCCATCAGCATGGTGCAGAGCGTGAGAAGCCAGCCCTCCGAGGGCTTCGTCGCCAGGATCATATTGAAAGTCAGAAAGCCGCCCATTCCCGCCAAGGGAATCCCCAGCCCGATGGGCTGGCCCAACAGCCGGGCCCTGGAAACCTTCCGCCAGGAATGGTCAACCATATCGCCCATAGCTTACTTATTCTCCATGGCCGCGGCCACATCCAGGGCCACCTTCATCATGGTGGTGAAGGATTCCTGCCGCTGCTGGGAGGTAGTCTCCTCTCCGGTGAGGATATGGTCGGAGATGGTGCAGATGCACAGTCCCCGCTTGCCGTACCGGGCAGCGTTCATATACAGGGCGGCAGCCTCCATTTCCAGGGCCATGACCCCCATCTTCCGCAGGCCGTACACGCTGTCTAAGCCCTGGGGGACCCCCTCGTGGTCGCCGTAGAACACATCAGAGGAATTCACGTTGCCTACATGGTACCTGGCACCGTTTTCCTCCGCCGCCTTGACCGCTTCTTTGAGCAGCTCCCAGGAGGCAATAGGGGCAAAGGTGCCGGGAAGATGGAACTGGGAAGCCCAGTTGGAATCCGTGCAGGCGCCCTGGGCGATCACCAGGTCGTAAAGATGGATATGCTCCTGAATGGACCCGGCGGATCCCACCCGGATGATGTTCTCCACACCGTAGCCGGTGAACAGCTCATGGGAATAGATGCCGATGGCGGGCATACCCATGCCGGAGGCCATAACAGACACCCGGACGCCCTTATAGAAGCCGGTATAGCCCTGAACGCCCCGGACATTATTTACAAGCACCGGATTTTCCAGGAAATTCTCCGCGATAAATTTGGAACGCAAAGGGTCGCCGGGCATCAGGACGGTCTTGCCGAAGTCTCCCGGCGCAGCGGCGATATGTGGAGTAGGGGTAATAAGCATTTTCATTTCTCCTTTATTCCATTGCTTTCGCAAGCTTGACAATCCGGGAGGTTCCCAAGCGGGAGGCGCCCAGCTCGATGAATTTTTCCGCGTCTTCCAGGCTGGAAATACCCCCGGCAGCCTTGATCTTTACATGAGGGGAAACATGGGCCGCAAACAGCTCCACATCATGGAAAGTGGCGCCGGCCTTGGAAAAGCCGGTGGAGGTTTTGATATACTCCGCGCCGGAGTCGGAAACGCACTTGCACAGGACAATCTTTTCTTCATCTGTGAGCAGGCACGTTTCGATGATGACCTTCAGGAGCTTTCCGCCGCAGGCAGCCTTCACCGCGGCAATTTCTTCAGTAATGGCATCCCATTTTTGTTCCTTGGCCCAGCCGATGTTAATGACCATATCCACCTCATCGGCACCGTTATCCACCGCGTCGGAGGCCATAAAGCATTTGGCCTTCGTGGTATCGTAGCCGTTGGGGAAGCCGATGACCGTGCAGATGGGAAGCGTATCCCCCACATATTCCTTCGCCTGCTTCACAAAGGATGCCGGGATGCACACGGAAGCCGTGTGGTACTTCATTCCGTCGTCACAGACCGCCCGGATCTCATCCCAGGTAGCCGTCTGGCTCAGCAGGGTATGGTCGCATTTTTTTAGGATTTCCGAAATATCCATATAAACTCTCCTTACTTTGATTTATTCTGACCGTGGAGCCGGATGACCCGGTGCTCCCGGATACCGCGCATATAACATTTGTGGCACATGGCGATATAGCTGTCATTGCCCCCCAGGACCACCTGGGCGCCCTCGGTGACAATGTGGCCGCTGCTGTCGATCCGGGCGTTTACCGTGGCCTTTGCCCCGCAGTCGCAGATGGTCTTGATCTCCAGAATGCTGTCCGCAACCTCCATCAGCCGACGACTGCCGGGAAACAGCTTTGTCTGGAAGTCCGTGCGCAGGCCGAAGCACATCACCGGCAGATTGTAGGCGTCCACGATCTCCCGGAGCTGGTCGATCTGCTCGCTGGTGAAGAACTGGCACTCGTCCACAATAATCACATCCACCTGTCCCAGCTTCTCCGTCTCAAACCGGCGGAAAATATCCGTTTCCGGTGAGATGATGTCCGCCGAGGCTTCCAGGCCGATACGACTGCGCAGAATCTGCACCCCGTCCCGATCATCGGCGCTGGGCTTCAGAAGCCAGACACTCAGATCATTTTCCTCATAATTATATTTGGTGATCAGCGCCTGTGCCGTTTTGCTGGAACCCATGGCACCGTATTTGAAATAGAGCTTTGCCATTGGCCTATCCCTCCGTTCTCCCCTCATTATACAGAAAGCGGCAGGAATTTGCAACCCTTTTTCAGCAAACCTCACAATACCGGGCACCGACGCAGGCAAGCAGGTGTTCCCGTCTATCCCCAGGGCAGCGTCCCAAAGGTGCCCTTGCAAAAACGTACTGTTTCTGCTATACTAAATTATATAGATAGCAGTGACAAATATCAGGAACCTTTTCAGATCTGAAATCTAAAGGCAACAAAATGGAGGTATGAAAATGTCTATTCGAAAAACCGGAACCATCCTTCTCCTGACCGCGCTGCTGCTGTCCATACTGTCCGGCTGCGGCAGTAATAGCTACAAAGCAGCAAGCTCTGCCATGGGAAACTACGAGTACGCGGATGCTGTGGCGGAAACCATGGCCGCTTCCCGGGATTTTGAGGTAGGTGTGGCCGAGGAGGACAGCGACTCCGGGGCAGAAAACACGGCTGATACTCTCCCGGAGAACCGGAAATGGGTCATCACCATGAACATCGACACGGAGACCGAGGACATGGACGCAGCGCTCAGCTCTCTGAACCAACAAATCCGGGAACTGAACGGTTACATCCAGGAGCAGAACATCCGCAACGGAAGTTCCTACTCTTCCAGCCGCTACCGCAGCGCCAGTCTTACCGTCCGCATTCCGGCGGAGCAGCTGGACACCTTTACAGGCAGTCTCACGGAATTTACCAATGTGGTGTCCTCCAGCCGCAGCGCGGAGGATATTACCCTTTCCTATGTGGACACCGAAACCCGGATCACCGCCCTGGAAACCGAGCGGGACCGGCTCCTGGAGCTCATGGAGCAGGCAGAAACCATGTCGGACCTGCTGGAAATTGAGAGCCGCCTCACCGATGTAAACTATGAGCTGGAGCGCTATGGCTCCCGGCTGCGGACCATGGACAATCAGGTCAGCTACGCCACCATCTATCTGTCCGTCCGGGAGGTCAAAGAGTACACCCCGGTGGCAGAGCAGACCCTTTGGGAGAAAATTTCCTCCGGCTTCCTGGACAGCCTGAAGGGGCTTGGAACCGGCATTGTGAATTTCTTTGCCTGGATCGTCATTAAGCTGCCCTACCTGGTGGTTTACGGCCTGATCCTGTGGGGCCTGGGAATCCTCATCCGCCGGTGGCGCAGACGCAGGGCTGCCAGGAAAGCTGTCAAAAAGGCAAACAACACACCAACCAAAGCTCCTGACGATTCTGATAAGGAGAACAATTCATAAAGGAGGCATTCTTTCATGGGCGCAAAGGTATATTTTTCACGGACCATCACACCGGAAAAGGTGGTGCAGCTTTATGAGCTGTCTGGAAAGAAACTGACCGGGAATGTGGCAATCAAGCTGCACTCCGGGGAGAAAGGCAATCAGAACTTTCTCCGGCCGGAATTCTGGAAGCCCGTCATCGAGCATGTGGGCGGCACCGTTGTGGAGTGCAACACCGCCTACGACGGGGAGCGGGACACCACCGACAAGCACCTCCGGCTTCTCATGGAGCACGGCTGGAGCCGCAGCTTTCCCGTGGATTTGCTGGACGCCCAAGGCCCCGATCTGGTCCTGCCCATCCCGAACGGAAAGATTATCAAAGAGAACCATGTGGGCAAGGATCTTAAAAACTATGATTCCATGCTGGTGCTGTCCCACTTTAAGGGGCACCCCATGGGCGGCTTCGGCGGCGCGCTGAAGCAGCTGTCCATCGGCGTGGCTTCCTCCTACGGAAAAGCCCTGATCCACGGTGCCGGAGACCCGGCAGAGATCTGGACCGCGGACCACGATTCCTTCCTGGAAGCCATGGCGGACGCCGCCGGTTCCGTTGTAAAATTTTTCGGAGGCAGACTCCTGTATGTGAACGTAATGAAGAACATGAGCGTGGACTGCGACTGCTGCTCCATTGCCGAGGATCCCTGCATGGCGGACATTGGCATTCTCGTTTCCACGGACCCCATTGCCATCGACCAGGCTTGCCTGGATCTGGTGTACGCAAGCAAGGATCCGGGCCGTGACCATCTGCTGGAACGAATCGAAAGCCGCCATGGCGTTCACACCGTGGAAGCTGCCGCCGCCCTGGGCTACGGCAGCCGGGAATACACTTTGGTGGAAGTGGATTGACCGCTCCCCGCCAACAAACACACCGGGAGGAATGTGACATGTCCCAAGCATACGCGCTTTTGGAAAAATGGGTCCGCGCCGTCCGGGAAGTGACGGACTTCACCCCGGAGATCGGCATTGTCCTGGGCTCCGGGCTGGGTGATTTCGCCCGGCTGGTGGACAGGAAAGCGGAGGTTTCCTATGACTCCCTGCCCGGTTTCCCCGTATCCACCGTGGCAGGCCACGCCGGAAAGCTGATCTTCGGTTACGTCCGCTCCGTCCCGGTGGTGGTCATGCAGGGCCGTGTTCACTATTATGAGGGCTATTCCATGGAACAGGTGGTGGCCCCCATCCGGCTGATGGGACTGCTGGGGGCAAAGAAGCTTCTGCTGACCAACGCCGCAGGGGGTGTGAACACGAGCTTCACCCCCGGGGATCTGATGCTCATTACGGATCATATCTCCGCCTTTGTCCCCAGTCCCCTCCGGGGAGAAAATCCCCAGGAGCTTGGCCCCCGGTTCCCGGATATGAGCCGGGTCTATGACAAGGAAATGGGCCGGGCGGTGCTTACCGCCGGGGAAAAACTGGGGGAGTCACTTCAGCAGGGTGTGTACCTGCAGTGGCAGGGACCGAATTACGAGACCCCAGCGGAGATCCGGATGTTCCGCACTTTGGGCGCCGACGCGGTGGGCATGAGCACCGTCTGCGAGGCCATTGCCGCCCGGCATATGGGTCTGCGGGTGTGCGCCATTTCCTGCATTACCAATATGGCCTGCGGCATTCTCCCCCAGCCTCTCAGCCACGAGGAGGTCCAGCAGACCGCGAACAGGGTCAAGGACAAATTCCAGGCCCTGGTCCTGGAGAGCCTGGAAAGCTTCCATCATCTTCCCTGATGATCCCAAAAAGAGATCCGCAACGCGGGTCTCTTTTTTATATGCGGTTCAGCCGCAGGCTTCGTCATCCATGGCGGTCATCGCAGCCTGCCAGAGGGCCGCGGCATCGGAATACCGGGACAGCTTGTCCTTTGCCCCGAAGATTCCCACCAAAACCTGCCTGTCCCCCCGCCGGAAGGCGGAGAGCAGGCAGAAGCCCGCCCGGTTGGTATAGCCGGTTTTGAGGCCCACCGACTCCGGGCAGTACAGTTCGGAGTCGGGATTCAGGAGCCGGTTGGTATTGTCCCAGGTAACGCTTTCGCCGCTGACAAACCGGACGGTATCCCGGCTCATGGAAGCGAACTGCGCAATCACAGGGTCGTTAAGCGCCAGCGCCCCAATCCGGGCTAAGTCCCGGGGACAGGAATAGTGGGCGCTGTCGTGATATCCGTCGGGATTAACAAAGTGGGTGTTTACAAGGCCCACCTCCTGTCCCATTTCATTCATCTGCTCCACAAAGACACCAACAGCAGCGGAGGACCCCAGGCTCTGATTCCCGGCTGCCGCCCGACCCGCTGCCGCCGCCAGCACATAGGCAGCGTCGTTTCCGCTGGGCAGCAGCATGGCCTCCACCAGCATTTCCACCGTCAGCTTACTGTCCATTCCGATTCCCGCATAGGACGAGCCGGGCTTCAGCAGCCCCAGCTCCCACCCGGCAGTAACCACCGTGTCCCCGGGAAGCAGTCGCAGGGCGGTGTAGGCGGTAAACAGCTTTGTGATGCTGGCAGGATAGATGGTCTCATCCTCCGGCCCGGAGCAGTAGAGCATCCTGCCCCCCGCCGCGTCATAGACAAACACCTGGGCATTCTCCGCTTCCAGGCTGACCAGGCTGCAGCTCAGAGCGATCCCGTCGGGCTGGGTCTCAGAAAGGCTCAGCAGTTCCCGCTCCGCCTGCGTTGGCGGTTCGGTTTCCGGTTCCGTTTCAGGCTCAGTTTCCGTCTCCGGCTGGGTTTCCAAAGTCGTCTGCTCCACTGTCGCCTCCTGTGTTTCGGTGGGCACCGGCGTCACCTGTGTGCCCTCCGGAACCGTCCACACCCCGGCACGCAGCCAATTCCCCGTAAAAAGCAGGACCATGATCACGGCACCCAGAACCGTGAAACGGTAAAACGCGCTTTTGGGCATAACTGACACTCCTTTTCCCACAGGCATCAATTGCATATCGGCTTTCTAATCAGCCCAATAAAATGGGAATTTGCAGAGGAAAGACCGGGCATCGAAGAACACTGTCATTCCGAACCAGTCCGCAGACTGGTGTGGGAATCTCCATCGAATTCCGGGCAGCCTATCGTCATACATACCGCTCTTTTGCACCATTTCCATAGTTTGTTAACGAAAAGTGGTGCTTCTAACCGGGGGATTGCCACGCCAGGAAAGCGAACTGGCTCGCAATGACCGGGAATTCGATAAATTCCAATTTGTCGAACTGATATGTTAAGCCGGTATTGGCATAACCGAATATGGCGTATATCAGTATAAATCCCCTCCCCCGGAAAAGAAAACGGAACGCCGTCGAGGGCCTTTCCCCGGTTTCTGCCTCACCAGGTCATAAATCTCTATTGAGAAATTGGGCATACTGTGCTATGATGGAAAAACCGGACGGATTCTGAAATATCCGCCTGGATTTTGCGAAAGAAAAACTTTGAGGTGCTTCCAATGATCGATTTTCACCGGCTGGAGCTGGGAAGAAAGCGTGCCTATGACGAGCTTCTGATGGCCTGTCCTCCCCGGGGCTGCGAGTATTCCTTTGCCAATCTGTATTTCTGGGGGCTGCAGAAAATCGCCTTTTTCCCGGAATACGCGGTCTTCTTTTCCCACTTCCGGGGCAGAAGCGTCTACCCCTACCCTATCGGAACAGGAAACAAACGGGAGGCGGTGGAGCAGGTGCTTCTGGATGCCAGGGAGCGGGGTCTTCCCTGCCGGTTCGTCTGTATGTCCGCCGCCGATACCCAGGAGCTGGAAAGCTGGTTTCCCGGGAAGTTTCTTTTCCGCCCGGACCGGGACGGCTTTGACTATGTATATGACATCAATGACCTGGCCGATCTGAAGGGCCGGAAATACCAGAAAAAACGGAACCATCTGCACCGTTTCTGGGATGCCCACCCGGATGCCCAGGTACAGCTCTTAACGGGAGCGCTTTTGGAGCAGGGCCGCCACTTTGCTGCCCGGTGGTATCAGAACCGGAAACAGGAGGATCCCCAGGGTGATTATCTGCTGGAAGAGGTAGCCATGGGACGGGCTTTCCGCCATTTTGACGAACTGGGCCTGGAGGGCATTGCCCTGACGGAGGGGGATACCATTCTGGCACTGACCATTGGCTCCCCCCTGTCGGCGGACACCTATGACATTCACTTTGAAAAGGCGGACGAGGAAGTGGAGGGGGCCTATACGGCCATCAACCAGGCCTTTGCCCAGTATCTGAGGGACAAGCACCCGCAGCTGCGGTATCTCAACCGGGAGGACGACATGGGTCTTGAGGGACTGCGCAAGGCCAAGCTGTCCTACTGCCCCCACCACATGGAGGAAAAATACTGGGCCTACCTCCGGGACGAAGGACTTTGGGGTGACGACAATGCAGTTTGACTTTCCCTCCCTCCGCCTGGTGCCCCAGCTGCGCTCCCTCTGGCGCCAGGCTTTCGGAGACGGGGACGTGTTTCTGGATGCCTTTTTCTCCCTGTGCTTTTCTCCGAAACGCAGCCGGTGTATTCTCCGGAACGGAGAGGTTGTTTCGGCCCTGTATTGGTTTGATTTTACCTGCCGGGATCAGAAAATGGCCTATCTCTATGCTGTTGCCACCCGGGAGGACTGCCGGCATCAGGGGTTGTGCCGGGCGCTGCTGGCAGACACCCGGGACGTTTTAGAAGCACAGGGCTACAGCGCCGCACTGCTGTGCCCGGAAAACGAGGGCCTCGCCCGAATGTACGCAGGGCAGGGCTACCTGCCGGTGTGCAAAATCGCCGAGGTGACCCGGGTGGCCGGAGAGCGTCCTGTTTCCCTCCGCCGGGTATCTCCCGAGGAATACGCGTCTTCCCGCCGCCGGTTTCTGCCAGCGGGGGGCGCCCAGCCGGAGGAATGCTTTTGGAGGCTTTTAGCCCGGGAGGCAGAGCTCTTCGTGGGGGAGGATTTTCTCCTGGCTGCCCGGCGGCAGGACGATACTCTGCTTGCTGTGGAGCTTCTGGGAAACAGTGAGGCCGCTTCCGGAATTCTGGCGGCACTTTCCTGCCGGGATGGCACCTTCCGGATGCCGGGAAACACCAGAGATTTTGCCATGTTCCTGCCCCTCATTCCCGGAACCCAGGCGCCCGCCTATTTTGGCCTTGCCCTGGATTAGCGGCAGCGGAAAACTTTGGCAAAATTCACATGAAAGGCCAAAATGGGGCGGGAAGAATCGGCTTTCTGCGTTCTTGACGGTTTTCGCCCCCATATGTTATAATAACCCACGGATCGATCAGAACCCTTATGTACGGCTTTTGTCACCACACACTAAGGGCATACTTCCGCACAGTCGTAATAAGGGCTCGCTTGCGTCTTTTCGGCGCGAGGGGCCCTTTTAGGCTTTTTTCAGGAAAAACCGAAACTTCTTTGGGAGGCTTTTATGAAGAAAATCGGAATTGTAATGGGCAGCGACAGCGACCTGCCCGTGCTGCGCAAGGCAATGGACACCCTGGATTCCCTGGGGATTCCCTTTGAATGCCATATCTATTCTGCCCACCGCACCCCGGAGCAGGCCCGTGCCTTTGCCCTGTCCGCCCGGGAAAACGGCTTCGGCGCGATCATTGCCGCAGCCGGAATGGCTGCCCACCTGGCGGGGGCCATTGCCGCCGCCACTACCCTGCCCGTAATCGGGATCCCCTGCCAGGGTCCCTGTCTTGATGGCATTGACGCCCTTCTATCCACCGTACAGATGCCCTCCGGAATTCCGGTAGCCACCGTAGCGGTGAACGGAGGTGTCAATGCCGCTTTATTGGCTGCGCAGATTCTGGCGGTGGAGGATCCCGCCCTTGCCCAAAAGCTGGACGCGAAGCGGGAAAGCGACGCGCAAAAGGTTCTTGCCAAGGACGCGGCACTGCAGGCGGCACTGAACAGAAGCTCGACCGCACCGGAAGGAGAGTCCCAAAGGTAACCGCCTTTGCTCCCCCAAAAACACACAAATGGCAGTCTGGCAGGTTTCATTCCTCGGCTGCCGAACAATAAAGGAGGAACCCATACATGGGTGGTTTTTTTGGCGCTACTTCCCGCAGAAACTGCGTACTGGACGTGTTTTTCGGTACGGACTATCATTCCCACCTGGGCACCCGCCGGGGCGGCATGGCAGCGTTCGATCCCGAAAAGGGTCTTCAGCGGGAGATCCACAATATTGAAAATTCCCCTTTCCGCACCAAATTCCAGCGGATCCTGGAGGAAATGACCGGCACTGCCGCCATCGGCTGCATCTCCGATACCGACCCCCAGCCCATCCTGATACGCTCCAACCTGGGCTGCTATGCCATCTGCACCATCGGCATTATCAACAATTCTGAGCAACTTATCAATCAGTACCTGACGTTCAGCGGAGGCCATTTTGAAGGCATGTCCGGCGGAAAGATTAACGCCAACGAACTGATTGCCGCCCTCATTGACCAGAAAAGCTCCTTTACCGAGGGCATCCGTTTCGCCCAGGAAATGGTGGACGGCACCGCCTCCATTCTAATTCTCCGGGAGGGCGGTCATATCATCGCCGCCAGAGACAAAATGGGGCGGCTTCCCATTGTGATTGAAAAGAAAGAGGACGCCTACTGCGCCACCTTTGAAGACTACGCCGGAGAAAAGCTGGGCTATGAGATAGTTCGGGAGCTGGGCCCCGGTGAGATCGTGGAAATTTCTCCCGATGGGATCGAGGTTCTTTCTCCTCCCCGGAAAGAAAAGAAAATCTGCGCCTTCCTCTGGTCCTATTACGGCTACCCTACCGCCTGCTACGAGGGCAAGAGCGTGGAGTATATGCGCTACCGCAATGGCCGGATCATGGCAAAAACCGATAAGGAAAACGGCATTGCCCAGGACATTGACTATGTAGGCGGCGTCCCTGATTCCGGCACTCCCCACGCTATCGGCTACGCCAACGAAAGCGGCGTTCCCTTTGCCCGGCCCTTTATCAAGTACACCCCCACCTGGCCCCGGAGCTTCATGCCCGCCACCCAGGAGGAGCGGAACATGGTTGCCAAGATGAAGCAGATCCCGGTGGACGAGCTGATCCGGGACAAGAAGCTGCTGTTTGTGGACGACTCCATCGTCCGGGGCACCCAGCTGCGGGAGACGGTGGATTTCCTGTATGAGCACGGCGCCAAGGATGTGCACATCCGCTCCGCCTGTCCGCCCATCCTTTACGCCTGCAAATACCTGAACTTCTCCCGTTCCACCTCCGACAATGACCTCATCGCCCGGAGCACCATCCGGGAGCTGGAGGGGGAAGAGGGTCTGGAGCATCTGGATGAATATATGGATGCCAGCACCGAACGGGGAAAGAATATGCGCAAAGCCATCTGTGAAAAGCTCCACTTCTCTTCTTTGGAGTATCAGTCCCTGGAGGGCATTCTGGAAGCCATTGACCTGCCGCCCTGCGAGGTGTGCACCTACTGCTGGAACGGCAAAGAATAAAGGAGGAACGACATGGAAAATTCCCGGTCTGACAGCTACGCCGCCGCAGGCGTGGACATTACCGCGGGTTACCGCGCGGTGGAACTGATGAAGCGCCATGTGGCCCGGACAAGAAACGAGGGCTGCCTGGATGATGTGGGCGGCTTTGGCGGCTGCTTCGGCCTGAACCTTAAGGGCATGGAGGAACCGGTGCTGGTCTCCGGCACCGACGGCGTGGGCACCAAGCTGCGCATTGCCATGCTCCTTGACAAGCACGACACCATCGGCATCGACTGCGTTGCCATGTGTGTCAACGATGTGATCTGCTGCGGCGCCAAGCCCCTGTTTTTCCTGGACTACATCGCCTGCGGCAAGAACGTCCCTGAGCGGATCGCGGATATTGTGGCCGGTGTGGCCGAGGGCTGCGTCCGGTCCGGTTCCGCCCTCATCGGCGGAGAGACCGCCGAACATCCCGGCATGATGGCAGCGGACGACTACGATCTGGCGGGCTTCAGCGTCGGCATTGTGGACAAGAAGAAGATCATCGACAACACCCGGATGGTCCCCGGGGATACCGTCATCGCCCTGGCTTCCTCCGGTGTCCACTCCAACGGCTTCAGTCTGGTGCGCAAGGTCTTCGATGTGGAGAACAATCCCCACCTCACCGAGCCCTGCGAAGAGCTGGGCGGCGCTTCCATCGGGGAAACCCTGCTCACCCCCACGAAAATCTATGTCAAGAGCATTCTCGCCCTGCTGGAACAGGTGGATGTAAAGGGCATCAGCCATATCACCGGCGGCGGCTTCTATGAAAATATTCCCCGCAGCATTCCCGACGGCCTGTGTGCCTCCATTGATAAGCGTAGTGTAAAGGTGCTGCCCATCTTCAATCTGATTGCTTCCCGGGGCAATATCCCGGAACGGGACATGTTCAATACCTTTAACATGGGTGTGGGCATGAGCGTTGTGGTTCCCAAGGCCCAAGAGGCCCTTGCTCTGGAAATCCTTCGCAGCCACGGTGAGGATGCCTATGTAATCGGCACCATTACCGAGGGGAAAGAAAAGGTGGTTCTGGCGTGAAAGTCAGGATCGCGGTGCTGGTGTCCGGCGGCGGCACCAATCTGCAGGCCCTGCTGGATGCCCAAGCCGCCGGGAAGCTCCCCAGCGGCGAAATTGCCCTCGTGGTATCCAACACCGCCGGAGCCTACGCTCTGGAGCGGGCGAAAAAGGCGGGGGTTCCCAGCTGCACCATTCTGAAAAAGGCCCTTGGCTCCCAGGCCGCTTTTGAAGACGCCCTGGAAGCTAAGCTCCGGGAATTTGACATTCAGGTCATCATCCTGGCGGGCTTCCTGAATATCCTCAGCGCCAACTTTACGGGAAAATACCCGCAAAGAATCCTGAATGTTCACCCCTCCCTCATACCCTCCTTCTGCGGAGAGGGCTTCTACGGACTGCGGGTGCACGAGGCGGCGCTCCAATATGGTGTCAAGGTCACCGGGGCAACAGTGCATTATGTCAACCAGATTCCCGACGGCGGAAAAATCATCGCCCAGAAAGCGGTGGAGATCCTTCCCGGCGACACCCCACAGGTTCTGCAGCGCCGGGTCATGGAGCAGGCGGAATGGGTACTGCTTCCCCAGGCAGCGGAGCAGGTGTGCCGCGAAATTATGAATCATTCTTCGGAGGATGCCAAATGAATATTTACGAAGTGAAATCCATGCATGACCGTCTGGAAGGGAATACCTATCCCGGCCGGGGAATCGTCATCGGAAAGAGTGCCGACGGCAAGCACGCCGTCGTCGCCTATTTTATCATGGGCCGCAGCGCCAACAGCCGGAACCGTATCTTTGTGGAACGGGACGGCGCTCTCTACACCGAGCCCTTTGACGCAAGCAAAGTAGAAGACCCCCGGCTTATCATTTACGCTGCCATCCGCCGGTTCGGAAGCAGCCTGATCGTCACCAACGGCGACCAGACCGACACCATTTACAAGGGACTGGTTGCCGGAATGAGCTTTGACCGCTCCCTGGCCCAGCGGTGCTTTGAGCCGGATCCCCCCAACTTTACCCCCCGGATCAGCGGCATGCTGACAACCGAAAACGGAGACTTCTCCTACAAAATGAGCATCCTCAAGTCCGGAGATGAAAAGGGTACTTTCTGCAACCGGTTCAGCTTCCACTACGGCTCTCAGGCCGGTCTTGGCCACTTCATCCACACCTATGTCTGCGACGGCAACCCCATTCCCACCTTCCAGGGTGAGCCGGAGCGGGTCAGCATCCCCAACAGCATTGACGACTTTACAAAAGAGATCTGGGAATCCCTGGACGAAAACAATAAGATTTCCCTCTATGTACGCTATATTGATCTTGCCACCGGTGCGGAAGAAAACCGGCTGGTTAACCGGAACAAATGAGGTGCCCGAATGAATGAAATTGCCCTGAAATATGGCTGTAACCCCAACCAGAAGCCTGCCTGCATCCGCATGGCTGACGGCAGCGACCTGCCGGTGACCGTGCTGAACGGACGGCCCGGCTACATCAATTTCCTGGATGCCCTGAACTCCTGGCAGCTGGTCAAGGAGCTGAAGGAAGCCACCGGCATGTGCGCCGCCGCTTCTTTCAAGCATGTCTCCCCCACCTCCGCCGCCGTTGGCCGTCCTCTGCCGGAGAACCTGAAAAAGGCCTGCTTTGTTGACGATGTGCCCGGTCTTGACGATAACCCCCTGGCCTGTGCCTATGCCCGAGCCCGGGGCACAGACCGGATGTGCTCCTTCGGCGACTGGGTGGCCCTGTCCGATCCCTGCGACGCCCTCACCGCCAGCCTCATTGCGAAAGAGGTCTCCGACGGTGTCATTGCCCCCGGCTATTCCGACGAGGCTCTCGCCATTCTGAAAACCAAGCGCAAGGGCGGCTATAACGTGGTTGCCATTGACCCCGACTACGTCCCCGCCGAGCAGGAGACCAAGATGGTCTACGGTGTCACCTTCTGCCAGGGCCGAAACAATTTTAAAATCGACGAGGCCCTGCTGAATAATGTGGTCACGAAGCGGAAGGACCTGCCCGAGGATGCCAAGCGGGATCTCATCGTGTCCCTTATCACCCTCAAGTATACCCAGTCCAATTCCGTGTGCTTTGCCTATGACGGCCAGGCCATCGGTGTAGGCGCGGGACAGCAGTCGCGGATCCACTGCACCCGGCTTGCCGGTACCAAGGCGGATACCTGGTTCCTGCGGCAGCACCCCAAGACGCTGAGCCTGCCTTTCCGCAGCGATCTCAGCCGTCCTAACCGGGACAATGTCATTGACGGCTATATCAACGGCAATGAAGAGGACGTTTGCGCCGATGGCATCTGGCAGAACTATTTCTCTTCCCGTCCCGAGCCCCTGACCCAGGCGGAAAAGCGGGAATTTCTGGACGCCCTCACCGGCGTGAGCCTGGGCTCCGACGCTTTCTTCCCCTTTGCTGACAATATCAAGCGTGCCTGCGCCTCCGGTGTCAGCTACATTGCCGAGCCCGGCGGCTCCATCCGGGACGATCTGGTCATTGAAGAGTGCGACAAGCGCAATGTTGCCATGGCCTTTACCGGAATGCGGCTGTTCCACCACTAAATCATTTGACAGTTGACAGTTGGCACATCGGATCCCAACACCCCTTTAAGGAGGTTTCTATGAAGTTGCTCGTTGTCGGAGGAGGCGGGCGGGAGCACGCCATCATCCGCAAGCTGAAAGAAAGCCCGGCGGCAGATACCATCTACGCCCTGCCGGGCAACGGCGGTATTGCCCGGGACGCCCAGTGTGTTCCCATTGCCGCCACGGATATTGACGGCATTGTCCGCTTCGCGAAAGAACACGAGATCGATTACGCAGTGGTTGCACCGGACGATCCCCTGGTGCTGGGCTGTGTGGACCGGCTGAACGCCATCGGTATTCCCTGCTTTGGCCCCAACGCCAGCGCCGCCATTATCGAGGGCAGCAAGGCTTTCTCCAAGGAGCTGATGAAAAAATACGGCATCCCCACGGCAAAGTATGAGATCTTTACCGAACTGGACGCGGCCCTGCGGTATCTGGACACTGCACCCATTCCCACCGTCGTCAAGGCTGACGGCCTGGCTCTGGGCAAGGGCGTGATCATTGCCGCCACCCGGGAGGAAGCCAAGGCTGCCGTCACCGACATGATGGCAAACGGGAAGTTCGGCAAGAGCGGTACCACCGTGGTCATTGAAGAATTCCTGGAAGGGCCGGAGGTTTCCGTGCTGTCCTTTACCGACGGGAAATGCGTCAAGCCCATGGTTTCCAGCATGGACCACAAGCGGGCCCACGACGGCGACACCGGCCTCAATACCGGCGGCATGGGCACCGTGGCTCCCAACCCTTACTACACGCCGGAGGTTGCCAACCGGTGCATGGAAGAAATTTTTCTCCCCACCATCCGGGCCATGGCCGCCGAGGGCCGGCCCTTTAAAGGCTGCCTGTACTTCGGACTGATGATCACGAAAGAGGGCCCCAAGGTCATTGAATACAACTGCCGCTTCGGCGATCCGGAGACCCAGGTGGTCCTGCCGCTCCTGGAAAGCGACCTGCTGACAATCATGCAGGCCACCACTAATGGAACGCTGGAAGAAACGGAAGTGGCGTTCTCCGATAAGCACGCCTGCTGCGTGGTCACCGCGTCCAGCGGGTATCCCGAACACTACGAAAAAGGCTTCCCCATCACCATGACCGAGGAAGCCGCCGCCCACACTTATGTGGCGGGCGCAAAGGAATCGGACGGCAGGCTCCTGACCTCCGGCGGCCGGGTCACCGGCACCACCGCTGTCGCGGATACTCTGGACGCTGCCGTTCGGGAAGCCTACCGCTTGGCAGACGGTGTCGTTTTCCAAAACGCCTACCGCCGCAGTGACATCGGCAAGCGGGCACTGGAAGCCTGTGTTTAATGGAGCATTTCCGATCAAGAGAAACTAGGAGGTAATGAAGCCCAATGGTTTATCGCGTATTTGTAGAAAAGAAACCGGGCCTGGACAACGAGGCCAGGAGTCTCTGCGCCGAGGCGACCAATCTGCTGGGTATCCGGAACCTACAGAAGGTTCGCATTCTGAACCGGTACGATGCCGAGGGCATTTCCCGGGAACTGTTTGATTCCGCCGTCCCCACGGTATTTTCTGAGCCCCAGGTGGACACCGCCCGAGAGGAAGCCGATCTCACCGGGGCCTCCGCCGTCTTTGCCGTGGAATACCTGCCCGGCCAGTTTGACCAGCGGGCGGACTCTGCCGCCCAGTGCATCCAGATCCTCTCCCAGGGAGAGCGGCCCACGGTGCGCACCGCCAAGGTGTACGCCCTGTACGGCGACATCTCTGACGGGGAACTGGCCGCTGTAAAGAAATATGTCATTAACCCCGTGGAGGCCCGGGAGGCCTCTCTGGAAAAGCCGGAGACACTGGCTTCCCAGTATGCCATTCCCACTACCGTTGCCACCCTGGAGGGCTTTACCGCTCTTACCCGGGAGGAACTGGCGGACTTCATTGCCAAATACGGCCTTGCCATGGACCTGGATGACATCGCTTTCTGCCAGGAATATTTCCGCAGCGAGCACCGGGACCCCACCATTACCGAAATCCGGATGATCGACACCTACTGGTCCGACCACTGCCGCCACACCACCTTCGGTACGGTGATTGACAGCGTGACCTTTGCCGATCCTCTGCTGCAGAAGACCTATGACGAGTACCTGGCGGTGCGAAAGGAGCTTAACCGGGAGCAGAAGCCCATCTGCCTCATGGATCTTGCCACCATCGCCGCCAAGTATCTGAAAGCCACCGGAAAGCTTTCCAAGCTGGACGAGTCCGAGGAGATCAACGCCTGCACCGTGAAAATGGATGTGGCAGTGGACGGGAAGACTGAGCCCTGGCTGCTGCTGTTCAAGAATGAAACCCACAACCATCCCACAGAAATTGAACCCTTCGGCGGTGCTGCTACCTGCATCGGCGGCGCCATCCGGGATCCCCTGTCCGGCCGCTCCTATGTCTACGGTGCCATGCGTGTCACCGGCGCGGCGGATCCCCTGAAGCCCGTCTCCGAGACCATTCCCGGCAAGCTGCCCCAGCGGAAGCTGGTCACCACCGCTGCAGCCGGCTATTCCTCCTACGGCAACCAAATCGGCCTTGCCACCGGCATTGTGGATGAAATTTACCATCCCGGCTACGCTGCCAAGCGGATGGAGATCGGCGCGGTCATTGCCGCCGCTCCCGCCGCCAATGTCCGCCGGGAGTGCCCCGTGCCCGGGGACATTGTGATCCTGCTGGGCGGCGCCACCGGCCGTGACGGCTGCGGCGGCGCTACCGGTTCCTCCAAGAGCCACAACCTCCACTCCCTGGAGACCTGCGGCGCGGAGGTTCAGAAAGGCAACGCCCCCGAGGAACGGAAGCTTCAGCGGCTGTTCCGGAACCCGGAGGCCTCCCGGCTCATTAAGCGCTGCAACGACTTCGGTGCCGGCGGCGTGTCTGTTGCCATCGGTGAGCTGGCCGACGGCCTGGACATTGACCTGAACGCAGTGCCCAAGAAATACGAGGGCCTGGACGGCACCGAGCTTGCCATCTCCGAATCCCAGGAGCGGATGGCTGTGGTAGTGGAGCCCAAGGACGCCGCCCGGTTCCTGGAGCTGGCCGCCGCAGAAAACCTCAGCGCCACCAAGGTCGCTGTTGTCACCGAGTCTCCCCGGCTCACCATGCGCTGGAACGGAAACACCGTCTGCGACATCAGCCGGGAGTTCCTGAACTCCAACGGTGCCGCCAAGCACACCTGCGCCGCTCCCGCTGCGGCGGAGCCTGCCCGTCAGGAGATTACCGGAGATTTCCGGGAGAATTTCCTGCGCGTTGCTTCCGACCTCAACACCTGCTCCAAGCGGGGCCTTTCCGAGCGGTTCGACTCCACCATCGGCGCGGGCACCGTGCTCATGCCCTTCGGCGGCAAATATCAGCTGACCCCCATCCAGGCCATGGTCCAGAAGATTTCCGTGGAGAAAGGGCATACCGACGACTGCTCTTTCATGGCCTACGGCTATAACCCCTTTATTACCGACCATTCTCCCTACCATGGTGCCTATCTTGCCGTGGTGGAGTCCGTCTCCAAGCTCATTGCCTCCGGCGCATCCTTCCGGGATGTGTACCTGACCTTCCAGGAGTACTTCCCCCGGATGGGCAAGGATCCCAAGCGCTGGGGCATGCCCCTGGCGGCTCTGCTGGGCGCATTCAAGGCCCAGCTGGATCTGGGTGTTGGCGCCATCGGCGGCAAGGACTCCATGTCCGGCAGCTTTGAAAACCTGGACGTGCCCCCCACCCTGGTTTCCTTTGCCGTCACCACCGGAAAGACACACGAGGTTGTCAGCCCCGAATTCAAGGCTCCCGGCCATACCGTGTGCCTGCTGAGCCCCGAGTACGACGAAAACGGCCTGCCGAAGTCCCAGTCCCTGATTGCCCTGTTTGGTCAGGTCAAACAGCTTCTTGACAGCGGCGCGGCGGTGTCCGCCTACACTCCCGGCATGGGCGGTGTGGCGGAGGCGGTGATGAAGATGGCCTTTGGCAACGGCCTGGGCTTCACCTTTGACTATGCCCTTACCATGGACGACCTGTTCTCCTGCCGCTACGGCAGCTTCCTGGTGGAGCTGTCCGGAGAGAACCCGGTGGGCACCGTACTGGGCGTCACCCGCAGCGACGGCAGCTTTGTCTACCAGGGCCAGATTTTGAAGCACAGCACTGTGCTGAACGCTTATGAAAATAAGCTGGAGCCGGTGTACGCCTGCAATATCCCCACCGCCCAGGTGCCTATGGAAACTTTCTCCTATGAGGCTTCCTCCTGGAAGTCCCCTGCCATCCGGATTGCCAGGCCCCGGGTGCTGATTCCCGCTTTCCCCGGCACCAACTGCGAATATGATTCGGCAAAGGCCATGGCAGATGCCGGGGCCGATCCCCGGATCATCGTGGTGCGGAACCTGTCCGCCGATGCCATTGCCCGCAGTGTAGACGAATTTGCCCGGGAGCTGAAGGATGCCCAGATGATCTTCATCCCCGGCGGCTTCTCCGGCGGTGACGAGCCCGACGGCTCCGGCAAATTCATCACCGCCTTCTTCCGCTCCGCCGCCCTCCGGGAGGGAGTCAATGACCTGCTGAAGAACCGGGACGGCCTGATGTGCGGTATCTGCAACGGATTCCAGGCCCTCATTAAGCTGGGCCTCGTGCCCTACGGTGAGATCCGGGATATGGACGACAGCTGCCCCACTCTGACCTTCAACACCATTGCCCGGCACCAGAGCCGGATTGTCCGGACCCGTATCGCTTCCAATATGTCCCCCTGGCTGCGGCTGACCAATGTGGGCGACGTGTACAGCGTGCCCATCTCCCATGGCGAGGGCCGGTTCCTTGCCAGCGAGGAACTGGTGCGCCAGCTTGCCGCGAACGGTCAGATCGCCACCCAGTATGTGGATCTGGAGGACAGGGCCACTGCCGATGTGCACTTTAACCCCAACGGCTCCGTTTACGCCATCGAGGGTATCACCTCCCCTGACGGCCGTGTCTTCGGCAAGATGGGCCACAGCGAGCGTGTTGGCTCCGGCCTCTACCGGAACGTTCCCGGCAATTACGATATTCGCATGTTTGAATCGGCGGTTCAGTACTTCCGCTGATAACACAAGAGACCAGAGCGCCGCGGTTTTTGAAGCCGCGGCGCTTTTATATTCCGCGTTTGCGTTTTCAAAGGAACTGTGCTATACTGAGAAAAAAACGAAGGAGGATGGGAATGGAGCTTTCGGATTTTTTTGCCGACAATCCCCAGGCCGCGCTGGCCTTTTCCGGCGGCGTGGACTCATCTTTTTTGCTGTACGCCGGTATGCGGTGGGGGAAGCGCGTGAAAGCCTACTATGTCCGCACCCCCTTTCAGCCGGAGTTTGAATACCGGGACGCCCTGCGCCTTGCCCGGGAGCTGAACGCCCAAATGGAGGTCATCACCCGGAACGTGCTGGAATTGGAGGAAGTGACCGCCAATCCCCCGGACCGGTGCTACCACTGCAAAAAGGCGATCTTCTCCGCAATCGCAGAAAAAGCTCAGGAGGACGGTTTTTCTTTACTGCTTGACGGCACAAACGCCTCGGATCAGGAGGACGACCGCCCCGGTATGCGGGCACTGAGAGAGCTGTCTGTCCGCTCCCCCCTGCGGGAGTGCGGCCTTACAAAGGACGCCATCCGGGAACTGTCCCGGCAGGCAGGGCTTTTTACCTGGGACAAGCCTGCCTACGCCTGTCTTGCCACCCGGATCCCCACCGGAACCGCCATTACGGAAGAAATGCTTTCCCGGACGGAGTGGGCGGAGGATTACCTGTCAGGCTTAGGCTTTACCGACTTTCGGGTGCGGACTTTGGGAAATGACGCCAAGCTGCAGCTGAAGGCACGGTATTTTCCGCTGCTGCTGAAGCACCGGAAGGAAATCACAGGGCAGCTGAAAAAGCGGTACGCCTCGGTACTGCTGGATCTGGAGGAACGGAAATGAGCAGTGAAATCAAAGCGCTTCTGGAAGCCGTGCAGGCGGGAACGGTGTCCGTAGAGGACGCCATGCTCCGCCTCAAGGATCAGCCCTACGAAGACATCGGCTATGCCAAGGTGGATCTTCACCGGCAGGTGCGGCAGGGCGCGGCAGAGGTCATATACGGTGCCGGAAAAACGGCACAGCAGATTGCGGGGATCCTCCGGTCTCTGGAAGATAACGGCCAGAAAAATGTACTGATCACCCGCCTGGATGGGGAAAAAGCGGCCCAGGTGAATGCTCTCACCCCCATCACCTACTATAATGACGCCCATATTGCCATTGCCGGAACCATGGCCGCTCCCAGCGGCTTGGGGACCGTCGTAGTTGCCACCGGCGGCACCAGCGATATGCCTGTGGCGGAGGAAGCGGCCCTCACCGCCCAGTTTCTGGGAAATGAGGTTGTCCGGCTCTATGATGTGGGCGTCGCCGGACTGCACCGGCTTCTCAGCCACCGTCAGGAGCTGATGAAAGCCAGCGTGGTCATTGCGGTAGCGGGTATGGAGGGCGCTCTGGCCACCGTTATCGGAGGGCTTGTGGACTGCCCGGTGATCGCCGTGCCCACCAGCGTGGGCTACGGTGCGGCCTTTGGGGGTCTGGCTGCCCTTCTGTCCATGCTGAACTCCTGCGCCAGCGGCACCGCCGTAGTGAACATTGACAACGGCTTTGGCGCGGGGTTTATGGCAAGCCGGATCAATCACATGGAGGCTAAGAAATGAAACTTCTGTATCTGGACTGCGGCATGGGCGCTGCGGGAGATATGCTCACCGCCGCCCTGCTGGAACTTTTCCCTGACCGGGAAACGGTTGTAAAGGAGCTGAACGGGATCGGCGTTCCCGGGGTTCAATATAAATTGGAAACCACGCAGAAATGCGGCATTACCGGCTCCCGAATGCGGGTGCTGGTTGGGCAGCAGGAAGAGGACGAACACCTCCACGATCACTGCCACGACCACGCCCACAGCACCCCTGCCTCCATCGACCATATGATCTCCCACCTCAATCTGTCCCAATGGGCGGCGGAGCAGGCACGTCAGGTCTACCGCAATATCGCCGCAGCGGAAAGCAAGGTCCACGGGGTCACCGTGGAGCAGATCCACTTTCATGAGGTGGGCTCCCTGGATGCTCTGGCGGATGTGGCTGCCGTCTGTTACCTGATGGAAAAGCTGTCCCCCGACCGGGTGGAGGCCAGCCCCGTTCATGTGGGCAGTGGGCGGATCAGCTGCGCCCACGGGATCCTCCCCGTGCCCGCGCCGGCAACCGCTGAGCTTCTTAAGGGCATCCCCATCTACGGCGGCAGTATCACCGGGGAGCTCTGCACCCCCACCGGGGCGGCGCTGCTGCGTCAGTTTGTGTCAAGCTTCGGTCCCATGCCGGTGATGACGGTGGAGGCCGTGGGCTACGGTATGGGGAAAAAGGACTTTGCAGCCGCCAACTGCCTCCGCATCTTGCTTGGCCATGGAGCGGAAGAAGAGGACGCGGTGGTGGAGCTTCGCTGCAATTTAGACGACATGACCGGCGAGGAGATCGGCTTTGCCACGGAACAGCTTCTGGGGGCCGGAGCGCTGGATGTGTTCACCACCCCCATCGGCATGAAGAAAAACCGTCCGGGCGTGCTCCTGACAGTGTTATGTAATCCTAAACACCGGCAGACCATGGTGCGGCAGCTCTTCCGCTGCACCACCACCCTGGGCATCCGGGAGGAAAACTGCCGTAGGTACACCCTGGAGCGCCGGACGGAAACCACCGAGACCCCCTACGGCCCTCTCCGCCGGAAAGTCGCCTCCGGCTACGGGGTGGAAAGGCAGAAGCCGGAGTATGAAGACCTTGCCCGGATTGCCCGGCAGAACCACACCCAGTGGCCCCTCCGGGACGGTGCAGACATGACCCCCACCGAGCCTGAGGACATTTCAGAGGACCTATAACTGGAACGGGCGGAAACCGGCTTACGGTTTCCGCCCAATGTGTTCTTCAGGAAAAGAGCTTTTCTGCCAGGGACCGGCGCTTCAGTCCATAGTACAGGGCCGTACCCAGCACCAGCAGCACCACGGCCTCACCGATAGCCACATACACCGCGTTCAGCCAGAACCCGCCGCCGATGTACACCGACAGCTCCCAGCCTACCAGAATGGCATTGGTCAGGGCAGGCAGGAGCATACCCAGCAAAGGGTAGCCCTTTACCGTCCGGTTCCGGGTCAGCCACATTCCCTGGGCGGCAAGGTAGGTCGCCAGGGTCCCAACCAGGAAGTCCAGGGGCAGGGTCCCCGCAAAGGTGAGGTTGAACACCAGACAGCCAATACTCAGCCCCGGGATGGCCGCGGGAGTAAAGAACGCCAGAACGCACAGCGCTTCGGAGATTCGCATCTGGATGGCCATGGAAGCGGACCCGGGAAGCAGGATATTCTGCAAATGGGTCAGCACGGCGTACAGCGCCGCAATGACGGCGGCGTAAACGATAAACCGGGTGTAATTCTTTTTCATGTCAGGTCTCCTTTAAAACAAAATGGGCGCAGTCCGCGCCCACAACAAAAAATGAGCGCAAAGCGCCCATCAAAAATCCCTAGTTTTATTTACCGACAGGATGGTCACGAACTGTCCTATGAAATTGTTGGTATTATACCAGGGAAGAAAGAAAAAGTCAAGATTGTATTATACCCCCGACTTTGTTATAATGCTTTTCAGCAGGATGCGCAGGGACGATTCCGCGCATCCACAACATAAAGAAGCGAGGTAGCCCCATGCAAAAAAACATTAACCCTGTGGACAAAAATTCTCCGGAATATCTCCTGAAGCAGGTCGCCGGAGGCAGGTACTCTCTGCTGCTGATCCTAATTTTCACTGTTGTGAATCTGGTTCTGCTGCTGGTGGATGCCAACCGGTATTTCCTGTTTTCCGCCTCCGTTCCCTACTATTTCACCTCCTTCGGTATGGGAATGGACAGTGCCGTTTCCGGCGGCATCGGAACCTATACGATCACGGCCCTGGTGATCAGCCTGATGATCCTGGGCGTATATCTTGCCTGCTGGCTGCTGAGCAAAAAGCACATCGGCTGGCTGACTGCCGCGCTGGTGCTGTTCTGCGTCGACACCGCGGGACTGCTTGTCTTCTCCTATCTGTTTGAGACCAGCAATTTGCTGGACATTCTGCTCCACGCCTGGGCGATCTACGAGCTTGCCTATGCCATCCGCTGCGCCGGAAAGCTGAAAAACCTTACACCCCAGCCCGAGAGGCCTGCTTACAATCCAGGACCGGAGATCCGGTAAAAAACAAATCTTCCGAAAGCGCCGCTTCCAAGCCCGGAAGCGGCGCTTTTTTGGGGGCGGTGCGGTCAGCCTGCCGAAAAGGTCTGCTGCAGATATTGAAGCAGGGTCTGGCAGACAACGGAGCTGACCGTTTTGGACAAGGCCAGTCCAATGGTGCGGCAGCAGGGGGGATCCAAGGGCCTGCGCGCAAGCCCCGCTTCCTTTCCGAAGGCCTCCATCACCAGTTCCTGGGATACCGTGACACCCAATCCGTTTCGAACAAAAGCCATAATCAGGGTATCATCCCGAAAGCTGTACCGGATCCTGGGCTTCACGGAGCACTTGGACAGAAGGCTTTGAATATCATTGTCGCAGCCGGGCGTCTCGGCAATCAGGGGGTAGCGGAACAGCTCCGGAAGACTGACCTGTTCCTGCTGTGCCAGAGGATGATCCTCCGGGAAAACAGCGCAGAGAGGATCGTCATGCAGCGGATAGAAACGTAAATCGTCAGCGAGAATGGAGGACAGAAAACCGCAGTCAACCTGTCCCCGGAGGATCCATTGCCGGATCTCATCATAGTTGCCGTCCAGGATCTCCACCGTGACCTTGGGATAGTGCTCCTGGAAATGACGGATGATCCCGGGAACCCACAGGGCGGTTACGCTGGAAAAGCTCCCAACCCGCAGCTTTCCTTCAATATCATGGCTGATGTGAAATGCCGCCTGACGAAGCTTGGCTTTTTGATTGACCATTTCCTGAATATAGGGAACCAGTCTTGCCCCGTTGTCCGTAAGGATCACGCCCCGTTTTCCCCGGGCAAAGAGCTGGACGCCAAGCTCCTCTTCCAATCCCGCCATCATCTGGCTGATGGCGGATTGGGTATAGCTCAGCGCCTCCGCTGCCGCGCAGAAGCTCCCCGTCTCGCACACCTTTAAAAAAATCTCATACCGGTCTTTTTGTTCCCGCATTGGATTCACCCATTAAATAAATTAATACGCTGCATTAACATCATTAAGTTTACTGATAGTATAACATATGCTATACTCCTTTTGCAAGCACGCAAAAAGGAGTATATTTCATAATGGCGAAGAATGAAAACAGTTTTTCCGGACAGATTGGCTTTGTGCTGGCGGCAGCCGGCAGCGCGGTCGGCGTCGGAAACCTGTGGCGTTTTGCCTATCTGGCAGCAAAGGACGGCGGGGGCCTGTTTTTACTGGTTTATTTCGGCTTGGTGGTGACCTTCGGCTTCTCGCTGCTGACCTCCGACATTGCCATCGGCCGGCGTACCGGAAAAAGCGCCGTCGGCGCCTACGGGCAAATGCGCCCTAAGTGGCGGTTTCTTGGGATACTTACTTTCCTTGTTCCCGTCCTTATCATGACCTACTACGCCGTAATCGGCGGCTGGATCACCCGGTACGCCATTGTCTACCTTACCGGACAGACAAACGCAGCCGCGCAGGACGGGTACTTTACCACGTTTATCACCTCTCCCCTGTCGCCGGTTGTCTATGCCCTTATGTTCATGGCCGTTACCGCCGTGATTGTCTACAAAGGGATTCAGGGCGGCATTGAGCGGGTCTCCCGCTATCTCATGCCGGCGCTTCTGCTGCTCGTGATCTTCATAGCCCTCTACTGTCTTACCCTCCGCCATACGGATCCCGCAGGGCAGACCCAAACGGGTATCGCGGGCTTTCTGTACTATATCACACCCCATTTTGAGGGTCTGACCGTCGGGCGCTTTCTGCAGATTCTGTCCGACGCCATGAGCCAGCTGTTCTTTTCCCTGAGCGTATCCATGGGGATCATGATCACCTATGGCTCCTACGTAAAGCCGGAGGTCAATCTGAACCGCTCCGTCAGTCAGATCGAGTTTTTCGATTCGGGTGTGGCGCTGCTGGCAGGCGGAATGATCATTCCCGCCGTGTTCGTCTTCTCTGGCACGGAGGGGATGGACGCGGGCCCCGGTCTCATGTTCGCGGCACTGCCCAAGGTCTTCGCGGACATGGGAAAAGCCGGAACCGTCATCGGCTTCCTGTTCTTTGTCACCGCCATTTTTGCCACGCTGACCTCCTGCATCTCCGTGCTGGAGTCCATTACTGCCAACTGTATGGAGATTTTCCACACCGGGCGGAAAAAGACGGTCCTGATCCTCTCCGGGATCTACCTTGCCGCCTCCGCCGTAATTGCCTTGGGCTACAGTGTATTCTATTTTGAGGTCCGGCTTCCCAACGGCAGCGTGGGGCAGCTTCTGGATGTTGCCGACTATGTCAGCAACAGTGTGATGATGCCCCTGATTGCCCTGCTTTCCTCCATTCTCATTGGCTGGATCGTGGGTCCCAATTTTGTGATCGAAGAGATGGAGCGCAGCGGCCATCCTTTCCGGCGCAAAGGGCTTTACCGGGTGATGATACGGTATATCGTCCCGGTAATGATGTTCATTCTCTTTTTGCAGTCAACAGGGATTCTATCCTGAAAAAATACTGCCGTTTCCAAAAATGGAAGCGGCAGCGTTTTTATCTGAGGGGTCTTATTTCTTTCCGTCCAGCTTGTCCAGCATATCCCAGACGCCCCACATATACATGATACCGAGAGCCCGGTCATACAGGCCATAGCCGGGACGGACGGTTCCGGGGCCCTCGCCCCACAGGTGACGACCATGGTCCGGGCGGATATAGCCGTTAAAACCGCAGTCATGGTAGGCTTTCAGAATGTCCAGAATGCCGGTATCCCCGTCGCAGTCCCGGTGACTGCATTCACTGAAGTCACCGTTGGGGAAGTGCTTGACATTGCGGATATGGGCAAAGGCAATCCGGTCACAGTGCTTGCGGATGATTTCCGCCACATTGTTCTCCGGGTTGGCGTTCAGGCTGCCGGAGCACAGGGTCAGACAGTTATAGGGATTATCCACCATCTTCAGGAAGCGGTCAATGCTGGGGCCGTCCACCAGCAGACGGGGCAGGCCGAAAATATCCCAGGGGGGATCGTCCATGTGGATTGCCATTTTCACGTCGCATTCGGCACAGGTGGGCATGATGGCTTCCAGGAAATACTTGAGATTGGCCCACAGCTTTTCGTGGTCAACGCCTGCGTAGGCTTTGAACAGCTCATCGAGCTTCGCCATCCGCTCCGGCTCCCAGCCGGGGAAGGACATATCGTACTTCTCGGTAAAGCCCAGGATGTACTTTGCCATGGCGTTGTAATCGTCCTGGATCATGTTCTTCTGGTAGTACAGGGCGGTGGAGCCGTCCCCAACCGGGTGGAACAGGTCCGAACGGGTCCAGTCAAACACCGGCATGAAATTATAGCAGATAACCTTTACCCCGAATTTGGACAGGTTGCGGATGCACTGCTTGTAATTTTCAATGTACATATCCCGGGTGGGCAGGCCGATCTTGATGTCATCGTGAACATTGACGGACTCCACCACATCCATATTAAAACCGTACTCGTCCAGCTGCTTCTTGACCTCGGCAATCTCCGCTTCCTCCCAGATTTCTCCGGGCAGCTTGTGGTGCAGCGCCCAGACGATGGTAGTCACGCCGGGAATCTGCTTAATATCCGAGAGCTTGATATTGTCGTTGCCTTCGCCGTACCAGCGAAAACCCATCTGCATTGGCATTCCTGATCCCTCCGTTTTTATTTTTCCCGCGCCGGGTGTATGGGTTTTGATTATCATATCATGTTTTTCCCCAAACCGCAACACAGTCTTTTCCAATAACCCGGATTTTGTATCAAACGGGGGGCGATTTCGTCGTGTCTGAATCTTTTGTATTAAATGATCGTTTAGCGTACTGGCGCGGCAGCGCCCCAAGGCTCCCTTGTGCAAAGGGAGCTGTCGCGAAGCGACTGAGGGATTGTGCAGTAAAACGTTTAATACTGACAACAAATCAGCGAAAAGGGACTGTAAAGGACACTGTCCGTTCTGACGATAGGTAGATGTGGAAGTCCTCCGTTACAACCCCTCAGTCAGCTACGCTGACAGCTCCCCTTACACAGGGGAGCCCTTGCCGTGTACCGCATCGGACCGCATACCATCCAAGGTAAAGTAGTCAGCTAAACGATCATTTGTCTGACGTTTTCCGAAATGCGGCTGAACTGCAGCAAAAAAGAAGTTTTTTCTATTCTGTCTGCTGATTCCGGAAAAAAGGGATATACTACAGATACAGCCAGCACAACAGCAGGCAATCACAAATATCGGTGGAACCATCGTTCCATGCGTTCAATACTTCGGAGGAATGAAAATGACGGAAAAACAGTATGATGCCCTGGTAAAGGAGTTGAGCCCTCCCTCACCCCTGGGAAAGGACTGTCTGATTGCTTTTCTTGTGGGCGGCGCGATCTGCTGCCTGGGGCAGGTGTTTCTCAGCTGGTACAGCAGCCTGGGCCTTGACAAGGATATGGCGGGGACGGCCGCGTCCATGAGCCTGGTGGCCCTGTCCGCTCTGTTTACCGGACTGAGCCTGTACGACGATCTTGCCAAGCATGCGGGAGCCGGTACCCTGGTCCCCATTACCGGCTTTGCCAATTCCATCGCCGCCCCGGCTGTGGAGTTCAAGACCGAGGGCTTTGTGCTGGGCGTTGGGGCGAAAATGTTCACAATCGCCGGGCCGGTGTTGGTCTACGGCACGGCAGCCAGCGTGGTGTATGGCTTCATCTACTGGCTATGGAAGATGGCCGTGGGGGCTTAGACGCAAAAGAGAGCGGCAAAACCGCTCTCTTTTGCGTTCATTTATCCCCCAGCATCCAGGGGATGAAATACCGTATCTGTTCATCCCAGAAGCCCCACTCGTGGGTGGCGCCAGGCTTTTCATGATGAGTCACATCCCAGCCGGCTTCTTCCGCCGCAGGGACAAATTTCTGATGGGCCCAGTAGAGAAAATCCGCCGTACCGCAGGATACATACAGCTTGGGCTTCTTTGCGTCCCCGCCGTGAACTTTAAGAAGATGGAACAGATCCAGATCGGATCCGGCAATCTTTTCCAGATCACCGAACACCCGCTCTTTCTCCCGGCGCAAATCCGCTTTGAACCGCGCGGTATCCGCCACATCTACGGCACCGGAGAAGCTTCCCACAGCGGCAAACCGGTCTGGATGGGTCAGCCCCAGCTTCAAAGCGCCGTAGCCGCCCATGCTCAGTCCCGCGGCAAAGGTGTCCTCCGGCCTGTCCGACAGCCGGAAAAACTTATGCATCACCTGGGGCAGTTCCTCGGAAACATAGTCCCAGTACCGTTCCCCCTCCGCCTCGTTGCAGTAGAAGGAATGATTTACCGCCGGCATGACCACCGCCAGGGGGTACTCGGCGGCATAGCGCTCCACGCTGGTGCGGCGCATCCAGATGGAGTGGTCGTCGCTGTAGCCGTGGAGCAGGTACAGCACCTTGGGAAGTGTTTCCTCCTTGCCGCCTGCGGTCACACCGATGCCCATATCCGCCTCCGGCAGGATCACATTCACCGTGGACGCTACCCCAAGGGTTTTGGAAAAGAATTCCACCTGTAAAAAAGCCATGGTATTTCCTCCTTGATTTCTGTTTTCTTCAGAATAGCACACCCGGCGGCCTTTTGCAACAGAAAACCGGCATCTTCCCTTTCTTTTTCTCTGCTGTTTTTCCCATCACCATTGCGCAAAGACCCATGCTGTGATAGAATAGGTCCATTATTTTACGTTTTCCCAGCCGTTTTCCGGGTGGCCATTCCTCTCCCGGCAGGGATGGGCAGACGCTGCGGGAGGTTTTCATATGGAAAAGCAGGATCTTCTCTATCAGAACATGACGGCGTTTTACCGGGGCGACCCGGCCCGCATCCAGCATTTTGTTAAGGTGCACAGCTTTGCCGCCTACATCGGGCGGCAGGAGGGGCTGTCCGATGCCCTACAGGCGGTTCTGGAAGCCGCTGCGTTGGTCCATGACATTGGCATCCGGCCCGCGGAAGAAAAATACGGCTCCTGCGCCGGGCCGCTTCAGGAAAAAGAGGGCCCTCCCCTGGCAGACAAAATGCTCACAGAAGCGGGCTATTCCCGGGAAGCCATTGACCGGGTCTGCTATCTTGTCTCCCGGCACCACACCTACACCGGCGTAGACGGCCCTGACTACCGGATCCTGCTGGAGGCGGATTTTCTGGTAAACTGCTTTGAAGATAAGATGCCCCGGGAAGCAGCCATGGCCGCTCTGCGTAAGGTATTCCGCACGGAAACAGGAAAAAGAATGATGAAGACCATGTTCGATCTTCCCGACGAAGAATAAAACCATGCCGGCTCAGATACCGCTGCCGGCAGTTTTCTATCGTTAGAATTGACAAATGTTTTAATCAAAATTGTGCTCTTTTAACGAAATAACAGGACTTTACCACAGTCCAGGTTGACTTTTTGGGGGAAACATGGTAGGATAGCAGCATATTCGAAAACGTTTCCGGGAACGTTTTCAACTTCTGCCGTCCCGGATCCGAAAAGAGGGTTGTACCATCATGACGATCAAAGATATTGCAAAAATAAGCGGTGTCAGCATCAGTACCGTCTCCCGGGTGCTGAATAACCGGCCCGATGTCAGCGAATCCGTCCGGCAGCGGGTGCTGGCAGTGGTGGAGGCCAGCGGCTATATCCCCAACGACAGCGCCAGAGACCTGGTGCGCAGCCATTCCGATGCCATCGGGGTGGTAGTCAGAGGCAGTGGAAACCTGTTCTTCGCCGAAATGCTGAAATCCGTCTCCCGGGAGATCGACCGGGGCGGCTATACCATGGTGCTGCGGCAGATCACCTCTGACGCGGACGAGGTCAAGACAGGTGCCATGCTGGAACGGGAAAAGAAGCTTCAGGGCCTGATCTTCCTGGGGGGCCGTTTCGACTATACCCCGGCTGAGCTCAGCTCCATCGGCGTACCCTACGTGTGCTGCTCCTATTCCAATGTTTTCGGCTCCCTGGACCCGGAAAGCTACTCCTCCATTTCCATCGATGACCACAAAACCGCCTACCAGGCTGTATCCCACCTCATTTCCCTGGGCCACAGGCGCATCGCCGCCCTTGTGTCCAGCCCGGATGACCGGTCCATCAGCGAGCTGCGGTGCAACGGATACCTTGCAGCCCTTGCCGACCACGGCATCCCCTTTGACCCGAAACTTCTGGTCTGTACCGACGGGCGGTTTGACATCGAGGATGCCTACGCCGGAACGAATGCCCTCTTAGACAGCGGCGCCGATTTCTCCGCGATTTTTACCCTGTCCGATACCTTTGCCATTGCCGCTATCAAGGCCCTGCATGATCACGGCAGGCGGGTGCCGGAGGACTGCTCTGTCATTGCCATCGACGGGCTGGCCGTTTCGGAGTATACCCTCCCCACCCTGACCACCATGATCCAGCCCGCCGGGCAGATGGGCCGGGAATCCGTGGAGATCCTGATGAACATTCTGGAAAACGGCAGCCCCACCCGCCATGTCCGGCTGGAAGCGACCCTCCGGGAGGGCGGCTCCGTCCGGGCAATCTGACCGGGAAATCACCGGAAAAACATTCACCCGCGTCGATACGGTGCGGGTGTCTTTTTATACCGTAATTGTAAAAAACATGTGCATATCCGTTTAACACAGCAGAGCGACAAATTGGAATTTGCCCGCAGGGCGGGCGGCCAAGTCGTGACGAACGTGGTCCGTAATCGTTCCCAACCTGACCCGCTCGGTATCGTTCTGTTGTGCGGAAAAATTGGAATTTGCAGAGGGAAGCGCACCCCGAACAACGTTGTCATTCCGAACCAGCGCGCACGCTGGTGTGGGAATCTCCATCGAATTCCGTGCGGCCTATCGTCATACAGACTGTCCTTTTTGTGCCGTTTCCCGGAATTCATCTGCGAAAAGTAGCATCTAACCAGGGGATTGCCACACCAGTCTGCGGACTGGTTCGCAATGACCGGTTTTTCGACAGACTCGTATACTTGTTGCGCCAGCCCGATGAGCACAAAATAAAAACGCTGCCGGTTTTCCGGCAGCGCGTTTATCAGCCAAATCAGACCGCTCTCTGAACCTTATTGGAACGGAGGCATCTGGTACATGCGTACACATGGCAGGGAGTTCCATTCACGATAGCCTTGACCCGCTTCACGTTGGGGCTCCAGGTACGGTTGGAACGTCTGTGGGAGTGGGAGACCTTGATACCGAAAGTCACGCCCTTGCCGCAATAATCACATTTCGCCATTTCTTGCACCTCCTATCCGGATGACAACTTGCATAAATCCGCCTTTACAGGCCTGAATAATATACCAGATTTCAAAGAAAAAAGCAAGTACTTTTTTTACAAATTCTGATTTTTTTATTTTCCTGTTGATATTCCCCGGGAGATTGGTATAATATCCCTGTATCTCTTTTCTGATTATAAAAGTAAAGGAGGCATCCGGATGCCCGACACATACAGCGTCCCTCTGACCACCCTGGTGAGGGAATTTCACCTGGAGCCGGCCTTTCTGTCCACAGACTATGAATCCATCCACCTGACCGTGGAGGATGTGGCAAGGCCCGGGCTGCAGCTTGCCGGCTATTTTGACCACTTTGAACCCATGCGGCTTCAGCTCATGGGCAATGTGGAGGTCAGCTTTGTTGAGCGGTTCACCCCTGCGGAGCGGTTGGTGATCTTTGACCGCTTTTTCTCCTATAAACCCCCGGCGCTGATTATGGCCCGGAATCTTCCCCCGGATCCCCAGTGCCTGGAAATGGCAAAAAAGCATAATGTCACGGTCCTGCGCAGCCACAGGGCCACCAGCACCGTGGCGTCCACGGTCATCACCTACCTGCGGGCCGCCCTGGCCCCCCGGATCACCCGCCACGGCGTGCTGATGGAGGTTTACGGCGAAGGACTGCTCCTCATCGGTGACAGCGGCATCGGCAAGAGTGAGGCCGCTCTGGAGCTTCTCAAGCGCGGACATCGGCTCATTGCCGACGACGCGGTGGAAATCCGGAAAATCACGGAAAACTCCCTGTCCGGCACCGCACCGGAGCTGATCCGGAACTATATCGAGCTGCGGGGTATCGGCATCATTAACGTTGCCAAGCTTTTCGGCATGGGCGCCATCCGCACGGAGAACGAAATTGACCTGGTGGTGAATATCGTACCCTGGAACTCCCAGGAGGCCTACGACCGGCTGGGACTGGAGGATCAGTATATGGAGATCCTGGGTGTCAAGGTCCCCATGAACACCATCCCCATCACCCCCGGGCGGAACCTGGCCGTGATTCTGGAGGTGGCCGCTATGAATAACCGTCAGCGTAAGCTGGGCTACAACCCCGCCCAGGAGTTCACCGATCAGATCAACCGCCACTTTGAAAAGAACGCGGGGGCCATATGAAAGAGCTGACCATCGGGCAAAACGACGCCGGGCAGCGGCTGGACCGGTTTCTTGCCAAGGCGGTCCCCCTGCTTCCGGCTTCCCTTGCCCAGAAATACATCCGCATCAAGCGGATCAAGCTGAACGGCGCCCGGGCAGAACGGGACACCCGGCTCCAGGCGGGGGATGTGCTGTCGCTGTATATCAACGACGAGTTTTTCGACAAACCCCGGGAGGATAACGCCTATCTCACCGTAGCCGCCCCCAAGCTCAATATCGTTTACGAGGATGAAAACATCCTCCTGGTGGACAAACGGCCCGGGCTGGCCGTCCACCCCCACGACGGGGCGGAATACGGCAGGACCCTCATTGACCAGATCCAGGCCTATCTGTACCAGAAGAAAGAATGGCGGCCCCGGGAGGAAAACGCCTTCACCCCCGCCCTGTGCAACCGTATTGACCGGAACACCGGTGGCATCGTCATCGCCGCCAAGACCGCCGAAGCTCTGCGGATCCTGAATCAGAAAATCCGGGACCGGGAGATTGACAAGCGGTACCTCGCCATTGTAGAGGGGACCCTCCCCAAAAAGGAGGGGAGCCTTGTTGGGTTTCTTTTCAAGGATGCCAAGAAAAACCGGGTCTTTGTCACCGACACCCCCCAGCCCGGGAGCAAATCCTGCCGGACGGACTACCGGGTGCTGGCCTCCCGCAATGGCCTGACATTGGTTGAGTGCCGCCTGATCACCGGACGGACCCACCAGATACGGGCCCAGTTTGCCCACGCCGGACACCCCCTGCTGGGAGACGGCAAATACGGCAAGCTGGACAAGCGGTTCGACCGGGACTATCAGGCCCTGTATTCCTACCGCCTCACCTTTACGTTCCCCTCGGATGCCGGAATCCTGGAACCACTGAAAGGCAGATCCTTTCAGGTCAAGGAAGTGGACTTCGTGAAAGAATACTTCCCCGATTTCCGGCTTTCCCAGGGCTGAGCCACGCAGACACAGGAGGAAATTTATGACCGTATTCATTACCAGCAGCCCGTTTGTAGACGGGGCGGACCGGGCGATTCTGTGTAACGCCAACGGCTTTGTTGACCGGCTCCGGGAGGCTCTGCCCCCCTACTGCCGGTGCCTGTTTGTTGCCTCCGATCCGGAGCGCCATGACCTGACCTGCCAGTTCGGGTCCGATGTGGTCAGCGCCTGCGCTGAGGTGGGGATCTGGTTCAGCAGCTACACCGTGCTGGACGGCACCAACGCCGAGGACGCGGAGGAACTGGTATGCGGCAGCGACTTTATTATTCTTGCCGGAGGCCACGTTCCCACCCAGAACGCCTTTTTTCAGGACATCCATCTGCGGGAAATCCTGGAGGGCTTCCCGGGCGTGGTCATGGGCATCAGCGCCGGCTCCATGAACGCCGCCGACGAGGTATACGTCCAGCCCGAGGAAGAGGGTGAGTCCTCCCCGGACTTTCCCCGCTTCGCGCCCGGCCTGGCCCTCACAGAAGTGAATATCCTGCCCCATTATCAGAAGGTCAAGGACAACATTCTGGACGGCCTGCGGCTTTTTGAGGACATTACCTATGCCGACAGCTTCGGACATACCTTCTTCGCCCTGCCGGACGGCAGCTACTTCTACCAGGACGACGACCAGCTTCTGCTGCTGGGCAAGGCTTTTCTCTTCCGGGACGGGGAGAAAACGCCACTGACCGAGGATGGGGAAATCCTGGATATGGAAGATTTTGAGTAATCATGTTCGGCCCGATGCGGTACGTCCACAACAGAACGTTACCAACCGGAAACGGATGAAATTGCGTTCCGCAAGTCAGACATGGAACTCTCCCGTACAGCCGGTCACGCTTCAAATTACCGGTCATTCCGAACCAGTTCTCAAACTGGTGTGGGAAGCCCCATCGTCATTGTGACCATGTCCTACTAAAGATGGGGATTGCCACACCAGTGACATCGGTCACTGGTTCGCAATGACCTGTAAGTCGGGTTAGCTTGACCGCTTTTTCGAAAGGCTCGGTGCTGCACACTCCCGACAGCGGATTCCAGGGCAGCTCGGCCTGCGTTTCCTGTGTACTTTCTGCCGGACAAACACTGTCTTTTTTCCTTTCCCGGGATTTGGAAGTTTACCCTTGACATACGCTTTTTTCCGTGTTATAATCCCCGTTGTGGTGAGTCGTCACCCACCTTTATGGGCCTTTAGCTCAGTTGGTTAGAGCCTCCGGCTCATAACCGGATCGTCCCGGGTTCGAATCCCTGAAGGCCCACCAGTTTTTTCAGGGCCTCGGCCCTCTTGCATATAGGGGTATAGCTCAATTGGTAGAGCGGCGGTCTCCAAAACCGTAGGCTCAGGGTTCAAGTCCTTGTGCCCCTGCCAGTATAAACACCGGGTTTCAGTATGAAACCCGGTGTTTATTAGCTCCCAGGAGGTGGCAGAATGAAAATCTATACCATTATCGGCGGTGTAAACGGCGTGGGGAAATCCAGCTTCACTGGTGTTCTGAAAGAGCGCAGCACGGATCTTGGTGTGATCGTGGATGTGGACAAGATCACCGCTGAGCTGGGCGGAAACGCCCTTGCCGGGGGCAAGGCAGCCTTGCGGAAAATCAGCGAGTGCATCGATAAGGGCGTTTCCTTTACCCAGGAAACCACCCTGTCAGGCTACAAGACGGAAGCAACGGCCAAACAAGTCAAGGATCTGGGCTACCATGTAAGGCTGTTCTACGTGGCTCTGGACAGTGCCAAAGAGAGCCTGGAGCGGATTGAAAACCGTGTGCGGCGTGGTGGGCATGACATTCCCCATGATGACGTGATTCGCCGCTTTGCGGGGCGCTGGGAGGCTGTGTCAAAGATATTGCCGTACTGTGATGAAGCGGAGTTTTACGACAACGACAACGGCTTTGCGCTGGTGGCGGAATACCGAAATGGCGAATTGCGTACCGTAGGCAAGCATCAGCCGCAATGGCTGAGGGAGCTGCAGGAATATCTTGATAAGTAATCAAATCCAGAAGCCGTCAATCAAAAGCATCATTCTGGTCTCTTTTTGGGCCGGAAGTTCGCAGCACTTCAAAAATAACTTTCCAAAAGAAGCACCTTAAGATGAAAGAAAAAAGCAGGGACGGCACAAAAGCCGTCCCTTTCTTCTATCCTGAAGATGAAAGAATTATCGTTCCGTTATCTGTCACTGTTGTCTTGCGGCGTTGGTTCATCTTCTATATACTCCATGATTTCACCAACGGAACAATGGAGAATCCTGCAAAAGATTTCTATTGTGTGGGTACTAACGCTTTCATTCCGTTTTAAACGTGTGATCTGACCGGGGCTGATATGATAGTCCTTGATTAAAGAATATTGAGAAATCCCTTTTTCTTTCATCACATTCCACAAATTATCGAATGAAATCATATCTATGCAAGCCCCACTTTCTGCTTGCATATTAACCGAAAATGATCTATAATAATATTAACCAATATCGGTTAATGATATTTGCAGAAGTAAGAACAAAAGACAGAAAATAAAAACGGGGACGGCAAAACGCCTCCCCGCTCTATATCCTACAGTAAAAACTATGTTTCCGCTTCGCCCTGCGCTGGTTCGTCCATATTTGATAATGCATATAGAATCATTTGATTCATTAATTCGTTGCGGCTGATACCAACAGCGGCGGCTTTATTATCAATCGTTTTCAGAACATCGGAATCAATACGCATGGAGATAACTTCCTTTTCCGGTTTCCTTGCAACAAATTTCGGCATACCGTCACCACCCTTGTATTGACTATTATATTCCCATTTGATAAAATGATATATATTCTATATTAGATATTGTTTTTTGAATACTTTAGCGTAGGGTGGTGCTTATTGTGAACAGATATGAAATTGCCTATGATATGATTCTGGATATGCAGCAGGAGATCATCCCGGAACTCATGGGCGCAAATGGAAGACCGGACTACCGGAGCGTCAATGCCCTTTCGGCTTCATATATCCTGCAAGACTACTTGGCTGGCAAAATAGCTGTTATTGGAGAATCTCCGGAGGGTGATACCACTGACGCAATTACATGGGACAGGATCAAAGAAGCATTGGAACTGGTTATCTAAAAAGCAATTCCCCCATGACTTTCCTTTCCGAGATGCCGGACGCCTCACCACACTGCCCCGGCTCCCTCCTGACAAAATTATGCTCCCTTTATGGCTAACAGCAACCTCACTGTCTGCTACAAAGGGAGCATTGCAATCTTCCGGATTTTCATTTCAATTCCGCGGCGTTGCGCTTTAGAAAGGCAATATCCTTTCCATACGCGGCGGCAAGCTCCGGATCGTTTTCCAGAAAGCGTTCGTATTCCTCCGCCGGAATCCTCCCGGGGTTTCGCCGTTCATAGACGGTCATGTTCCAGGTGTGCTTGCATTTGCCGCACCGGTAGATGAGCCACACATCCACCCGGTTTCCGTTGGCGTTCACACGGAATTTTCCTGTGTTTACAAAAGCCTGTTTTTTTCCGCATCCGCCGCACCGGTGAAACACGGTGATCCCGGTATCAGTCTTCATAGAACCGCATTTCACGGATGATCCGCTGAATGCTCTTTTCAGACAGGTAGTGGATTTTCGCCAGCTGCCCTATGGAGATACCACTTTGATGCTGCCGGAGTATTTCCCGGTTGCGCATCAAAAGTGCCTGCTTTGTTTCCGTCCGGCTGCCCCAGTCCTGCTTTCCGGTTCTGGGAATATAGATACTTTTTCCGCTGACATATTGCTGTATTTCTTCGATCAGCGCCTGCGGCAGAATTTCTTCTGCCCGTAAATAGCTCATGACAATCCTCCTGTTGGTACTTTCGGATCCATCTGAGCTTATGAAAGTGTATTTAAGCTCAGATTACTGAGCGTTTACATATCTGGTCATACAGAGATTCACCTCCTATAATTTTCTATTTTAAAACATCCACAGAAAACTCGCAACCTCATGTTTGTCTGTAACAAAACGTGTTCCAGAACAGTGGGTTTGCTTTCCCGCGGAGCAAAAAAGCTATGGGAAGCGCCTTTCCGGCGGCTTCCCATAGCTTTTTCCCTTTATGCTTTTTTCTCACCGTTTTCCTTCAGCAGCTCCAGAAGCTTGCCCCCGTCCAAAGGCCGGGAGAAATAGAAGCCCTGGATCATATCGACGCCCAATTGGGTCACCTTGTCCAGTTCCTCCTTCGTTTCCACGCCTTCTGCCACAGTCTGATAGCCCAGGGAGCGGCAGACCCGGACGATACCCTCCAGGAGGATGCAGTTGCGTTCATTTTTGCAGATATCCGTCAGCATGGAGCGGTCCATTTTGATGATGGAGAAAGGAAGCTGCAAAACCGCATTCAGATTGGCATAGCCGGAGCCGAAATCGTCCATACACAGGCCGATTCCCGCCTGCAAAAACTCCCCGACCATTTTATACAGAGCTTCCTCATATTCGGTAGCCAGACTCTCCGTGACCTCAATATGGATAAAGGAAGGGTCCACTCCGCTTTCCCGGATAACCCGGATCATCTGGTGGCAATACTGCACGTTCAGCAGCTCGGAAGGCGACAGGTTCACCTTTATGTTCCGGATCCCGTGGAGCTTTTCTTTGTTCTCCCGGATAAAGGCGCAGATTCTGTGCATCTGCAGCAGGCCGATCTGGGTCATACAGTTGGCCCTCTCCGCCACCGCAATAAAGACCTCCGGGGAAATATAACCAAGCTGGGGGTGCTGCAGGCGGCTCAGGGCCTCCAGAGAAATATACTGCCCCTCCCGGATGGAATACACCGGCTGGTAATGCACGGTAAACTTATCCTCACGGATCGCCGTGGGCAGGTAATCCTCCACCATCTGCTGGTAGTGGAAGCCCCGTAGGGTCTGGGCGCTGCTCTGGACCACAAAGGAGGATTCCTTCTCCGGCGCCAGAGAATTCAGGTACTCGATATAGGCAACAACGGACTCGCAGGAACCCATTTCCTCACAGTGCATGATCCCGCTGACCGTCAGGGCAATGGCGGAATCATTCCCGCCCAGCTGAATGCTTTTCTTGCTGAACTCCTTTGCCGATTCCAGCAGCTGCTCATACTCCCGCAGGGTCTTCACCACCGCCAGGAACTGGCTCCCGCCGAAGCGGAACACCCAGGTACTGCTTTCCGGGCCCCGCAGCAATGACGCCACCTGCCGCAGGAGGCTGTCCCCCGCTTCGGCACCGTACATCCGGTTGATCCGCCGCAGACAGGTCACATCCACGCCGATGCAGTGGAGGGTCCGCCGCCTCGCGATCATGGGCTGCAGGAACTCATGAAAATACTTTCTGTCATAGACCCCGGTCAAACTGTCCGTATAGCCATAGGGATTGTTGATGGTCAGAAACAGGACGGAAATGCCCAGGGCTATGCCAAAGCTGGTCATGAGAATATCGTTGTAGATCATCTGGATAACCGCGCAGGTACCCGCCAGCAGCAGAAATTCCCAGATCACCCCCACGGTCTTCCGGCCGAACTGCTTGGCGTAGAAGATGCTTCCCAAGGCAACGGCACCGACATAGCAAAGGGCCAAAAGGTACATGGAAATATAGAGAGGACCACGGATATAGACGCCCTGCTTTGTTACCGTAAACAGCCATCCGTGCCAATGATTGGTAAGGACAACGACTCCCATGACGGTTGCAGGGATACCCGCAATGGACATGCGGCGATACCATCGCTGGTCAGTCAGGTTCCGCAGCCGGTGGATATAGCCATAGAACGTAATGGGTACCAGAACCTGCAGCAAATACAGGATGACCAGCAGCAATTCCAGCAGAATGTGCAAATTGGGCTTCTCCATGGAAATCAGGATCGTGCAGATAAAGTCCAGGATCACATCCAGCATGCCGATAATCAGGAAGAACAGAAATGTCTTGCTGTTCCGTTCATCCAGCTTCCGCTGCCCCAGAAAATGATAGAGGATCAGCAGCAGGAAGATCATGGCGGAAATCAGGAAATTCACATTATATACCACTGCGCTTCCCTCCCCTCTACGGCATTCTCTGTTTCATTTTCTTTTTCTCTTCATACATTTGCAGGTCGGCCTCCTGCTTCCAGTCGCTCAGGTTTTTAACCTGGCCGTTTTCGTCCAGCAGCATGCTGCTGCCCACCGCCAGCGAAACCCGGATCCGGCGGCCCTGGTTGTAACGCTCCACCGCTTTCCTCAGGCTTTCCCGCCAGTCGGTCTTTTGGCCCCTGGGGCCCGGAATAACGACACAGAATTCGTCGCCGCCCAGCCGGAAGCAGGCTGCCTCCGGACCAAAGGTCTCTGTCAGGCATTGGGCCGCACCGATAATCAGCTCGTCCCCCGCCTTGTGCCCGTACTGGTCGTTGACCTCCTTCAGATCGTTCATATCCAGAAAGAGCAGCTCCGCGTCGGCATCCTCCTGCCGGGATTCCATCATCGCCTGGATGTACTCGTCAAAGCTTCTGCGGTTTTGCAGTCCCGTCATGGAATCCTCCCGGGACAGCCGCTCATAGATCCGAAGCTCCGCTTTATAGCGCAGGCTGTCCACCAGCTCCACACACAGGTAACCCATAAGCAGCAGTATAAAGCCCAGGATGCCCAGCTCAAAAATCACACCATAGTAGGAGATCTCAAACATCCAGTAAAGCACCAGCGCAAGGGTGCCGGCGAAGCCCACCAGGCCAAAGGCCAGCAGAATGATCGCCAGCTGACGTTCCCTGCTTCGCAGATATTCCCGGTGCATCTCTACGGCACCGGTAATGACCCCCGCCGCCAGGAGCACATGGGTGGCAGGCAGCATTTCAATAAACTCCGCCCCGCCCACAGCCCACAGGACCGTCTGAACCACGACATTGGCAAAAAAACCGGCAGTGACAAGATGCATGCTGATCCGCTTTTTTATGGAGCCGGTATTGACAACCAGCCGGGCAAAGGGGATTCCCAGGGTCATAAACGCGTAGAAAGAGATTCCCTCTACCCCGGCTGACATGCGGCTCATATACCGGGCAAGCCCCGAATCGCAGAAACACCATACGCTGCACAGGATCAGGAAAACCATCACATCCAGAAACCGCTTGTCCAGCATGTGATTCATGGCAAGATAGACCGATACCCCCATGGAGGCAATGGCGCACAACAGCATCAGTGCGATCAGCGCAAGGGTAAATCCCTCCGCCGCGATATGATCCAGCAGAACATCTCCGCTGGTGCCAAAGTACACCGGCGGCATTTCCAGTTCCGGCGCACCGTTGCTGTAATAGGTTATGGAAAGAATGCTGCCGCTGTTCACATCCCGCAGGGTGGCATCACAGTGGATCTTGGAGCGCATCTGGTCATTGCAGGGAAACGCACTGTCGTCATAGCAATAAACCTTCGTTCCGTCCAGGCTGATCTGTACACGATAGAGGGCGCTCCTTGTGGTTATAGTGCCGTCAGAGGAAACCGGCAGGTACAGCGTCACCGTACCGTCCTCACCGAAGGGAATCTTCTCCCCCGGGGATACCGGCACCGCGCTGCCCGCTTCCAAACGGTACCAGCCGGTATCCAGCTCCGTCAGGGAATTCATGGCGGGACGGCCTCCGATACCAAACAGCCGGACAACCGCAAAAATACCGGAGAAAACCACAGCAAGCACGCATAGCGCCTTGAGGCTGAGCCTTTTTCTCCTGGCAGATAGTTTTTTCATTGGTTTTCACCTCACCGGGCGGACGACACCCTAACAAGTATCCGCCAAACGGCACGATCCCCGGGAGAAACACCCATTCCTTCTCCGAAAAACCGCCGTTTTTTTCACTTCTTCCGGCGGGTATCCAGCGCCGCCCACCGGCATAAATCTGATATTGATGTCATCATAGCACAGGCTTTCCCATTTTTCAACAGGATATAGCCTGTATCCTCTGCAAAATTGCCGTCGGAGGAAACAGTTTTCAAATCAAGCCGTGCCGCCCAGTCTCAGCCCTTGCTGTTATATTCAATCAGCAAATTGGTAAATTGCAGGCGGGCTGTTTGTTGTATGGTGTGCGGGTGGAAGCGGTACGCGTCCTTGCCCCCCCGCTTTTATGAGGGGGGTGATACCAGTGCGCACACTGGTATCGGGGGGGAGCTCGTATAAGCGGCTGCGTTCCAATTTATGTGTCATTCCGAACCAGTCCGAAGACTGGTGTGGGAATCCCCCTCGTCATTGAGACCACTTTCTTCTAAAGATGGGGATTGCCACGCCAGGAAAGAGAACTGGCTCGCAATGACCGGGAATTTGTATCCCCCGGGGCTGTCTCACTAAGGAAAGGTTTCGTCAAATAGCACAAAGAAAAAGAAAGC
>JAEDNR010000065.1 GCA_016302405.1 Oscillospiraceae bacterium
AAACGCGGGGGGCAAGGCGTCTAACCGCCCGCGCACCTTAACTGCCCGACAAATTTCAATTTGAAAGCCCACAGTCTGAACACTTCCAGCAGAAAAAAGCCCGCGCTGCGGTTTCGCAGCGCGGGTTTGACTATCCATATTATCGCGGCGTGCCGGGGAAGAACAGTGCCAGCATGCCGGGGCCCACGTGGGAGCCGGTGAAGGGCTCGTGGGGGCAGATGATCAGCTCCCTGGGCTTGGCAATCTGGCATACCAGCTCTGCCAGGGCCTGGGCATCCGCCAGGCAGTCGCCGTGGGAGATGGCGACCCGGTGTTTTTCCGGCTCCACCGCCCGCTTGCGGTATTCCTCGGCAATGGCGGCAATGACCTTTTTCCGGCCCCGGTGCTTGCCGCAGGCGGTGATATGGCCGGTGGGGTCGCCCCAGAGCATGGGCTTGATATTCAGCATCGTGCCCACGAGAGCTGCAGCGCCGCTGACCCGTCCGGTGCGCTTCAGGAAGTTCAGGTCGTCCACGGTGAAGAACTGCAGCATCCTTGGCACCTCGGCCTCCAGAATGTCCGCCGTTTCCCCGGCGGATTTCCCCTCGGCCCGCAGATCCGCCCCCCGGCAGGCCAGCAGTCCTGTGCCGAAGCCGGCGCCCAGGGAGTCAACGATTCGGATGGTTTTGCCCGGGAACTCCGCGGACAGCTCCTCGGCTGCCAGCCGGGCAGCCTGAATGGTGCCGCTGATGCCGGAGGACATGCCCACATAGACAACATCCCGTCCCGCTTCCAGCTCGGGGCTAAAGTGGGTGATAAACAGGTGGGTATTCAGGAGGGTGGTTTCCATCCTTCCTCCGGAGCGGAGCATTTCATAGAAGCCGTGAAAATCAAAGCTGTCCACATCCCCGTCGTACACCCCGGGCGTGCCGTTTAAGTTGTAGGAGCAGGGAAGAACCCGAATATCCAGCTGTTCCAGCAGATATTTGGGAAGATTGGACGAACCGTCCACAAAAATGGTGAAAGACATGGGCTACCTCCTGGCAGATGTAAAATGATTCCGGGCGCTGGCGGAGGGAAGGGAAAACGGCCCGGAAAAGGGGAAATCTTTAAGATTATTATAAGCCGTCCGCTGGGAAAAGTAAATATGAAAGTGCCGGACCAGAGCGGACCGGCACTTTTCAGATAGAGAAATCCGGAAATTCTACTGGCTGTGGAGCTCTACTTCCGGTAGAATCAGGCCTGGGGGGCCTTGGGACGGCGGTGGTGGCGGTAATTGGGACGGCGGCGGGGCTTCTTTTCCCCCTCCCCGGCAGGCTCGGCTTCCGGCTGCTGGGCAGGCGTATCCTTTGCCGCTTTCGCCTCTTTGGGCTCCTTGGCTTCTTTTACTTCCTTAGGCGGCTCCTTTCCCTCTCTGGGCTCCCGGGCAGCCTTGTTTTCCCCCCGGTCCTTCCGGCGGCGGCGGGGCTTCGCTTCCTCGGGAGCAGGCTGGGCGGTCACCTCCTGGGCAACCTCCTCGGTGCTGTACCGGAAACGGATGGATTCCAGCACGGGCGCGTCCGGCTCCGGCTCCTTCCGAACCCGCTTTCCGCCGCCGGAAATGGGGGCCAGGTCCGCCGGAATGGGCGGATCGTTTTTCTTGGCCTTGCCGCTGCGCAGCACCGCGATGTCCTCCACGCTGAAGGTAGATACCGTGTCCGGGTTTTCCTCCATGCGGACCTTGACCCGCTGGCGGAGCACATCCACATCGGTGACGGTGCCCCGGCCCTCGGGGGTGTCCACAAAGGATTCCGCCTTGGGGCTGGAACGGATCAGGGACTCGTAGGTGTCCTGCTCGTATTTGAGGCAGCACATGAGCCGCCCGCAGGTTCCGGAGATCTTGGTGGGGTTCAGGCTCAGATTCTGGGTCTTCGCCATTTTAATGGATACGGGCTGGAAATCCTCCAGAAATTCCCCGCAGCAGAAGGGCCGCCCGCAGATGCCCAGACCTCCTACCAGCTTGGCCTTGTCCCGCACGCCAATCTGCCGCAGCTCGATGCGGGTGTGGAAGGCACTGGCCAGATCCTTGACCAGCTCCCGGAAATCCACCCGCTCGTCGGCGGTGAAGTAAAACAGGATCTTGCTGCCGTCAAAGGCGCACTCCGCCCGGACAAGCTGCATGTCGAGACCATGGGCGGTGATTTTCTGACGGCAGACATCACAGGCCCGCTTCTCCCGGGCCTGGTTCTCCGCGGCTACCCGCTCATCCTGGGGGGTGGCCCGGCGGATCACCTTCCGCAGGGGGGCAACGACCTCCTCCTGGGAGATCGTATGGTTCCCTCGGACGCAGGTGCCGTATTCCGCCCCCCGGGCGGTGTCGATGACCACGTGGTCGCCGGGGGCAAAGCTGCCGCCGTCGGGGTCAAAAAAATAGGTTTTCTGTCCCGGGCGGAACTGAATATCCACGATTTCCACCGTCGCCTCGGTTGCGGTGCTGAGTATTTCTTCCATAGGGTTCTCCTTTTTGGGTAATTGATGGTGAATTGACAATTGACAATTGACAATTATGGTGTCGCTCCGCGACGATAAAAAGTGTGATTGACCCACGGTGTTTCCACAGTATACAGTTAAATTGGAATTTGCAGAGGGGAGCGCACCCCGAACAACGTTGTCATTCCGAACCAGCGCGCACGCTGGTGTGGGAATCTCCATCGAATTCCGTGCGGCCTATCGTCATACAGACTGTCCTTTTTGCACCATTTCCCGGAATTTATCCACGAGAAATTGTACTTCCAGGAGATTGCCACACCAGTGACGTCGGTCACTGGTTCGCAATGACCGGGAATTCGATGGCCCGCGAAATTCCCAATTTACCGGTGTGCTGCGTCAAAGCGATTGACCACTGTCAATTTTCAATTGGCCCGCCCCGGCCAAGGGCCCACAGGAGATATCCGCAGACGGCGGCGGGGGAGACATTGGCCTGGAGGTATTCTGTCGCTTTCTGCACAGCAAGCAACGCATCGTGCAGGTCCTGGCCGGTGCGGTGCCGGGCAAGCTCCCGGGCGGCGGGATTCACCGCCGAACCTCCGGCCCGGCAGACCAGGGCGCTTTCCAGCAGCTGCCCCCAGCTTTGTGTCAGGGGGATGAGGGCGTCCCGGTTCCACTTTTCCAGGGGGGTCAGCACCTGCAGCACTCCCATACTGTCCGAATCCGCCAGCGCCCTGGCAAGGGCCTGGGTCTGGGGCGGAAGCTGGAAGCCGTCGGACAGCAGCTTTTCCGCCTGGCCCAGAAAGCCGCCTGCGGCGGTGGCCGCAGCCCGAAGGGTTTCCTCGTCCGCTTTGGGAAAGCGCTGGCGAAGCTCCCACAGGAGCGTTCTATCCGGCAGGGGCTGGAGCGTCAGCTCCGTGCACCGGGAGCGGACGGTGGGCAGGAGCCGCTCCGGGTTATCGGTAATGAGCAGGAACACGCCGTATTCCGGCGGCTCCTCCAGCACCTTCAGCAGGGCGTTCTGTCCCGGCAGGCCCATATCCTGGGCCCGGGGAAACAGGTAGATCTTGTGGTCGGACTCGTTGGGCCGGACGAAGATGTCCGCCCGGGCCTGCCGGATCAGGTCAACGGGAACGGTCTTTTTCTCCGGATCGTCCACGGTGATAAAGTCCGGGTGGTTTCCGTCCAGCACCTTCCGGCAGACCCGGCAGTGTAAGCAGGGCGCGTCCGGCTCCCGGCAGAGGATGGCCGCGGCCAGCAGCTTTGCCAGGGTGTGCCGCCCGGAGCCTGCCGGCCCGGAGATCAGGTAAAAGTGGGAAATATGGCCCCGGCGGAGGCTGCCTGTCAGATTGTCCTTCAGCCGTTCGTTTCCCAGCAGCGTTTCAAACCCCATTTTTTATCCCCACAGAGCGGACAGCATGGGAATGACCTGCTTTTTCCGGCTCATCACATGGGGCAGAAAGACGGTGTTCTCCTTGGGGGTGACACCGAAGGCCTGCTGAATGGTGTCGTCGGAACCCACATAGACGATCTGGGTACCTTCCAGCAGCACATCCGTGAGCATCAGGATCACCAGATCGAAGCCCTCCTTCTGGGCGTTGGCGCGCATGATCTGCAGGAATTCCGCTTTCCTTTCCAGCATACTGCGGCTGTCCACACAGGTGATCTGGGCCACCGCCAGGTCGTGTCCGGCGATATGGAACTCCTTGTAGTCGGTGGTCAGCAGCTCCTGGGCGGTCTTGTTCCCCACGGAAGCGGAGAAGATCTCCTTTCCCAGTTCATCCAGGGAGACATTGGCAATCCGGGCCATCCGCTCGGCGGTGCGAATGTCCCGCTGGGTGCAGGTGGGGGACTTGAACATGACGGTGTCGGACAGGATTGCCGCCGCCATCATGCCCGCCATCTTTTCCGAGGGCATGAGGCCCCGGTCCTGGAACATGCTGGCGATGATGGTATTGGTGGAGCCTACCGGCTCGTTGCGGACATAGATGGGGTTGGTGGTCTGAATATCCGCCAGCCGGTGGTGATCGATGATCTCGAGAATCTCCGCCTCTTCCAGACCGGGAACGGACTGGGAGGCCTCGTTGTGGTCCACCAGCACCACCCTTTTGCGCCGGGGGCGGAGCAGGTGGTACCGGGTCAGAACGCCCACGACCTGCTCATTTTCGTCCAGGATGGGGTAGCAGTGCTCCCGGTATTTGAGCACCTGCTCCTTGACATCATCCACCCGGTCCTGAAGATGGAAGCACACCAGATCCTTCGTCCGGCAGATCCGGCCCACGGGGGTAGACTGGAAGATAAGCCGGGCGGCCCGGTAGGCGTCAAAGGGGGTGGAGATGATGCAGGTGGCGGTGGGGAAGCTGCGCAGCTCCTCATCCAGCTCCGCCTGGCACAGTACCAGACAGTTTACGTTCATTTCCAGCGCCCGGCGGATCATATCCGGCTGGTGGCCGCAGAGCACCACCGAGTTGGCGCTGTTGAACAGCAGGTTTTCCCGGCTCTGGGGCAGGGCGATGGTCACGTCGCCGCTGATGGTGTCGGTGCTCTCTCCTGCCTCGTTGAGAAGCTTTCCTTCCAGCACGGACAGAACATTGAACAGGGGCACCGCTTCCAGAAAGCCGGAGCTCACCAGCTCCATATTGTAGCTTGCCACATCCTCCCGGGACAGCATGCCGTACAGGGTGCCGTCCTCGTTGGCAACCGGCAGAGCGGAGATATTCTTCTGCTCCTGCAGAAGCTTCCAGGCCCGGTCCTCGGTAACGGCGGCGCTGAGCACCGGCGGGGTGTCAAAATCCAGGTCCTGGACCTGGGTGAACATATTGCTGATCCGCTTGGGGGGCTGGAAGCCGAAGCGGTTTAAGACGATCTGAGTCTCGTCGGAGACATGGCCCAGACAGGCGGCTTCATATTCCCGGTTGCCGCAGGCATTGCGCAGGGCCGCGTAGGCCATGGCCGCCACGATGGAGTCCGTGTCCGGGTTCCGGTGCCCGGTAACATAAATGGGATCCATGGATGTACCTCCTTGTATAATCGAAAAAAGAAAAACACATATCGGCCGAAGACGGAAGACAGACAAATCGGAAATTTGGCGGAGAACTCGGTATCGATTCTCTTCGTAGGGGACGGGTTTCCCGTCCCTTTGCATAGCGGCCTATTTACCGCTTCGCCCAACCCTTTTGGGAGATTTTTCCGCCTGCTGCGGGAGGCGAAACGCCTCCCCTACGCCCCGACAAATTCCCAATTTGTACATCCCACGAAGCCGTTAAGCAATCTCGAAATTTACTTTCCGGTCTCGTCCGGGTTTTCCGTGATCTCTCCTGCCAGGCTCTTTTCGAACAGGTCCTTGACCTGCTCCGGATTCATATTCTGGCCCAGGGCCCACATGAGCTTTGTCATGGCGGCCTCGGTGGTCATGTCCCGGCCCTGGATGACCCCCAGGTCCAGAAGCTGGTTTCCCACCTGATAGACCCGCAGGTCCGAGCTGTCGTACAGGCATTGGGTGGTGACCACCACGCTGATGCCGTCCTCCACTGCCCGGCGGATGCCCCGCAGGCCCTTGTGGAGCACGTTGACGCCCCCCAGGCCGAAAGCCTCGATGACGATGCCCTTGTAGCCCATAGCGGCCAGCACGTCAAATACCGCCGGGTTGAGACCCGGGGTCAGCTTCAGCAGGAAGACGTTCTGGCTGAGGGCATCCGCCAGCCGGGGAGGGCCGCCCGGAACAGGAAGTACGGAGGTATCCACCGCCAGTCCCCGGTTTGTGACCTGGGCGGCGTAGCGGGCATTGACACTTTCAAAGGCGGAAAAGCCGGAGGCCCGGATCTTTACCGCCCGGCAGCCCAGCATTACCTTCCGGTCAAAGGCCAGAAACACGCCGGGATGCCCGGAGGCAGCCATGGCAAAGGCGGTGCGCAGGTTTTCAGGCCCGTCGGACAGCATGTCCGCCAGGGGAAGCTGGGAGCCGGTGAAGACCACGGGAATATCGATATTCGGAAGCATAAAGGTCACCGCGGAGGCGGTGTAAGCCATGGTATCGGTGCCGTGAGACACTACCACGCCGTCAAAGCCCACCCGGTCTTCATAAATATGCCGGGCAATGAGCTGCCACTCCTCGGGGGTGATGTTGGAAGAGTCCAGGCAGATCAGGTCCCGGACGGTGATCCGGTAGTAGGTGCGAAGCTGTTCCAGCTCCCGCTCCATCACATCACTGCGCTGGGGCTCCAGGCCCTGTCCGCCGGGCTTGGACGCAATGGTCCCGCCGGTGGTGAGAAGCAAAATGTTCTTTTTATCCATAAATCCCTCGGTTATATTATATTTAAGTGATTATAGGATTGACTCAGCAAAACGATAAATTGGAATTCTGGTTATCGGCTTAACGCAGCAGCCAGGCAAATTGGAATTTGGCGGAGAACTCGGTATCGATTCTCTTCGTAGGGGACGGGTTTCCCGTCCCTTTGCATAGCAGCCTATTTACCGCTTCGCCCAACCCTTTTGGGTGATTTTCCCGCTTGCTGCGGGAGGCGAAACGCCTCCCCTACAAATTCAAATGATCTGTTTGCGGCTTTAAGCCGATAGCCTTAATTGGAATTTGCAGGGAAGTCGGGGCACCGAACAACATTGTCGTTCCGCACCAGTGCGCACACCAGGAAAGAGAACTGGTTCGCAATGACCGGTAATTCGGATTCGCAATGACCGCAAATTCGATGGAGCGCCGGCGCATAAGCTCATACACTATCATTATAGCCCGTCCCGCAAAAAATAGCAAGAAAAAATCCCCGGTACGGCCCTGCCGGGATTGCATTTTTTCCCCAAATGGGCTAAAATAAAGAAAATCAATTCAGGAGGCATTTCTATGAATGTTCTTGTTACCGGCGGCGCCGGGTACATCGGCTCCCATACCTGCCTGGAGCTGCTGGAAAGCGGCTATGGCGTTGTGGTCATTGACAACCTGTACAATTCCAATCCCAAAAGCCTGGAACGGGTGGAAGCGCTCACCGGGAAGAAGCTCCGCTTCTATGAAGGGGACGTGCGGGACGAGGCGCTTCTGCGGAAAATCTTCGCGGAAAACGAGATCGGCTGCGTCATCCACTTCGCGGGGCTGAAGGCCGTGGGAGAGAGCGTGGCAAAGCCCTGGGAATACTATGACAACAACCTCAATTCTACCCTGGTGCTGACCAAGGTGATGAAGGAGGTGGGGATGAAGAATATTATCTTCTCTTCCTCCGCGACGGTGTATACCGCCGACAATGAAATGCCCCTGAAAGAGACCAGCCGGACGGGCTATTGCACCAACCCCTACGGGTGGACCAAGTACATGACTGAGCAGATACTCTCCGGCATTTCCCACGCTGACGAAAGCTGGAGCGTGGTGCTGCTGCGCTACTTTAATCCCATTGGCGCCCACGAAAGCGGCATGATCGGCGAGGATCCCCGGGGCATTCCCAACAACCTGATGCCCTTTATTACCCAGGTGGCCATTGGCCGCCGGGAGAAGCTCAGCGTTTTCGGAAACGACTATGATACCCCCGACGGCACCGGCGTCCGGGATTACATCCATGTGGTGGACCTGGCCAAGGGGCATGTGGCGGCGGTAAAGTACGCTGTGGCCCATCCGGGCTGCGAGGTGTTCAACCTGGGCACCGGCACCGGCTACAGCGTGCTGGATATGGTCCGTACCTTCCAGGAGGTAAACGGGGTCAAGGTGCCCTATGAAGTGGTGCCCCGCCGCCCCGGCGATATTGCCACCTGCTACGCTGACCCCGGTAAGAGTGAAAAAGTGCTGGGCTGGAAAGCGTGCCATACGCTTGCGGATATGTGCCGGGATTCCTGGAACTGGCAGAGCAAAAACCCCATGGGCTACGGGGAATGACGCGACAGAAAGAGGCGACCCGCCCACCGGCGGGTCGCCTTTTCTGGCAGCCGGGAATTGCCGACCGGCACCCGCAAGGTATTGACATTGGGGTGGGAGTGTGGTAGAATCTCTTATCCGGTTTAACTTATTAAATCTTTCTTAAGAAAAGAGGATTTGCTGCATATGGGTACAAAACGCAGGAAAAAAGTTTGGATTTGGGCCCTTGCCATTTTGCTGATCAGCGCGGCTTTCGGTGTTGCTCTTGCCGTGGGTTTTTACGGGGAGGACCCCCTGCTGACCCAGATCACCGTGGAGGCCGGAGAAGCTGTCCCCGACGCGGATGCCTTCCGCAAGAACCCCGCGAGAAAGCTGGAAGTCAGCTATGAAGATCCCCAGGCGGTTGCCGCCATCGATACGAACCAGCCCGGAGATTACCCAGTGAACCTGGTATGCCGGAAAAAGACAGTGCCCGGGGTCATCCTGGTGCGGGACACCACTGCCCCCACGGCCACCACCCGGGACCTTTCCGTATTCCAGATGGACCCGCCGGAGCCGGAGGACTTCCTGGTGGAGGTAGTGGATGTCTCCCAGGTGACGGCCTCCTTCCCGGTGTATCCGAACCTCACCAATCCCAACCCCCAGACTGTGACCATCCTGCTCACCGATGCCTGGGGAAACAGCGCCACCGTGACCGCCCAGCTGACGGTGGATATTGATTCTCAGGCCCCCGAGATCCAGGGCACCAAGGATATTGTGCTCTATGAGGGGGATACCGTGTCCTACCGGGCCGGGGTCACGGTGACGGACGACCGGGACGAAAATCCCACGTTGGAGATTGACACCCAGGGTGTGGATCTGAGCACCCCCGGTGCGTACACCGCTACCTATACCGCCATGGATGAAAGCGGCAACGAGACGGTGGTGGAAATTACCGTAACGGTGCTGAAGCGCAAGGATGGCTACGCCACCCTGGAGGAAATCGACGCGGTGGTGGATCAGGTCCTCGGCAAGATCATCCAGGAGGGCATGACCACCCGGCAGCAGCTGCGGGCCATTTACGACTATATCCGGGGCCATAGCGGTTATGTAAACCACTCCGATAAGGAGGACTGGCGTCAGGCGGGCTACAAGCTCCTGGTGCAGCACTCCGGAGACTGCTTCAACTACTTCTCCGCCGGAAAACTGCTGATGGAAAAGCTGGGGATCCCCAATATCGATGTTGTCAAGGTAAAAAATTCCCCGAATGACAGCAATCACTATTGGAGCCTGGTGAGTACCGACGGCGGCGAGACCTACTATCACTTCGACATGACGCCCCGGAATTTCCCCATTGAATTCTTCCTGGTGACGGACAGCGTCATGGATGAATTTTCCGAGGAACACGGGGGAACCTTTAACCGGGATAAGTCCCTCTATCCCGCCACGCCCCTGTCGTAATATTTTAAATGGGAGCAACGATTCAGCTCCGGCTGGGAAAAACCAGATAAATGATCGTTTAGCGCATTAACACAGTTCGACAGTTGCACTGGCGCGGCAGCGCCCCAAGGCTCCCTTGTGCAAAGGGAGCTGTCGCGAAGCGACTGAGGGATTGTGCAGTAAAACGTTTAATACTGACAACAAATCAGCGAAAAGGGACTGTAAAGGACACTGTCCGTTCTGACGATAGGTAGATGTGGAAGTCCTCCGTTACAACCCCTCAGTCAGCTACGCTGACAGCTCCCCTTACACAGGGGAGCCCTTGCCGTGTACCGCATCGGACCGCATACCATCCAAGGTAAAGTAGTCAGCTAAACGATCATTTACCACAGGAAATTAAGGTATCACTGAACAGCTGCCAAAGGAAAAGCAAATGAGCGAAAAGAAACTACTGGGCGTGCTGGGGGGCATGGGCCCCATTGCCACCGCCTACTTTATGGAACTGGTGATCCGGATGACCGATGCCCTCCGGGACCAGGAGCATCTTAACATGCTGGTGTACAGCGTTCCCTCGGTGCCGGACCGTACCGGCTTCATCCTGGGGAAAAGCGCCGAAAGCCCCCTGCCGGAGATGATCCGCATTGGCAGGGCGCTGGCAAATCAGGGGGCCGAGCGCATTGCCATCCCCTGCGTCACAGCCCACTATTTTTACCGGGAGCTGGAAGAAAGCATCCCCGTTCCTATCATCAACGGCCTGACCCAGACGGTGGAGCACCTGAAAGAACAGGGGATAGAGCAGGCGGGCATTATGGCTACCGACGGCACCATCGCCGCGGGACTGTTCCGGGACGCTTTGCTTACCCGGGGCATCCGGCCCATCGTTCCGTCCCCGGACAGACAAAAAGATGTGATGAGCCTCATCTATGACGACATCAAGGCAAACCGTCCGCCCCGGATGGAGGTATTCGGGAGAGTCCGGGAAGAGCTCATGTCGGAGGGTGCCCAGACCATCATTCTGGGCTGCACCGAGCTGTCCTTAATCAAGCGGGACTTTCCCCTGGGCCCCGGGTTTCTGGATACCATGGAGGTCCTGGCCCAGCGCGCCGTCCTGGAATGCGGCGGAAAGCTGAAAGAAGAATACAGGGACCTGATTTCAAAATAAAGGACACGGAAAACGGATGCAGACCATCGGCTTTTGCCAGCGGCAAATTTGGAATTTGTCGGACCAACCGTAAAAGCATCGTAGGGGACGGGTTTCCCGTCCCGCCCCAAACAAGTCTCTGGATTCCGGGGGACGGGAAACCCGTCCCCTACGAAAGGATGACGATAAATAGTCCGAAATTCGATACCGTGCGGGAAATGCGTACTCCCCCCGGTACCACTTAAGCGGACTGGTACCACCCCCCTCACAAGTGCGGGGGGCAAGGACGTGTACCGCATCGGCACCGCTCGCCACTGCCCAAACAGCCCTACAAATTCCCAATTTCTCTGTTTCCCGAGTAAATGTCCATGCCACGCATCTTAGCGCCACCAGGAATGAAACCTGGTACTG
>JAEDNR010000066.1 GCA_016302405.1 Oscillospiraceae bacterium
ACCGCCATGCGCCGGACTATGTGCTGTTTCTTTTGGAATACTTCATCCGCAAGGAAGGATTTGCTACCCAGAATCCGAATGCAGGAGGTGGTATGATTGAAAAAGAAATAACGTAAATGCTACCTCTATACAAGAGTGTTTTGGGGTATATCTCTTCCCACAGACGAACTGACATTTACGCTGTCTTCTCGACCCATGTCGAAACCGTCTGTTTGCTATCGCGCAAAGCCCCGGTTTAAGCGGGCTAGTGGGCTTTCATAAAAAAGATATTCCTGTGTTTTTCGCAGAGGAAAATGTACGCAAGGGTAAATACTTTAAAAAAGGAGACAGTATGAAAAATTTTATCTACGAAACACCTACAAGGGTTTATTTTGGCAGGGATGAGGAACGGAAAGTCGGGAAACTGGTGGCAGAATTTGCGCCAAAAAAGGTACTGCTGCATTATGGCGGCAAATCAGCTCAGGCCAGCGGACTGCTGGACAGAGTCAGAAAAAGTCTGTCCGAGGAAAATATCCCCTTTGTGGAGCTGGGAGGCGTGGTCGCCAATCCGGAGCTGGCACTGGTACGCAAGGGTATCGCCCTGTGTCTTGCCGAAGGGGTAGACTTCGTGCTGGCCGTAGGCGGAGGGTCCGTTATGGATTCCGCCAAGGATATTGCCAATGGCGCGGCAAATCCCGAAGTGGATGTGTGGGATTTCTCCATGGGCAGAGCAGTGCCTTCGAAGACACTGAATAAAGGATGCATCCTGACACTGGCGGCAGCCGGATCCGAGATGTCCAACTCCTGTGTCATCTCCAATACCGAAACCGGCGAGAAAAGGGGCTATAACTGCAGTGCCAACAGGATGAATTTCGCCATTGAAAACCCCGAGCTGACCTATACGGTGCCTGCCTATCAGACAGCCTGCGGAGCTGTGGATATCGCTATGCATACCATAGAGAGATATTTCTGCCCCGGCACGGATACCTATCTGACAGACGCTGTGGCCGAGGCCATCATCAAGAGCGTCATGAAGGCCGGCAATGACTGTCTTAAAGATCCCCAAAACTATGCGGCCAGAGCCAATATGATGTGGGCTTCCTCTTTGGCCCACAATGGGCTGACCCAGTGTGGGCGTGAGGTCCAGCTTGTGGTGCATCAGCTTGAGCATGAGGTATCCGGCATGTATCCCAAAATCGCCCATGGGGCGGGCTTGGCAGCCCTTTGGTGCAGCTGGGCCAGGTTCGTCTATTCGGCCAATATTCCCAGGTGGCTGCAGTATGCCTCCCATGTATGGAATCTGGATATCGATTTTGAGCATCCCGAGACTACCATCGAGATGGCGATCGATCAGCAGGAGGCGTATTATGCCGCGATGGGTATGCCTACCAATCTGAAGATGCTTGGCGTAGAGGAGAGCGCGCTTCCCAAGCTGGCATTCGATTGCTCACGGGGCAAGACCAGAACACTGATCGGAGATAAGCCGCTTTCTTATGCGGACATCCTGCAGATTTACCGCATGGCATATGATGCATCCCTCACATGATTGATCAGACACAGGATCACAGCCAAGAACCGGTCTGTTCCCGTACGCTGTCTGTTGCCAGTCAAAGGGAAAAATGCTTCGATACACCCAGGATATGCATCCGGACCACGCACCCGCTGGGGAGACGGTATTGTTGATATCCGGAAAAGACAAATCAGGGCCGGAAAGCAGCATACCGGTCGGCCATTTTGCCAGAAAAAGAGGGATAAAAATGACAAGAACAACCACCCCAGCATCGCAGCGAGGGCAAATTACATCTTTGCAGGCCCTGCGTGCCCTGGCCTTTCTGGGGATCTTTCTGCATCATGTGAATAGTCCGTTCTGTTGGCCCGCCATTGGTGTGTCCGTGTTTTTCGTGTTGTCAGGCTTCCTGATGGAATATAAGTATTTCGGAAAAGAAATGTCTCTTTCCGTCAGGGAAAATCTGCGCTTCGCAATCCGCAAAATCAGCAAGCTGTATGCCCTGCACATCATTACCATGTTCCTTGCCGTCATTCGTGAGGTCGGGGCTTCGCTGCCCGGCGGCATGAGCGCTTATAGTCTGCGTATACTCCTGTGCAGCATTGCGCTGAATGTGACGCTGCTGCAAACATGGATCCCCCGAATCGGAATCGCCGCTTCCCTGAACGGTGTGGCGTGGTTTCTGTCCGTCATCGCGTTTTTGTATTTTATGTTTCCGTACATCAGCAGATGGATACGTTCCAAAAAGAATTCCACTCTGCTTTTGTGCTGCGTGCTGGTTCTGGCTGCCCAGGTGGTCCTGTCCGTGTTTGCCATGCTGTTTTTCGGCGGACGCAACAATACTTACATATGGTTTACCTATTATTTCCCTGTTTTCCGGCTGGGTGACTTTTTTGCCGGCTGCTGCTTGGGAAAATACTATTTACAGGAAATGGAAAAGCAGCCGGACAGCACAGCACAGAAAATTTCCGTTAAATGGTCCGTATTTGAGATCCTGCTTACGATTGCAACGGTTTTTATCCATAAATGGACCTCCACAGATGTAAGCTCCCCGTTTTTAGCCGCGATGCAGAACCAGACCACGCCCTATATCCTCCCCGCGGTCGGCTGGGTATATCTCTTTGCCAGGAAGAAAGGGTTCCTTACAAACCTGCTTTGTAATAAAATTCTTATCCGCCTTGGAGATCTGAGCCCCTATATGTTCCTGGTCCATTACTTTGTTACCACCTACGCGGAATGGATTCTCTCTTATTGGGATGCCGCATTCACAGGCGTATGGAAGCTCCTCCTCTTTGTCCTTCAGTTCGTTCTGACAGTTATTCTGACCCTGCTTTATCTGAAAATAAGGGACAGACTCCGTGCTGCCCGTGATGCCCGGAAAACGCTCGGGGAGGCGCACAAGCCATAAAAATTCTTAACGCACCCGTCCCTTTGACAATCTAAGGAAGCTCTGATTAAATCGGCAAGAGCTGGCAGCGAGTGATTTTTCCCTTGCTGAAAGTTTCAAAAGCAGAGGAATACTGTATGTATTTCCCTCTTTTGAAACTGAACGGATAGGGAAAAAGATCCGGTGTCCAGCCAAAGACGTTTTATTCAGAGGTTCCCTAAAAAACGGAGGAAATTATGGAAGTAAAAGAAGCCCTGCAAAAGCGCAGAAGCGTCCGGAAATTTACGGACGAGCCGGTGCCGGATGAAGCAATTGACACGCTGCTTCACGCCGCCATGAGCGGGCCCAGCGCCTGCAACCGGACTCCCTGGGAGTTCTGGGTGGTGACCCAGGCGGAAGCCCTGCAGGCATTAAAAGGCGCCAGCCGATTTACCAATTATGAAGCGAAGCTTGCCATTGTGGTAGGTGGGAATCTGTCCAGGGCCCTGCCCCAACAGCTGGCGGAGTACTGGGTCCAGGATTGCAGCGCGGCAACGGAAAATATTCTGCTGCAGGCTACGGAGCTTGGCCTGGGGGCGGTCTGGTGCGGGATCTATCCCCAGAAGCGGGCCCAGGCCAAGGTCGCCGGGATCCTGGGTATGACAGAAAAGCAGATCCCCCTGAACATTATCTTCCTCGGCTTCCCGGCGGAAAGCCCGGAGCCCCGGGACCAGTACAAGGAAAGCTGCGTCCATTGGGTGAAATAATTCTGGAGAAAGGAAAACTACATATGACCTTCCGAACCTATTCCGGAGACCGGGCGGAAGCAGGCGACTATGGTAAGCTCCATGATTTTCTGGTGGAATCCGGAAACACAGAGTACACCTATGCCCGGTTTGACTGGATGATGACAAACTGGCCTTATCTGGAGGCCCAGTATTTGGAGCGGATCGGCCTTTGGGAGGACGACGGAAAAATCCTGGGAGCGGTGCTGTTCGATCATTCTCTGGATGTTCTATACCCAATGGTCCTGCCGGGATACGAATACCTGTATCCGGCTATGTATGACTATGCCAAAGGAAATATGGTAAAGGAAGAGCACCCAGAATTACTGATTTACGCAAAGGACACCAATACCGCCCTCCAAAAGGTACTGAGGCAGAAGGGCATGCTCCCCACGGAAGAAAAAGAAGCGGTGGCAGCTTTTGACCTGTCGGGCGAAATACCGTCGCCAAAAATTCCGGCGGGCTTCCATATCACTTCGCTGGAGGAACACAGAGACTACGGGCAGTACATGAAATGCATGTTTCGGGGCTTTGGTCACGAGGAAAACGGGGAGATTTTCTCTTTTACAGAGGAAAATCAGGCAGATTGCAGGAAAGCCTATGAGCGTTGTCATGTGGATCTGTCCCTGAAAATCTCCGCGGTGGATACAGCGGGAATTTATGCTGCCCACGCGGGACTGTGGTATGACAAAGCTTCCCGAATTGCCCTGGTGGAGCCTGTTTGTACCATTCCGGAATGCCGCCGGATGGGACTTGCCCGGGAAGCTGTCTTTGAGGGCCTGCGGCGGGTCAGGACTATGGGAGCAAAAATCGCGGTAGTCGGCTCCGACCAACCCTTTTATTATGCATTGGGTTTTGTTCCCCACAGCACCGGAACTGTCTGGAAGCCGGCGGAGCAGCATCTGTAAAAAATCACGGGCTTCGGCGGCATGCCGAAGCCCGTGTTAAAATTATTTATCAAAGTCAGATCTGTCAACTTCCTTGTCCTCCAGGTACTCCTGAAGAAACTGGTTCCACTGGCTGTACGCTTCCCAAGACCGTTTATCTTCAAACAATCCGGTTTCCGCCAGCCACTGTCCAATAAAGTCGGATACCTTTCTGGCGCCGGTGATGTTCAAATGGTCGCCCTTGTCCTGGGTATCCACTTCCCAGTCAATGGGGACCTCATCGCGCATCAGATTCAGATCCAGATAGGTGATCCCCATGCTCTGCGCCATAGCGGCGATTCCGTTGTGCTCTGCCTGGGTCCAGTTGGTAGTGCTGGGAATGCTGACAAGGACAAGCTGCGCGCCGTGCTCCTGGCAGAACTCCTGCATATTCTGGATGTGCCTTATATTTTTGGAGGGGACACGATGGGTTTCCTCTGTGGGCTTCATATAGTCCGTTGTATCGGCGGCTTTAATCTCATGGAATGTATGATAGCCCTTGTCCCCCCGGACATGGGTATACCGCACAGGTTCGTACCAGTCCTCAGCCCGCAAAGATTTCCACCGGTCGTGATAGCGCAGAATAGGAATCCATTCCCCCGCTATATCCGGGAGCACCTCTGTACGGCCGTAGTCCGTGAAAACCGCCAGGGTTTCCAGGATCACAACCTTGGGGCTCTGTTTCCGGAACGCGCTGCGCAGATACTGTTCCGACTGGTACAGCCTCTGCAAAGAGGACCCGCACACATAGGAGGTGATGCCCTGTTCTTTCCAGATCTCCATAGGCACGAAGCCGCAGTAGCTTTCACTGTTGCCCAGGAACAGTACATCGATGGTATTCTCCGGCTCTCCCAGAATGCCGTTTGCCTGGGGGGTATGCATTCCCGCCTTTTTGGTATTGTTCTTTGGCAGAACAACATAGGAAGCTGCCGCCAGCAGCACCGCCAGGATCAAAAGAAATGCCACCGATGACAAGATGTGTTTTCGCATGGCTCTCCTCCTAGAAATTGGCGTACATGGGATCCACCGGGACATAGCCCACGCCGTACGCGCCGAAAATGATAATGTACAGGATCAGGGCATACAGCACCGCCCAGCGGACCGGAGTCGGTTTTTTCTGCAGTGATTCCCGGACACAGATCCCTTTTTCGTTCAGCAAACTCACAACGAAGACGATCAGAACGGTTACGCCCACGATCAGGAAATCCGCTCCATCAATGCTCAGTTTTTTCAGCAGGGCGGCGTTCAGGGAGGAGAAGCGGAAGTCCGTGACCATCCTGCCGAACATGTACATTCCCGCCCGCAGGCCGTTTGCCCGGAAGAACAGCTCGCCGATGACTACCAGTACGCAGGTCCGCAGAACCTGAAACAGGCAGTAGAAGCGGCTTTCCGGGGAAAGGTGCAGCTTTTCATTGACCTTTTTCACAGCCGGGGCGATCAGGCTCCCGCCCAGGATCAAAACAAAGTGATACATGCCGAAGAAGATAAAGCTCCAGGCGGCGCCATGCCACACGCCGTTGCAGAACCAGACGCAGAACAGGGCAATTCCTCCCGCCGCCAAGGGTCCAAAATGGTTGCCCAGCTTTTTCCGGGCAGCGCCGGTCAGCTTCTTCATGGGCTTAGACATGGAGACGGGATAGAAAATGTAATCTTTGAACCAGGTGCCCAGGGTGATATGCCACCGGGTCCAGAACTCCGAAATGGTCCGGGAGAAGAAAGGCCGCTTGAAATTTTCCGGCATGGTGATTCCGAAGATCTGGGCCGTGCCGGTGACGGCATCCATGGAACCGGAAAAGTCCATATACAGCTGGATGGTATAGCATACCGCCGCAATGGCGATCACGCCTCCCTGGAATTCCCAGTACTTGTCAAAAACGCCTTCCACGAAGGTGTTCAGCCGATCCGCCACCACCAGCTTTTTCATCAGGCCGAAGAGAATACGCTGAAGTCCCAGGGTCAGGTTATCATAGCGGATCTGACCGGCATTCCACAGCTGGTCCGCTGTCTGACCGTAGCGGCAGATGGGGCCCTCCACGATCTGGGGGAAGAAGGACAGAAACAGAGCCACCCGCATTAGGTTCCGGTCCGCCTTCACCGTCCCCTGGTACACATCGAACAGGTAGGAAACGGCCTGCAGGGTGTAAAAGGAGATGCCGATGGGCATGACGAAAGCCGGGACGGAAATCCGCAGGCCGAACACAGTGTTCACATTCTGAATAAAGAAGCCGGAGTATTTGAGTACCAGCAGGATCCCCAGATTCCCCAGAGCCGCCAGAGCCAGCACCAGCCGGGTATAGCGCAGATACTGCTGCTTGATGGCCTTGCGCTGGGGCTTTTCCGCCGCCTTCACCGCCGCGTCCCGCTGCTCCAGGATCCTCCCCAACCAGAGGCCGCAGCCCCAGACGGATACAATGGATACCAGAAGCCAGGCAATGTACTTTCCGCTGATCAGCCAGAAAAAGCCCAGGCTTTCCAGCAGCAGGGCATATTTCTTCCCCTTTTTGGGCATCACAGCATAGAACAGGATGCAGGCGGGCAGAAATATCGCCAGGTACATGGGAGAAAAGAAGGAGGTGAGGGTCGAATGCTTTCCTGCCTGAAGCAGGGAAAGAATACGCATATCAGCCTTCCTCTTGCAGGCGCTGAATCATGTCCCACATGGCCTTCATGGAGTTAAAGTTCTTGGGAACGATCTCCACCGCCGGGACGGTAATGTCAAATTCGTCCTCCAACTCCGCGATCAGAGACAGGATGCTCAGGGAGCTGAGCAGGTGGGCGTCGATGAGGTCCGTGCGGGTCTCAAAATCCACATCCGGCTGGATATCCTCCAGAATTTCCAACAGTCTTTCCATTTTTCTTCTTTCCTTTCTTTTTTGCTCTTATTTATGAGTATTTATGAGATTACATAAGTTAATCGATAAATTGGAATTTGACGGGCAGTTAAAGCGCGCGGGTGGATAGACGCCTTGCCCCCCGCACTTGTGAGGGGGGTGTCCCTGCGCTAGCGCAGGGACGGGGGGAGCACGAATTTCCGCCAGCAAAACGTCAAATAATGGATCTTTCTGTGTTTACAGCCCTATTCTTCACACGCATTTGTGAAAGGCATGCGGTTGACGCGCTCCCCCCGCCACCAGTTTGCGAACTGGTGGCACCCCCCTCATAAATGCGGGGGGCGAGGACAGCTGCGCCGCCAGCCTTACAAATACCAATTTATCTTTCAGAATACTCTTCGTGCGGGGTATTGAGGTCGGCGGTTTCAAAGGGTTTGCGGACCAGCACGCGTCTTCCGTCCTCCGAAACCAGATAAACTGCCGGAATCTCCCGGCTTAAAAACAGAGCCATACCTTCCGTCATGCAGTAGGCCCCGGCGTTTTCAAAGCACAGGGTATCTCCGATGGCAATTTCCGGCAGGGGCACCTGCTTGGCAAGAATATCATTCATGGAGCACAGGGAGCCGCAGATATTCCAGCTGTCAGTACCGGGCTGGGCTTCCTTGCCGCAGACGGAAAGGATGGGATGCTTCATGCCCATGTACTGCCCAAAATACACCAGCTGGTGCATGCCGCCGTCCACTAAAAGATAATTCTGCCCCTTGTTGCGCTTTTTGTCCACCACATGGGTGTAGTATTTTCCGCAGCAGGCGGCGATGCTCCGGCCCAGCTCCAACGTGATTTTTGGCTTGCAGGTCATGTCCCGCAGCACCTGGGCAAACCCGGTGATGAGTGCTTCCTCGTCCAGGCTCTCCCCGTCGTAGTAGCTGACCGGAAAGCCCGTGCCGTATTCCAGCTCTTCGGCCCGGTAGCCGTATTCCGCTTCCAGGGACACAAGCAGTTCGTCCAGATGGCGAATCTCCCGGGCCAGCTTTTTGAGAGAGGTTTTCTGGGTCCCGGAAAAGAACTGGATTCCCAGAATGTCCAGATATGGATACTTTTCCCGATCCGCGATGATGCTTCGGATGTCTTCCTCGTTGATGCCGAACTGGCTGTCATTGGTCAGCCGCAGCAAAACCGGCAGACACTTCCGGTATTTTTCGGAAAGCTCCCACAAAAGCTCGAACTGGGTAAGAGATTCCACCGTATAGATCCGCCCGGGAGCGGACTCCACGGACCTTTCAATAAAGCCCGGGGTCTTGTATACCCCGGAGATCACCATTTTCTCCGGCGGCACGCCCAGCTTTTCACAGATGGCGGCTTCCCCGGGGGAGCAGACCTCAAGACGCTCCACATAGGGGAGTATCCCTTCAATGATAAAGGTATTGGCTTTCACCGCGTAGGCCAGGGACACCTCCGTCCCCAGAAGCCGCCGCAGATAAGCAACCCGGTCCCTGACCCTGCCCAGGTCAAATACATAATAGGCCGTATCCGTTTTCATTGGCTGCGTTTCCCTCCCGTGATTTCCGCCAGGGCCTTGCGGTCGATCTTTCCGTTTTTGGTCAGGGGCATGGCCTCCACCTGGCGCAGGATCCCCGGGATCATAAATTCCGGCAGGGCCTGACGCATGGCGGCGTGGAGCGCTTCCTTTTCAATGCTGCCAACATAGAAGCCCTTGAGCCGGGACCGCTTTTCATCAAACAGGCAGCAGCACCGCTCCACTCCGTCGATGGCGGCCATTTCCCGCTCGATCTCCTCCAGCTCGATCCGGTGGCCCATATACTTGATCTGGAAATCCTTCCGCCCGGCAAATACCAGCTCGCCGCTTTCGTCGTAGCGGGCCAGGTCGCCGGTGCGGTAAATCAGTTCCGGATAATTGGGATTCAGCGGGTTCTGCACAAAGTGGGCCGCGTTCTGCTCCGGGCAGCGGTAGTAGCCCAGGGCCAGGGCGGTGCCCCGGACACACAGCTCCCCCGGCTTTTCCGGTTCCGTGATTCTGCGGTTTTCCCCGTCCAGCAGGAACACATCCTCGTTGGGGAAGGCAGTGCCGATGGGAATGCCGCCGGAGTAGTCCCGGTCCTTCTCAAGAATATGATAGGTGCAGTTGCAGGTAATCTCCGTGGGGCCGTAGAGGTTTACGTACATGGCATCCGGCAGGTGCCTGCGCAGGTCCGCCAGAGCCTTGGCCGGCATGACCTCGCCGCTGAAAAGCACCTTGTTCACCGTCTCCGGCACCCGGTAATCCAGGGCGTGGAAGGTGGTGATGAGGCACAGAGCGGACACCGCCCAGATCATGGTGGTAGCCCGGTGCTCGCACAGAAAATCAATCAGCGCCGCGGGAGCCGAGAACAGCCGCCGTGGGACAATCAGAAGCGTTGCCCCGGCGGAAAGGGCGGAGTAAATATCCTTCACGGAAACGTCAAAGTCAAAGGGGGCCTGGTTGGCAATAATGTCCTCCCCGGTGATGCCGAAAAGCTCCGTAAAGCAGCCGATAAAGTCCAGAACGCTGCGGTGGGCCACCACGATCCCCTTGGGGGTCCCGGTGGAGCCGGAGGTAAAATTCACATACAGCGGATCCGTATCCACAGCCCGCCGCCGCACAGTCAAAAGCCGGGCCTCGTCAGGCTCCGACTGCATCAGCTGTTCAACGGAAACAATGGGAAAATCCGGGAAGATTTCTGCCGCCGCCGCGGCATTTTCCTGCCTGGTCACAATGACCCGGGGAGAAAGCACTCCGGCGATCTGGGCAAGCCTTGCTTTCGGAAGCTCCGGATTCAGCACGGAGTAAAAACCGCCGGCATACACGCTCCCCAGAAATACGCACAGGGCATCGGCGCACTTGTCCAGGTACACACCCACCGGCTCCCCCGCTGCGATCCGGCCGCACAGGGCAGTGCCGATCCGTCTGCTCCTGCTGTACAACTGCTCGTAGGTGAGCTGCTCCCGTTCGTCGATGACCGCGCACTTTTGGGGGTAAGCGGCCCTGGACTGTTCCAGGTAATCAAGCACATTGCTGCCCATAGCTTTGCTCCTCTCTCATGAAAAAACTGTTCTGTGTTTCTTCGGATATTATAGCAAAGAACCTTTCCCATTGTCAACAAAATCCGCCCATTATTCCCGCAATTCCCGGAATAAAGCGTTCGGGTTCCCGGCTTCCGGTTGGGACAGCCGTCCCCTGCTGCATTTTCTATCAAGCTGTGCCAGACTGAAAAACATCAACGACGCTTTCGGCCATCATGCCGGAGACCAGATCATGGAAGTCTTCTCCCAGCTGATCCGCCAGGAAACCCGGAGCAATGAGATCCTCTGCCGCTACGGCGGAGACGAATTCGTCCTGATTCTGACCCAGACATCGGACGAAGAAACCCTCAGGTGCTGCACGCAGTGAATCAAAATCCTAATGATTGCCGGTGGCAATCATACCTAAATTAAAAGGCAGAGAACGAAAATAGACCACGTTCGTCACGACTTGGCCGCCCGCACTGCGGGCAAATTCCCAATTTGTCTGTTCGCCGCGTTTGCTCTCCAGGCATTTATGAAGATATGCGCCAATCCGCAAACTTTTCTGTTGCAATCAGGGGCAATATATGCTATTATTCAGGTTTGAGAGATTTTATATTCAGAAATACATCCGCCCTTCAAGGCGCGGGAAAGGGAGCTTTTTATGGTAGCGCAGGATCACATTCGCAACATTGCCATCATCGCCCATGTTGACCACGGCAAGACCACCCTGGTGGACGAAATGCTGAAGCAGGGCGGTATCTACCGGGA
>JAEDNR010000067.1 GCA_016302405.1 Oscillospiraceae bacterium
GGCTCGGAATGACAGTTCTTTTATTTGTGCAATTTTTCTTTAGTGAGACAGCCCCAATTTTTTTTGTGCTTCGTTGGGTCACAGCTCCCGGAGAGCATCCACAAGAGCGGTTTTGGAGACGGTTTTTTCGTCCTTGTACTTGATGATCCGGGCGGGGCATCCTGCCACCACGGCGTTTGCCGGGACGTCGCTTACCACTACCGCGCCGGCGGCGACCACGGCGTTTTCGCCGATATGGCAGCCCTCGATGACCACGGCGTTGGCGCCCACAAGCACGTTGTCCTCCACAATTACCGGGGTGGCGGAGGCGGGCTCAACGACCCCGGCCAGCACCGCGCCGGCGCCGATGTGGCAGTGCTTGCCCACGGTGGCCCGGCCGCCCAGGACGGCGCCCATGTCGATCATGGTGCCCTCGCCCACAACGGCACCGATGTTCAGAATGGCCCCCATCATGATCACCGCGTTTTTGCCGATGGTGACCTGCTCCCGGATAAAGGCGCCCGGCTCAATGCGGGCGGGGATGTCCTTGAGGTCCAGCATAGGAATGGCGGAATTGCGGCAGCCGTTCTCAATTTCCACATGGCGGAAAGGGTTGCTTTTCAGTACCGGGCCCACATCCGCCCAGTCGCCGAAGACGATCTTGCACCCTTCTCCGGCAGGGAAAATATGGCAGTTCGGAAAGTCCACCGGGGCTTCCTCCCAGACATACACCTTCACCGGGGTCTTTTTCTTGGAGGTGCGGATATATGCAATAATTTCCTGTGCGTCCATACCGTTTGCTCCTTTTTGCTTGATTTCGTACCCCATGGTATCATCTTTTCGGCGAAATGGCAAGGAGAAATTGACAGCGGGAATGAAATGACGTATAATATGACCATTCCTATGAATCTTTGAGGTGAGGCAAATGCAGATCGTGGATGACCGCCGGGCTCTGCACCAGATCCCGGAGCTGGACCGCCAGCTTCCCCAGACCATGGACTACCTGCGCGGTGCCCTTTCGGGGCTCAAATGCCGGGTGTTTTCTCCCATGGCATCGTCTCTTTGCGCCTGGTTCGACTTTGGGCAGAAGGAGGCCATTGCTTTCCGGGCGGACGCGGACGCGCTGCCCATTACCGAGCGTACCAAGGCCCCCTATGCCTCCCGGAACCCCGGGTGCATGCATGCCTGCGGCCACGACGGGCACATGGCGATCCTTCTGGAGCTGGCCCGCCGCCTGGATAAAAAAGACAAGCTTTCCCACAATGTGCTGCTGGTGTTCCAGTGCGCGGAGGAGACTACCGGCGGAGCCCGGGACCTGTGCGCCACCGGGATCTTCAAGCAGTACCATGTGGAGGCCATTTTTGCCATGCACCTGTGGCCGGGCCTGCCCGCGGGCATGGTTGCCAGCCGGTTAAACGAGATGATGTCCCGCTCCTGCGAGGTGAAGGTGGATATTTACGGCAAGTCCGCCCACATTGCCCGGGCGGAGGAGGGCTGCGACGCTCTGGCTGCCGGTGTGGAGTTCTACCGCCGGGTCATGGCTATGGAGGGGGCTCTTCCCAAAAAGGTGTTCCGCCTCCTGCGCTTCGGCAAGTTTACCAGCGGTACGGTGTGCAACGCCCTGTCCGACCACACCCACATGGAGGGCAGCCTCCGGGCGTTCCAGGACGAGGTTTTCTACTCCCTCCGGGCGGGAATCGTATCCATCGGCAAGGAAGTGGAGCGCTCTACCGGCTGCACTGTCAGCGTATATATGAACGATGGCTATCCCGCCGTGATGAATCCTCCGGATCTGCACCGGCGGGTGCGCAAAGCCGTGGGCTTCTTTGAACTGGATAAGCCCAGCATGATCACCGAGGACTTTTCCTGGTATCAAAGGACCCTGCCCGGTATGTTCTTTTTCTTGGGGGCGGGGGACGCGCCGGCGCTGCACAGCGACTGCTTTGACTTTGACGAGGACATTCTCCTGAAGGGTGCTGACTTCTTTGAGGCTCTGGCGGAGGATTTTGCATGATCCCTCTGAACCGAAACCTTGCCCCCTTACAGCGCAGCGGCATCCGGGTGTTTACAAACCTGGCCCGGCAGACCCCGGACTGCGTCCTGCTCACCATCGGGGAGCCGGATTTTGCCACCCCGGAGGCCATCAAGGCAGCGGCCCGGGAGGCGCTTGGGCGGGATGAGACCCACTACGCCCCCAACCAGGGGACCCCGGAGCTGCGCCGGGCTATTGCGGACTTTGAAACAAACCGGGGCCTGCCCACTGGGGAAAACCAGGTGCTCGTCACCGTGGGGGCCACGGGGGCACTGTATACCGCCCTCACGGGAATCATAAACCCCGGGGAGGAGGTCATTATTCTCACCCCGGCTTTCAGCCTTTACGAGACGGTGGTGACCGCGGCGGGGGGAAAGCCCGTGCTGCTGGATATTTCCGACTCCGGCTTCCAGCTGACCCCGGCGCTGCTGAGGGGAGCGGTGACGGAAAAAACCAAGGCCATCATTCTCAATTCCCCCTGCAACCCTACCGGCACAGTGCTGAATGAAGATAGCCTTGCTGCCGTGAAAGCGGCGGTGCTGGGAAAGCCCATCTTTGTCGTCTGCGACAATGTGTACCAGGCCCTTTCCTACGGCCCCTGCCCGGATCTGAGCCTGGACCCGGAGCTGGAGGAGCAGGTGCTGCTGTGCCAGAGCTTTTCCAAGCCCTATGCCATGACCGGCTGGCGTGTGGGGTACCTGCGGTGTCCTGCGTATGTGATGGACAGGCTGCTTCTGCTGAACGCCGCGGAAATTGCCGCGGTGCCCATGTTCCTCCAGCACGCCGCGGCCAGGGCGCTGGAGCAGGATGTGTACGCCATGCGGGAAACCTACCGGCGGCGGCGGGACTATGTCACCGGGCGGCTGCGGGCAATGGGTCTTTCCTTCCCGGAGCCGGAGGGAGCGTTCTATGTATTCCCTGACATCCGGCGCTTTGGGCTATCCTCCTGGGATTTCTGCACGCGGCTTATTACGGAGGGGAAGCTAGCGGTGATCCCGGGCAGCTGCTTTGGCTGTGAGGGCCATATCCGGATTTCCTACTGCTACAGTGACGAGGAACTGAAAACCGGCCTGGACCGGCTGGAAGCGTTTATTGGGTCATTCAAATAAATGCATGTTGGGTTTCACACAGGAAGATAAATTGTAATTTGGCGAGCCGTCAGAACATGTCATTCCGAACCAGTCCGCAGACTGGTGTGGGAATCTCCATCGACTTTCAGACTGCATTTCGTCATACCTCGTAGGGGCGCTCATCTTGAGCGCCCGCGAAAATCTTCCAATTTCGAAAAATAATCCGAAAAAAGGAACCATTTCGCCGATAAAAATCTGAATATCAGAAATTTCTCTGCCGGGCGCTCAAGATGAGCGCCCCTACGGTGTGTGACGTTCCTGGTCCTGGAATTCGATGGAGATTGCCACACCAGTGACGTCGGTCACTGGTTCGCAATGACAGGCTCTGACGGCCCGCCAAATTCCAATTTTGCTGTATCCTTCGCATTTTAATAATACATATATAAAAATCACAAATTCCGAAAGGGGGCATGCCTATGCGGACGGCAATTCTGGGCGGTCATGTCATCGACCCGGCAAACCGGGTGGATGGGAAACTGAACCTGGTTATGGAAAACGGTAAAATCGTCTGGGCGGGCCGGGAAAAACCGGACGCGGACCGGATCATCGACGCGTCCGGCCTGGTGGTAACCCCGGGCTTTATCGACATTCACATGCACGAGGACCCGGTGTCCGGCGGAAGGATCCGGCAGAGCATCTTCCACATGGCCCTTTCCATGGGCGTCACCACCGACCTGGGGGGTAACTGCGGCATCAATGTGTATGACCCCGCCGCCTACCTGGACCTGGTGGACCGGGACGGCGCGGCGGTGAATGTGGCGATGATGGCCGGGCACGAGTATTTCCGGAAAAAAGCCGGGGCGGAGGATATTTACGCGAAGGCCTCCGACACCCAGCTGGATGCCATGCAGGCGGGGATCGAAAAAGCCCTCCGGGCAGGCTGTGCCGGTGTTTCCTTTGGTCTGCGGTATGTTCCCGGGGCGGATAAGCGGGAGTTTTTCCGGGCAGCCCAGTGCTGCCGTAAGGACAAGAAGCTGATTTCCTCCCATGTCCGGGACGATGCCGACGGGATTTTCACGGCCATCGCGGAATTCTGCGAAGCGGGGCTGCAATACCGCCTGCCGGTGCAGATCTCCCATATCGGCTCCATGGGCGGCTTCGGCCAGATGGCGGAGGTCCTGCGGCAGGTGGATGAATACCGGCTGGGGGGACTGGACATTGCCATGGACTGCTATCCCTATTTTGCCTTTTCCACCCGGATCGGAACCCCCACCTACGACCCCGGCTGGCTGGACCGGTACCACTGTGACTACGGTGTGCTGGAATTCTGCGAGGGAAAATACAAGGGCCAGCGGGCGACAAAGGAAACCTTTGACGAAGTCCGCCGCACGGACCCCCAGTGCATCACCGTTTGCTATGTGATGCGCCAGGAGGATATAAGGCTTGCGTTCCGGCATCCCAATGTGATGCTTGCCAGCGACGGACTCATGGATAACGGCCAGGGTCATCCCCGGGCCGCCGGAACCTTCCCACGGTTCCTGGCGGAATTTGCCGGGAAGGACCTGACCCTTTTTGAAGCGGTCCGGAAAATGACCGCCCTGCCCGCGGCCCGGCTGGGCCTTTCAAACAAGGGGCGGCTGAATGTGGGAGCGGATGCGGACATCACCATCTTTGACCCGGCTCGGGTAAAGGATCGGGCGACTTTCCCGGAGCCCACGCTCCCTCCCGAGGGAATCGAATATGTATTCCTGGGCGGGGAGCCTGCCCTGGAGCACGGGAAGCTCCTGCGGGACGATTTGGGTAGATCGGCAAGAGTGTAGACACGGACCGCCTGTCCCCCCGGACAGGGGTTTCATGAAAAAAGGAGGATCTGTTATGCAATTCGGTTTCTGGTCTCTGGTGCCGCCGCTGCTCACCATCGCACTGGCGCTGCTGACGAAAAACGTGTTTGTTTCCCTGCTCATTGGTATTCTCACGGGATCCTTTGTGCTCAACGCCTTTTCTCCGCTGGTCAGTATCAACGCGGGAATCTATGCCATTGCCGACTCCATGACCACGGGCAATACTCTGATTATCGCTTCCTGCTTGATCATCGGTGCGGTGATCCACCTGATGGAGGTTTCCGGCGGCATTGACGGCTTTGTGAACGTGGTGGTGAAGAAGCGGGGTATTATCAAGTCCAAGCGGGGAGCCAACCTCTTTACCTGGGGATTGGGCCTGGCGGTGTTCACCTCCGGCTCGCTAAGCTGCATGGTCACCGGCGCGGTATCCCGGCCGGTAAACGATGCGCTGAAGGTGCCCCATGAAAAGTCTGCGTTCCTGGTACATACCACCTCCACCCCCTGGTGCGTGCTGTTCCCCTTCAGCGGATGGCTGGCATCCATGGCGGGCTACCTGGTCTCCGGTGGCATCAGCGAGGAGACCTCTGTGGCGGTGCTGTTCCAGTCCCTGGGCTTTAACTTCTACTGCATCCTGGCGATCCTGCTGACCCTGGTCATTTCCCTGGCGCAGAAGGATGTGGGGCCCATGGCAAAGGCGGAGAAGCGGGCTGCCGAGCTGGGACAGCTGGACGATCCCGCCCATAAAAAAGAAGAAGCGGAGGAAATCAAAGCTTACTCCAATCGTAAGCCCCGGGCCTGCAACCTTCTGGTTCCCATCGGCGTGCTGATCGTGGTTGTGTTCGCGGCGCTGCTGATCACCGGCGGCGGCAATATTACAAAGGGCGCCGGCACCCAGGCCCTGATCTGGGCGGTGGTGTGCTCCCTGCTCACCATTCTGATCATGGTCATTGCCCAGAAGGTCTTTACCCTGGACGAGGCCATCAGCGAAATGTTCAAGGGCATGGGAAAAATGCTTCCCATTGCCTTTATCCTGCTCTTCGGCTTTACCATGGGCAGTGTGGTCAAGGCTTTGGACACCGGCTCCTACCTGTCCGCCCTGTTCCAGCGGTTTCTGAGCCCGGCGATGCTGCCGGCGCTGACCTTCCTCATTGCCGTGCTCATTTCCTTTGCCACCGGCACCTCCATGGGCACTATGGCCATTATGGCGGTCATCGCGCTGCCCATGGCCCTGGATATGGGCACCAGCATCCCGTTGGTAGCGGGCGCCATGTTCGGCGGCAGCATCTTCGGAGACCACTGCTCTCCCATTTCCGATACCACCATTATGACCTGTTCCACTACAGGCTGTGACATTATTGACCATGTGAAGACCCAGGCGCCCTACTGTGTGGCCCTGGCGGTGGTCAGCTTTGTGCTGTACATCATTTTCGGCTTTGCCATGTAACGGGGAGGAAACGAAATGGCTTTTTGCACCAACTGCGGCGCGGAACTGCCTGAGGGCGCCAAATTCTGTACTGAGTGCGGTACAAAGGTCCCGGCTTCGGCAAGTCAGGAACCGGCGCAGCCTGCCCAGGTTCCGGGCTCCGCTGTTCAGGGAAATTATCCGCCCCCTGCCAGCGTGGAAACCTGGAATTCCGGCGGCACCAACACCGGGGCGAAAACCGGGGAGCCGGGCTTTACCTTCCAAAACGGCGGGCAGAAAAAGAATACCGGACTGATCATCGGGATTGTTGTACTGGGGGTCGCTCTGGTGGTCGCCCTGGTGTTCATTCTGGTAAGTATGCTGGGCGGTTCCGGTACGGCATCTGCCGGGGGGGATGTACTGGGGCGGTACGAGGGTGTCCGCTGCTTCGTTGACGGGATCGATATAGGCGCGGAGGACGAATGGGTGGAGCTGAAATCCGGCGGCAAGGCGAGGCTTCACCTGCTGGAGGATACGTATAACGGCAAGTGGACCCTGGACGGCGAGGACCTTACCATTACCGAAAGCGGTGACGAATATTACGGCACCCTCCGGGACGGCGTGATGACCGTGGATTTCTACGGTATGTCCTACACCTTTGCCAAGGAAGGCGCTCAGGTGACAGAGCCTTCCACCGTGCCTGCCGGTACGGAAAGTCGGATCCCATCCAATGTTCAGTGGTGGGAAGGTGACTGGTACGGCTGGTGGATTCTGCAAAACGGTACCGGCAGGTGGGAAGAGGTAAGCGACAGCTTCTGGGACACCTGCGCCCGGATATGGGTGGAGGACGACGGTACTGGCTATATTGAGTTCTGGGACGAGGACAACGAGGCGGGGGAGTGCTTTGCCAATGCTGACGTTTCCTTCACGACAGAGGGTACTTACGCGGCCCAGGGAGCCATGGTCTGTGGGGAAGGATTATTCTGGAACGCGGACCTGACCGATGGGGCCTGGGTGGTCTATGCCGATGACAGCCCCATGGGCCCGGCAATCGGCAATGTGATCTGCGTCCGGGGAACCTATGTGGATCCGGACAACAGCGAAGACTCCTTTGACTATGAGATCTATCTGCGGCCCTGGGGAACGGATTGGGAGGATGTGCGCGGTGCCGACACTTCCGAGATGCCCTATGATGACATGATGCCCGCTTACTATGACAGCTGGTATCTTCCACTGATCAAAGACGGCGTCACCGCGGCGCCGGACCTTGTGGGTAAATAAATGCGAAAGCAGGAGGCGGCAAGCCTCCTGCTTTTTCGGTGCTGGGAAGATAAGAGATAAATTGGGATTTGTCGGGCCGTCAGAACATGTCATTCCGAACCAGTCCACAGACTGGTGTGGGAATCTCCATCGAATTATGGGCAACCCATCGTCATACAGACCGTTCTTTTGTACCGTTTTCCGGAATTTATCCACGAGAAGTGGTACGTCTAACCGGGGGATTGCCACGCCAGTGTGCGCACTGGCTCGCAATGACCGGGAATTCGATAAATTCCAAATTTACTGTACCAAAAACGATACCGAGCGGGTCAGGCAGGGAACGAAAACAGACCACGTTCGTCACGACTTGTCAGCGGCGACTCGCCGCCAAATTCCCGTTTGTTGTTCTCCCGGGCGGCTTCTTATAAAAAAGTACCCGGTGAATGAATCACCGGGTGAAAAAACCGCCCCAGGTATTCCCAGGACGGTGCTGCTAAGAGCCGAAGTTAATCAGCCAGGAATTGACGGACTTCCCCTTTGAAGCGGGCAAGCTCGTTTTCACCGCAGTCTACAGACACGGTCAGCGGACCGGCCAGGCCCAGACAGAACATTTCCATGAAGCTTTTTCCGTTGGCGGTGTAGTTCCCATCGGTCACATCCACCCGGAAAGGCTGAGCCGTAGACAGAGACACAAAATCCTGCACGTCCTGTACAGAGTGGAGGCGTATCAAAAACTCAAGCATATTTTCCTCCCGGACTGTACAAACGGATGTTTATCGTGTATAATGGTTGAAACCGTAATATTCGGTTCCATTGACAAACATTATAGCATTCTTTCGTAAAAATTCAACTGTTTGTTTGGACAATTAATACAAAATAATCTGTAATAAATTGGCGGTTTTAACAAATGAAATTTGCGTTTTATACCCTGGGCTGCAAGACCAATCAGTTTGAGACCCAGGCCATGGAGCGTCTGCTTCTGGACATGGGACACAGCATCGGCAGCTTTGAAGAAGACTGCGATGGCTATATTGTCAACACCTGCTCCGTTACCGCGGTGGCGGATAAGAAGAACCGGGCCGTGATCCGCCGGTGCCGCCGCAGCCACCCCCAGGCGGTGCTGGGGATCTGCGGCTGCTATGTCCAGCATGCGCCCCAGGCTCTGCGGGAGCTGGGGGCGGATGTGCTGGGGGGCAGCGGAAATCGTCGGGTCTTTCTGGAGGATATGATGGCAGCGGTGGAAGACCGGCTTCCCCGGGAGCATCTGGACAACGCCCTGCGCCGCCGGACCTTTGAAATTCTCCCTGCCGGGGGACTGGAGGAACGGACCCGGGCTATGCTGAAGGTGCAGGACGGCTGTGTGAATTTCTGCTCCTACTGCATCATCCCCTATACCCGGGGGCCGGTGCGCTCCATGGACTTGGACACGGCCTGCGCCCAGGCTCGGGAGCTGGAAGAAAGGGGCTACCGGGAGATTGTGGTCACGGGCATTGAGATCGCCAGCTGGGGGGCAGACCTGCCGGGCAAGCCCGGGGTGGTTTCCTTGATCGAGGGAATTTGCCGGGCGGTGCCCAGACTTCGGGTGCGGCTGGGCAGTCTGGAGCCCAGGGTCGTCACGGAGGAATTCTGCCGCCGGCTGTCGGCGCTTCCCAATCTGTGCCCCCAGTTCCACCTGAGCATGCAGTCCGGCAGCGACAGCGTACTGCGGCGGATGAACCGGAAGTACGACACTGCCCGGTTCCTGGAAAGCGTGGAGGCTCTGCGCCGGACGTTTCCCGGCTGCGCGGTGACAACGGATATGATCGTTGCGTTTCCCGGGGAGACGGAGGAAGAGTTTGCCGAAGGCTTATGCTTTATCCGCCGCTGTGCCTTTGCGGACATGCACATTTTTCCCTATTCCCGCCGCCCGGGCACCGCGGCGGAGAAGCTCCCCGGCCAGCACGGCAACGCGGTCAAGGAGGAGCGCAGCCGCCGGGCTATCGCCGTGGCGGAGGAAATGAACCGGCAGTACCGGGAATCTTTAATGGGAAGTGTGCAGCAGGTGCTGTTTGAAACCGAGGAAGACGGCCTTTGGTCCGGCCATGCCCCCAACTATATCCGGGTGTATTCTCATGGGGAGAACCTGCACAACCGGATCGAAAATGTACTGGTCACCGGCCTGCGCGCTGACGGCGTGGTGGGGCAAATCCAAGGGAAAGAGGAAGCATTATGAAAACTTTACTGCATATTTGCTGCGCGCCCTGCGCCAACCAGTGCATTGACGTGCTCCGGGGGGACGGTTTTGAGGTTACGGGACTGTGGTATAATCCGAATATCCATCCCTTTACCGAGTACCGGGCAAGACGGAACTGCCTGCGGGAGTACGCCGCGTCCATTGACCTGCCGGTCATCGAGCGCAATGACTACGGCCTGCGGCCCTTTGTCCGGGCGGTGGCGGAGGACATTGAAAACCGGTGTGTCAAGTGCTATGAAATGCGGCTCTTTGAGGCGGCCCGTCAGGCAAAGGAGGGGGGCTTCGACAGCTTCACCTCGTCCCTTTTTATCAGCCCCTACCAGCAGCATGAGCTGATGCGGGAGGTGGCAGAGCGGGCAGCGGCGGAATACGGTGTGGAGTTTCTCTACCGGGACTTCCGCCCCTGGTTCCGGGCCGGCCAGGAGCGGGCCAGGGAGCTGGGCTTTTATATGCAGAAATACTGCGGCTGCGTCTTTTCGGAAGAAGAGCGGTATCTGAAAAAAAGCAAGATCATTCCGTAACGGGATGAAGGAGGAGCTATGAATAAAAACCAATACTGTGTCCCCTGCCTTTTCGGACTGGAGGGGATCGCGGGGGACGAGCTGCGGCGGCTGAACCTGGAGGATGTCCGGGTGGAAAACGGCAGGGTGCTGTTTTCCGGGGACGAAAGCGCCCTTGCTCGGGCCAGCATCGGTCTGCGCACCGGGGAGCGGATCCTGATCCGGCTGGCGGATTTCCCGGCAAAGACCTTTGAAGAACTATTCCAGGGGGTGTACAATACCCCGCTGGAGGACTTTATTCCAAAGGAGGGCACCTTCCCTGTCAAGGGACACTGTTTGAACAGCCAGCTTATGTCCGTGCCGGACTGTCAGGCAATCATTAAGAAAGCGGCCTCCAAACGGCTGGGGGAACGGTACGGCGTTGCCTGGCTTCCGGAGACGGGAGCAAAGTACCAGCTCCAGTTTTCCCTGATGAATGACCGGGCGCAGCTTTATCTGGACACCACAGGGCCGGGGCTGCACAAGCGGGGCTACCGGGCCGTGGGCAACGACGCGCCGCTGCGGGAGACCCTGGC
>JAEDNR010000068.1 GCA_016302405.1 Oscillospiraceae bacterium
CCCTCACAAGTGCGGGGGGCAAGGCGTCTAACCACCTGCGTACCAAAACTCCCCGCCAAATTCCAATTTATCGTTTTACTGCGTAAAGATAGCAGAATGGTCAATTTGATCGTCGCGCTGACATTTTTTCGTCCATCCCCACGCCGCCCTTGCTTTTTTCTTCCGATTTGGTATAATAACTCCTGATCCGGGCGGTGAATGCCCGGGTTCTCGGAATGGGTAAATCCCAGCGGTACCAAGCCGCCGTAGACGGGCATGATACGCCGCCCGGGTCATTGGAGTTTTTCTCTGAGAAGACCCTGGCTTTTTGGCGCCCGGAGCCGGAATACGGGAAAACTTCCACAGACTCTTGGGGACGGTCTGGGGAGGGTTTAGCCTTTTCCGCCCCCCTTTTGGGGGCGTTTTTTATTGTCCGGTTTCCCCGCCGGAAAGGAGATGGACTATGACCCATGACGCGTTTTCCCGCTGCCATCCGGCGGTGAATTTCCTGTTTTTCGTTGCCGCCCTCGGCTGCGGCATGGTGATCCAGCACCCAGCCTATATTCTTGCCGGGGTGGTGTCCGGCGGGCTGTATTTCTGCCTGCTCTACGGCCGCCGGGGCTTTTCCCGGATCGGAATGCTCCTGCCTCTGCCCATCCTCACGGCGGTGCTGAATCCGCTCATTAACCACCGGGGCAAAGCGGTTCTGTTCCTTGTGATGGGCAAACCCTATACTCTGGAAGCGTTGTGCTACGGTCTGGCCCTGGGAGGCATCTTCCTTGTGATGATGCTCTGGTTCGGCTGCTACAGCGCGGTGCTGACCAGCGACAAGTTTACAAGCCTTTTCGGAAGCGTCATCCCCTCCCTGTCATTGCTGCTTGTGATGGTGCTGCGGCTGATTCCCGCCTTTACCCGGAAGACAAAGCAGGTTCTGGATGCCCGCCGGGCCATCGGCATGGGGGCGGAGCAGACGGGCTCAATTCCGGAAAAGCTGCGTAGCGGCATGACGGTGCTCTCCGCCCTGACCTCCTGGGCCCTGGAGGGGAGCATTATCACCGCCGACTCCATGCGCTCCCGGGGCTACGGCTGCGGAAAGCGCACTTCCTTCCGCCTGTACCGGATGACGGGCCGGGACTGGGTGCTGCTTACCCTTATCGGAGCGCTTTCCTGCATAGTGCTCCTGGCGGGCGGGACGGATGCCAGCTACACGCCGGTGATGAAGGTCGCGCCCCTGGGCTGGGGGTTTCCTGCCTACTGTGCCCTTTTGCTGATCCCAACGATTTTTGAAGGGAAGGAGGCTGCGGCATGGCGCATTTCCATATCGAAAATCTGACCTTTTCCTATCCCGGTTCGGTGACTCCGACCCTGGACGGGGTATCACTGGACATTGAAAAGGGGGAGTTTTTGCTGCTGTGCGGACGGTCCGGCAGCGGAAAAACCACACTCCTGCGCCAGCTGAAGCCCACCCTTGCCCCCTACGGGAAGCGGCAGGGGGAGGTTTTCTTTGACGGAAAGCCCATCGGGGAGATGACTTCCCGGGAGCAGGCGGAGAAGATTGGCTTCGTCATGCAGGACCCCCAAGAGCAGATCGTCACGGACAAGGTCTGGCACGAGCTGGCTTTCGGGCTGGAAAACCTGGGCTGCGACCCGGCGGTCATGCGTCTGCGGGTGGCGGAGATGGCAAGCTTCTTCGGCATCCAGGACTGGTTTCACCGGGAGGTGGCGGAGCTGTCCGGCGGACAGAAGCAGCTATTAAACCTTGCCTCGGTGATGGCCATGCAGCCGGAGGTGCTGATTCTGGACGAGCCCACCAGCCAGCTGGACCCCATCAGCGCCGGGGACTTCCTCAACACCCTGAAAAAGATCAATCGGGAGCTGGGCACCACCATTGTGATCACCGAGCACCGGATGGAGGATATTTTCCCCGCCGCCGACCGGGTGGCGGTGATGGAAGATGGGCGCCTGACCTTCCTGGGAAGCCCCCGGGAGGTGGGGCTTGCCCTCCGGGAGAGCGCAAGCCCCCTGTTTTCCGCCCTGCCCGCCCCGGTGCGGGTCTACTACGCCGTGAATCCGGCGGGACGGTGCCCCCTGACGGTCCGGGAGGGCCGGGCCTGGCTGTCGGAGGAATTCCCGGAGGGAGCAAGCGTTGATGCCCTGCCAGAGCCGGCCTGCCCGGATACGGATGGAGAAGCTGCCCTGGTAATCAAGGAATGCTGGCTGCGCTACACCCGCACCGGGCCGGATGTCTTGCGGGGGCTGAACCTCCGGGTGCCCCGGGGGAGTCTCTTTGCCATCCTGGGGGGCAACGGTACGGGAAAATCCACGGCCCTGAAAGCTGTCTGCGGCAGCGTAAAAGCCTACCGGGGCAGCATCGAGATTCTGGGAAAGCGGCAGCGGGACTACCGGCCCAGGGAACTGTTTCGCGGCTGCCTGAGTATGCTCCCCCAGGACCCCCGTAGCCTCTTTGTAAAGGAGACGGTGCTGGAGGACCTGCAAGAGATGGGGGCGGAGCAGGCGGCTGTCGAGGAAACAGCGGCGCTCTGCCGGATTACGGAGCTGCTTTCTGCCAACCCCGCCGACCTGTCCGGGGGGGAACTGCAGCGGGCCGCCCTTGCCAAGGTGCTGCTGCGAAAGCCGAAGCTGCTGCTGCTGGACGAGCCCACCAAGGGCATGGACAGCATTTTCAAGGCGGAATTTGCCGCCATTTTGGATCGTCTCTGCCGGGAGGGGGTCACGGTGGTGATGGTCTCCCACGATGTGGAGTTCTGCGCGGAGTACGCACAGCTTGTGGGGCTGTTCTTTGACGGGCAGCTCATAACTACCGGAACGCCCCAGACCCTCTTTGGCTCCAACAGCTTCTATACCACCGCCGTCAGCCGCATGAGCCGGCACGTGTTCCGGAACGCGGTAACGTCGGAGCAGGCTGCCGCCCTGATAAAGAGAAACAGGGAGGCTGCGCTGTGAAAAAATCCACGTTCTTTTCCCTGCTGGTAATTTTCATCCTGATCCCCGGCACCCTGCTTCTGGGCAGGCGCTTGCCGGGCCGGTGGTACTACCTGACGTCCACCGCCATTGTGGTGGAGATCATGCTGCCCTTTTTCGCCGCCTTTGAATCCCGCCGCCCCCAGGCAAGGGAATTGGTGATCCTGGCGGTCATGGCGGCGCTGGCGGCGGTGTCCCGGGTGGCCTTCGTGTTCCTGCCCTATTTTAAGCCATTGACGGGCATCGTCATGCTCACCGCTGTGGCCTTTGGGCCCCAGGCGGGGTTTCTCACCGGGGCAATGGCGATTTTTGCCAGCAATTTCTTTTTCAGCCAGGGACCCTGGACCCCCTGGCAGATGTTTGCCTACGGCATCGCGGGGTTCCTTGCCGGGGCGGTGTTCCACGGGCGGAAAAAGTGGCAGAATCCTTTCGTGATGGCGGCCTTTGGGTTTCTGGCGGTGCTGCTCATTGTGGGGCCATTGCTTGACAGCTGTACGGTGTTTACCATGCTGACGTCTTTTACCCGGGAGGGCCTGCTCCTGATCTACGGGCAGGGTGTTCCGGTGAACCTGATGCACGGAACGGGCACCGCGGTGACCATTGCGCTGCTGGGAAAGGCAATGCTTAAAAAGCTTTCCCGGCTGCAGACCAAGTACGGCATGCTGGAGGGAAAAGCATGAAGCGGACGGACTGGTATCTTTCCACCATTGACCCCCAGGCCCAGATTACCGCCCGGGAATACGGCTTGGGGCTGGAAATCGCGGACTTCTGTATCCCCGGGACGCTGGATGACGGCTTCCCGGAGGCGGACAGGGCGGTTTTGGAAAAGCTGCGGGGCATCCCCAAACGGGTGCTTCACGGCCCCTTTAACGAATTGTTTCCCTGCGCGGTGGACCCCAAAGCCCGGGCCCTGGCCCGGGAGCGGTTCAAACAGGCAGTGGATCTGGCGGCCCGCTATAACGCTTCCAAGGTGGTGCTCCACGGGGGCTTCAACCCCTGGCTCTACTACCCCTGCTGGTACAAAGAGCAGTCGGTGCTGTTCTGGAAAGCGTTCCTCCCGGAGATCCCCGCGGGGGTGACGGTGTGTCTGGAAAACGTACTGGAGAAGACGCCGGACATGCTTTTGGAGATTGTAACCGGGGTGGACAGCGAAAAGATTGCCCTGTGCCTGGATGTGGGCCATGTGAATGCCTACTCCCCGGTGCCGGTGCCGGAGTGGATAGACCGGTACGGCGCACAGCTTTGTCATCTGCATATCCACAATAACGACGGCTCCGCCGATACCCACAGCCCGTTAAGCGCAGGGAGCCTGGATATTCCCGCCATCGTTTCCCGGGCCCGGGCGGTATCCCCCGGGGCGAGCTTTACCCTGGAGCTTCCCCAGGCGGCGGAAAGCGTCCGCTGGCTGGCAGAGCAGTTGACAATTGACAATGGATAATTGACTATTGGCTTGAAACAGTATATAGGGAAATGGGAATTTAACGGCTCCGCCGAATTGACAATTGACAATTGACAGTTGACAATTGTTGTGCCCCTTCGGGACGATTTTGAAATAATTCCGAATTGTTATCGGTCAAATTCTTCTTATTTTAAATCATCCCGAAGGGATTCCTTAATTGTCAATTGTTCATTGTCAATTGTCAATTAAATTCCATTTTTACGATCAGCTTATAAAACCGATAGCCTGTACGCTTCTTTATTGGAAAGGAAGATTATGGATATGGACCTTCGTACCCTGCTTTCAATGATCCGCCCTCTGGACACCGCCGCCATGGACGCGGCCCGGCTGCGGCAGGAACAGCTTGCCAAGCCCCCCGGAAGCCTGGGGCGGCTGGAAAGCCTGTCCATCCAGCTGGCGGGGATCACGGGAAAGGTGTGCAGTCGGGTGGAGAAAACCCACCTGTTGGTCTTTGCTGCGGATAACGGCGTTGTGGCGGAGGGCGTGTCCAGCGCACCCCAGTCCGTGACCCTACAGCAGACGGTGAACCTCACCCGGGCGAAGACCGGGGCGTCGGTGCTGGCGAAACACTTCGGCAGCGGAATCACCGTCTGCGACGTGGGAGTCAACGCCGAGGTGCCGGAAAAGGCGGTGCTGAACCGGAAAATCGGCTACGGCACCGGAAATATCGTCCATGGCCCTGCCATGACCCGGGCCCAGGCGGAAAAGACGGTGTGCATCGGCGCGGAGCTGGCAATAAATACCCCGGCGGACGCTCTGGGTGTGGGGGAAATGGGCATCGGCAATACCACTACCTCGTCTGCCGTGCTGGCGGTGCTGCTGGATCTTCCCGTGGAGCAGGTCACGGGCCGGGGCGGCGGTATTACGGACGCTGCTTTTGCCCGGAAGAAGGAAGTCATCACCCAGGCTATTGCTGTGAATGCCCCGGATCGGGACGACCCCATTGACGTGCTTTCCAAGGTGGGCGGCTTTGACCTGGCAGCCATGTGCGGGGCATTCCTGGGGGCGGCTGCCTCCCGCCGTCCGGTGGTCATCGACGGATTTATTTCCGTGGTGGCGGCGCTGTGCGCTGTGCGGCTGTGCCCTGCCGCGGGGGACTATCTGGTTCCCAGCCACGCCTCCTTTGAAATCGGGTATCAAAAGGCCATGGAGGCGATGAATCTGCAGCCCATGCTTCTTTTGGGCATGCGGCTGGGAGAGGGCAGCGGCTGTCCCCTGGCATTCCAGATTCTCAGTGCCGCCTGCGCGGTGATAAACGATATGGCGACTTTTGACCAGGCGGGGATCAACGACGATTATCTGGAGGACATCCGGAAAGGGGACAAATTTACGGTATGACGGCACTGATCGTCGGCGGCTCCAAGAGCGGCAAATCCTCCCTGGCCCAGCAGCTGGCAGTGGAGCTTGCCGGGGACGGTAAGCGATACTACCTGGCTACCATGCTCCCCAGAGACGGAGAAGACCTGGCCCGGATTGCCCGGCACCTGGAAGACCGGGCGGGGATGGGCTTTGAGACGGTGGAGCAGGGGAAAAACCTTCCCGGCTGCCTTTCCCGGGCGGACAGAAGCGGTACCTTTCTTTTGGACAGCGTCACCGCCCTGCTGACCAACGAGTTTTTCCCGCCGGAGCTGGATTACGTCCCGGATTACGCCGCCGGGCAGCGGGTGGGAGACGATATTCTCTCCCTTGGCGGTCAGGTGAAGCATCTGGTAGTGGTGGCGGACGATATTTTCCGGGATGCTGCCCGATATGACGAAACCACGGAACGCTACCGCAAGGCCCTGGCGGATATTTTGTGCCGGGTGGCGGAGCGTGCGGATACGGTGGTGGAAATGGCCATGGGAAATCCCGTGGTACACAAGGGGGTTTTGAACCTATGAAGCTGTGGCTGCAGGCCCTGGGCATGTGCCAGAGCATGTTCTGCGCCATCCCCAGCCCCTGGCAGGGGTGGGAGGAAAAGGCAAGGGAGAAAATGCTCCTGTGCCTGCCCCTGGTGGGGCTGGAAATCGGGCTTCTCTGGTGGGGTTTGGGACTGCTTTGCCGGTATCTGCCGCCTCTCATGGCAGGGGCGGTGCTGGCGGGGTGGCCCTGGCTGGCAACGGGCTTTCTCCATCTGGATGGATTTATGGATGTCATGGACGCGGTACGCTCCTGCCGAAGCTTAGAGCGGCGGCGGGAAATATTGAAAGACTCCCATGTGGGGGCCTTTGCCGTCATCGGCTGTCTTCTTCTGGGGCTGGGGCAGTTTGCCTGCTGTGCAAGCTTTGACGGTGCCCCCCTGGGGCTGCTGGCCCTGGTTCCCGTGGTGAGCCGGTGCTGCGCGGTGTTGGCGGTAAATGGCCTGCCGCCCATGCAGACCAGCCAGTACGCAAACTGCGAAAAAAAGAAAAGCGGCCGGATCCTCCCGGGGGTGATGCTTCTGGCGGCCCTGGCGGCAGGCTTCGTGCTCTTTGAAATGCGGGGCCTGGTTCTTGCTGTCCAGGCGGTAAGCTTCGCCCTGGCTCTGCGGCGGGCTTTCCGGTCTCTGGGGGGCATGAACGGGGACATTTCCGGCTATTGCATCACCCTCAGCGAGCTTTTCGCCTGCGCCGCCCTGGCAGCGGGACAGGCTTGGAATTGACAGTTGACAGTGGACAGTTAAAGAGTCCCTTCGGGACAATTTTAAAAAACAAAATATGCTTATCGGCTTTCGTCAGCAAAACGACAAATTGGAATTTGTGGAGGAAAGACTGGGCATCGAACAACGCTGTCATTCCGAACCAGTCCGCAGACTGGTGTGGGAATCTCCATCGAAATCCGAGCAGCCCATCGTCATACAGGCCGTTCTTTTGCACTGTTTTCCGGACTTCATCCATGAGAGGCGGTACTTCTATCCGGGGGATTGCCACGCCAGGAAAGCGAACTGGCTCGCAATGACCGGGAATTCGATACCGCGCGGCAAATTTCCAATTTATCTCACCGCTTCAGAATAAGTTTTTTTAACAGAAAGGCGTGATTTGGAATGCACCTGATTATCGGTGGGGCGTACCAGGGAAAGCGGCAGTTTGCCGAAGAACGGTTCGGCCTGAAGACGGAGGATATTTTTTCCTGCGCCGGGGAGGACCCGGACTTTTCCCACAAATGCCTGGACCGTCTGGAGGAATTCACCCTTGCCTGCGTGAAAGCGGGACGGGACAGTGTGGCATTTTTCCGGGAGAACCGGGAGCGCTGGGAGGATAGCGCCCTGATTCTGGGGGACATTTCCGCCGGGGTGGTGCCCGTAGACGCAGAAATGCGTGCCTGGCGGGAGGAAAACGGCCGTCTGGGCCGGTATCTGGCGGAGCAGGCCGAAAGCGTCCATAGGATCTTCTGCGGCTTGGAGCAGCGGTTAAAATGAGCATGGTGTATCTGATCCGCCATGGCGCCACCCGGGCAAACGAGGGCCATCTTTACTGCGGCAGTACGGACCTGCCCCTGTCGGAAAAGGGCGCCGCGGCCCTGGGGCAGCTTCACTATGAAATTGATGCCGCGCGCTATGTCACCAGCGGCATGAAAAGAACCAATGAGACCCTGGGCATTCTCTTTGGAGACGTGCCCTTTCGGGAGGACGCCGCGTTCCGGGAGGTAGACTTCGGCGCCTTTGAAATGCGGGGCTATGCGGAGCTGAAAGATGACCCTGCTTATCAGCTCTGGCTTATCGGGGATAACGAGGAAAACGTTCCTCCCGGGGGCGAAAGCGGGGCGGCAATGAAAGCGCGGGTGCTCCCTGCCTTTGCCGCTCTGGCATCCCAGCCGGGGGACACCGTCCTTGTCACCCACGGCGGTGTGATTGCCGCAATTATGGAAGCGGTTTTTCCCGGGGAGGGAAAAAACCGCTATCAGTGGCAGCCCCGGCCCGGCCACGGCTACGTGGTGACCCCCACGGGCTATCAGGCGATACCATAGACCGTATATTCAAACGCCCGGAATACGCATGTCAGCTTTATTCGGCAGACAGATAAAATTGGAATTTGTGGAGGAAAGACTGGGCATCGAACAACGCTGTCATTCCGAACCAGTCCGCAGACTGGTGTGGGAATCTCCATCGAAATCCGAGCAGCCCATCGTCATACAGGCCGTTCTTTTGCACTGTTTTCCGGACTTCATCCATGAGAGGCGGTACTTCTATCCGGGGGATTGCCACGCCAGTTTGCGAACTGGCTCGCAATGACCGGGAATTCGGCAAATTCCAATTTGCCGCGTTAACCCATACGGCTAAAAAACCCGCGCTGCGTTTTTTGCAGCGCGGGTTTTCCATAATACATGTGAAAAGGAATCAGCCTTCCCCGGCGTCCTGCTGGGCGGCAACGATCTTGTCCAGCTGGTCGTAGTTCCAGATTTCCCGGATTTTCTTGTAGATCTCGCTGTAGGTGCGGGAGTCATCGTAGCGCCAGCCGATGCCGTATGGATTGTCTCCGGCGTAGAAATGGGTCCAGCAGGTGTCGTGGATCTCCTGGAAGATCTTCTGTTCCTCGGCTCCCACCCTGGAATGGATGCAGAAGAGCCGTTCCAGGGGCAGCCCGTCGAGAGGCTGCAGATTGCTGACCTTGGTATAGCTGATATTCAGGTACTTGAGGCTCTCGCATTCTGCCAGGGGGGTCAGATCCTCCAGAAAGCCGCAGTAGGCCAATTCCAGAAATTCCAGCTTTTTGCAGTTTTCAAAGCCGGACAGATCCTTGACCGAGCAGCCGGAGACGATCAGAATTTCCAGATCCGGCATATATCCCACAAAGCTCAGGTCGGACAGAGTTTCGTTGTGGCCCATGTCAATATACTTGGCTTTCCGGCAGTATTTGAGCTCCGAGACATTGCTGTCATCCACGTGGTAAACCGCCCGGATGTCCTCCTTATTGGTCAGGCAGGTGTATTTTCCAAAGTTAATCCTCCAGGCAAGCTCCGTATTGGTGAAGTCCTCCCGGATGGCGGCCAGCTCCTCGCTGGAAAGATTGCACCCGTCCAGGATGAACGCGTCACAGCCGGTCATGATTCCCAGGGCGGCGCGAAGCTCCTCCACGCCGCTGTCGGTTAAGGTGACATTCTTGTAGGTCACGGTCTCGTCATCGGTGGAGATGGTCTTGCCGAACAGAGAGAAGGAGTAGTGGAATTTGACGCCGGGGGCCGCGTCCACCAGGGTTTTTACATCGGATACGGAAAGCTGGCAGTTCCCGCTGTTGTTCATCAGGTTCACGGTCTCGAGCTGTGTAAACTGGCCCAGCACCGGAGCCGCCTGGGCGGCCTGGGCAGGGGTGATGTCCGTCAGATCCAAATGGGTGGTGTCCCGGGGATAGGACTGCCCCAGCAGGGTGATGGTGTAGGTAAAGGCCAGCTCCGGATAGGCCTCCTCCAGGGCTGCCAGGGTCTCGTTGGGAAGATCCGTATCCGGCAGGGACAGGGCGGTAAGCTCCGGCAGGTAGGCGAGGTTCGTAAGGACCATATCCGGGTCAAACTGCCCCTTTTCCAGTACCAGGGAGGTGGTGTCATTCCGGGCAACCGTGCCGCCCAGCTCCACGGTGTAGGTCACTTTCACCTGGGGATTCATCCTTATATATTCCATGATCTGGGGATAGCAGGTGCTGCCGGAAAGGTCCAGCTCCTTGAGGCTGGTATAATAGGACAGCTGGGAAATATCGAATTCTGTGACCACGATGGAAAGCTGCTCCACGGTGTCCCGGGTATCCTCCGTTGGAGCGGTAGTTTCCGTGGTGGGAGCGGCCTCACCGGGGGACTGCGTCCTCCCACAGCCGGCAAGGAGCAGGCACAGCAGCAATAATAAACACAAACGCAGGGACTTCATCCAGGCATTGCCTCCGGTCAACATAATCTTTACGCACTATACCATATTCCGGTAAAAATTGCAAGAATTTCAGAAAATCTTAATAGCCCATAGGAATGGACAATGGACAATAATTGTGTCCCTGCGGGAGGATTCAAAATAATGTGCTTATCGGAGCAATACAGCAAAATGAAAAAGTGGAATTTGCCGGACTAATACCTTCCCCCGGGGGGAAGCTGTCATCCAAATCGGCGCTTCGTAAGCCGATTTGGATGACTGATGAGGAACGGCGAAATGTTCCGATTACGAATACAGTTCGTAAAAAGGTACAATCTGAAAGGCTGTACATTCTTATTTGACTGCGTACCATATCAGAAAGTGTCGCCGTTCCTCATCCGCCCCTGCGGGGCACCTTCCCCCCGGGGGAAGGTAT
>JAEDNR010000069.1 GCA_016302405.1 Oscillospiraceae bacterium
TACCAGTGTGCGCACTGGTACCACCCCCCTCGTAAACGCGGGGGGCAAGGCGTCTGACCACCCGTGCGCCAAAACTCGTCGTCAAATTCCAGTTTATCTCTTTGCTTAGAAAAACCGTTACGCATGGTCTATTTGCTCATGAAGTATACGACTCTCCGGTTTTGCTCTATACCCGGCGGATCGGGCCGGTCTGTCCGGAACAGGCCGTACAGGTCACCCCAGCGCTTTTCCGTCTCCCGGTATTTTCCCTCTCCGGGTGCGCCCGCATTGCGCAGGGGGGTGCATCCCCGGTATCCCCGGAGAATTTCCCGGCCCCGGTCGGAAAAGCCCAGGATGCGGACATAGGGAGCCGGCGCGGAAAGATCTTCCCGGGTCAGACCCAGGAAAGCGCACAGGATCATTCGGTCCAGGCGGGTGCGGGTATAGCGCTTGGTTTTGACGGCGGAGAGAATTTCTTCCAGGGTATTTCCCCGGCGGCACTCCCGCATAAAACGCCGCCAGAGGCCCTCGGAGCCGTAAGGAAGCGCTTCAAATTCTTCATCTGTCATCGTCCGCAGCCGGTAGAGAACAGCCCGCTCACCGGCTTCCAGTGCGTGCACCGGAGCATGGTGGAACAGGGGTGCCGCTTCCACCGGAATAAAGCGCAACCAATCCTCTCCGGCGGCAATGGCGAGCCGCAGGGAAGCTGCGGAAGGGTTTTCCGGGTCCGGACGCTCCGCGTGGTACATGCCCTCCCGCCGCAGGGGCAGGGGGGTGAGGGCGGAACCCTGGGACACAATAGCCTTGCAGTATTCCACCGCCAGGGTGTCATTGGGGGAGCGGAGCAGGGCAGGGGAGATCCCCATGGCACTGAGAGCAGCCTCCCTTGCGGCAGGAAAGCTGATGCCGCTGTCCAGCGCCTGCCGGAGCCGGTGGGAAAACCCCGGATCCAGGAGCCCCTGGACGGTTTGCTCCAGGGAGCGGTCATCCGCGCTTTCACAGCCGAAAGCCAGATGGGTACAAAGCTCTGAAAGAATCCCCACGCCGCCCGCGGCAAACCCTTCCGCGGAGGAAAGGCTCACAGGCACCGGCAGCTCAAGAACAAGATCGGCTCCGCACCGTAAGGCGGCTTCCGCCCGGAGGGATTTATCAAATACGGCAGGGGCGCCCCGCTGGACAAAGCTGCCGCTCATCAGACAGACGATGACGGTATCCCCGCCCAGAGCTTCCCGGACCATGGCAAACTGCTTCCGGTGGCCCAGGTGAAAGGGGTTATATTCGCAGATAATCCCGGCGATTGCCATGAAGCGTCCTCCTTTTTTGTAAAAAATTTCCCGGCGGGGGTTGAGAAATCAGAAAAAATGCAATATAATAAAGCAAGCTATGGTCATCATACCACACAATGGCGAAAAAGAAAACAAAATTTATTTAGGAGGCTATTCCCATGAACGTTCTGGTTATCAATGCCGGAAGCTCTTCCCTGAAGTATCAGCTTATGAACCCTGAGACCGGTGATGTGTCCGCCAAGGGCCTGTGCGAGCGGATCTACATTGACGGCCGCCTGACCCACAAGGTGGGCGATAAGAAGGTCGTCAAGGACATCCCCATGCCCACCCATTCCGAGGCCATTCAGGCGGTCCTGGAGATCCTGGTGGACCCCGTTGAGGGCGTTATCAAGTCCGTGGATGAGATCGATGCCGTTGGCCATCGGGTGCTCCATGGCGGCATGAAGTTCTCCGACTCCTGCATCATCGACGATAAGTGCATCAAGGCCATTGAGGACTGCATTCCTCTGGGACCCCTCCACAATCCTGCCAACCTGATGGGCATTCGTGCCTGCCAGGCGGTGATGCCCAACACCCCCCAGGTTGCCGTGTTTGATACCGCCTTCCACATGACCATGCCCCCCAAGGCTTACCGGTACGCCATCCCCACCGAGTACTACAAAAATGATGACATCCGCCGCTACGGCTTCCACGGCACCTCCCACAAGTATGTGGCCCGCCGTACTGCTGAGCTGGTAGGCAAGAAGGAATTCAAGATGGTCAACTGCCACCTGGGCAACGGTTCCTCCCTGTCCGCTGTGAAGGACGGCAAGTGCATGGATACCTCCATGGGCCTGTCTCCTCTGGCCGGTGTCCCCATGGGCACCCGCAGCGGCGATATCGATGCCTGCGTGGTGCAGTTCATCTGCAATAAGTACAACATGTCCGTGGATGACTGCCTCACCATGCTGAACAAGAAGTCCGGTGTTCTGGCCATCTCCGGTGTGTCCTCCGACTTCCGGGATCTGGACGACGGCGCCGCCAGCGGCAACGAGGACTGCCAGCTGGCGCTGGACAAGTTTGGCTACGAGGTTGCCAAGTATGTGGGCGCTTACGCTGCCGCTCTGAACGGCATCGATGTGCTGACCTTCACCGCCGGTGTGGGCGAGAATTCTCCCGGAGTCCGTGCGGATGTATGCAATTACCTGGGCTTCATGGGTGTGAAGCTGGATCCTGAGAAGAACAAGGTCCGCGGCAAGGAGATGCTCATCTCCACTCCCGATTCCAAGGTTCAGGTCTGGGTCGTTCCCACCAATGAGGAACTGATGATTGCCCAGGATACCCGGGATCTGGTCATGGCCGCCCGGAAGTAAGAAATACGCTTTGAGGGCCGCCGCGGAAAGCGGCGGCCCTTTTCGTGAAAGGAGAAAACATGGAAGCAGTTGAATCCCGCTTCTTGCGGTATGTGGCTTTTGACACCCAGTCCGACGAAAGCTCCGATACCTGTCCCTCTACTGAAAAGCAGCGCCTACTTGGTGCGGCTCTGGCGGCAGAAATGAAAGACATGGGCATTCAGGACGCCCGGATGGACGAAGACGGCTATGTTTACGGAACCATTCCCGGAGATCCGGAGAAGCCGGTGATCGGCCTGATCGCCCATATGGACACCTCTCCGGACGCTTCCGGGGCGGATATCAAGGCCAGAGTTGTGGCGTATTCCGGCGGGGACATTTGTCTGAATGAAGAGAAGAATATCTGGCTGCGGGAATCGGAATACGGCTCCCTGGACAATCACCGGGGCAAACACCTGATTGTCACAGACGGCACGACCTTGCTGGGGGCGGACGACAAGGCCGGTATCGCGGAGATCCTCACCGCCGCGGAGCGGCTGATCGCCCAGGGCGGATCCCATGCCACCGTAAAGATCGGCTTTACTCCCGATGAGGAGATCGGCAGGGGATCGGACCGGTTTGATGTAAAGGGCTTTGGCGCGGACTATGCCTACACCGTGGACGGCGGTCCTGTAGGGGGAATTGAGTACGAAAACTTCAATGCCGCTTCCGCCAGGGCAGTTTTCCGGGGCCTGAATATCCATCCCGGCGCCGCGAAAAACAAGATGGTCAACTCTCAGCGCATCGCAATGGAGTTTAACGGCCTCCTGCCGGCGGAGCAGAAACCGGAATACACCGAGGGTTATGAGGGCTTCTTCCATCTGATTGCCATGGAGGGGCATGTGGAGCAGTCCACACTTTGCTATATTATCCGGGATCATGATATGCGCAAATTCAATGGCAAAAAGCAGCTTTTGCTTGATGCGGCGGCATTTATCAACCGCAAGTACGGCGAGGGCACGGTGGAACTGACAGTCAAGGACAGCTACTTCAATATGAAGCAGTGCATAGAGCCCTGCATGTATGTCGTGGAGCGGGCCATGGAAGCCATGAAGAAAGTGGGGATGCAGCCGGAAGCGGTTCCCATCCGAGGCGGCACCGACGGCGCAAGCCTTTCCTATAAAGGCCTGCCCTGTCCAAACCTGTGTACCGGAGGCGAAAACTATCACGGCCGTTTTGAGTTTATCCCTGTGGAGGATATGGAGCTTTGCGTACAGATGCTGGTGAGAATTCTGACGGATGCACCGCCGTGCGCAGGGAGGACCGCAAATGGATAGGCAGAAAAAGATCCGCCTGGATAAGATAATGCTCAGCCTGTCGGGAATGGCCTTTTTTCTCATCGCGGTGCCATCCTGGGTTCCTGGGATGTGTTGCGCGCTGCTGGGGAGCGCGCTGTGGTTTTTTGTGGTAGGGCGCAGCTCCCTTCCGGATGGAAAATCCCTGGAGATTTTTACCCGGCCGGGAGCGCTCCTTGCCGGCACGGTTTTGATGGTGGGGCTCGGGTGTAACTTTTATAATGACTGGTTAAATTCACGGGTTATGCAACGGGCCGCAGATATTTTACGGATACAGCCCGGAGCATTGGCTTTTTCCTGTGCGGCTGTGCTTGCCGCGGCGGCGCTTCCGGCGGTTGCATGTGTGATGCATTATTTCTGGACCGAGGCGGCGGAGGACTACCGTGTCTGCTGTAACCGGTCAAAAGAGAAAGGAATCTCCTTTCCTTTGGCAATAGCCATTTTATTTGCGGTTTACACCCTGGGGATCAGTGCGATCCTCCGGGCAAACGTCTACTATCAGGATGATGCAGGAAGGGCGGTTTTTGGATATAAGCAGTGGGATTATTTCGGCAGATTCCTTTCAACTGCTTTATCGACCATTGTTCATGCGGACAATTATCTTGCTGATGTGGCACCGCTTCCGCAGCTTCTTGCGATGCTGATCCTTGCGTTTTCCGGCGTCATGATCCTCTATGTCCTTTTTGACAGAACCCGATTCAGTCTCTGGGAGCTGGCGGCTGTGATTCCCCTTGGACTGAATCCCTATTTCCTGGAGTGCGTTTCTTTCCGGTATGACGCTCCCTATATGGCAGTATCCATTCTGTGCGGAGTGGTGCCTCTGGCTTTTCGGGAGAGGAAGACACCGGATTATCTGTTCTGCGCCGCGCTGGGAATGATTGGCGTATGCACCAGCTATCAGGCGGCAACGGGCGTTTTCCCGATGCTTGCTGTACTGCTTGCACTGCGGATGATAAATGAGGGGTTTTCCGGCAAGCAGGTGGGGAAATTCCTTTTAAAATCCGCTTCCGGGTACATTCTGGGGCTGATGATTTTCAAGATTGCGCTTATGCGTCCGGCCTCGGCGGGGTATGTATCCAACGCGCTGCCAAAGGGAACGGAGCTCATATCCCATACGTTTGATAATCTGAGAGCCTACTACAGCTTGGTCCTGTCGGATTTCAGACCCCTGTGGCTGATGCTTACAGGTTTGCTCGCCGCTGGATTTATCTTTGTTTCCGCAAAAAAATCCAGAAAATCCCGCCATTATGGGGCTTGTGCCGCAGTCGTTGTTCTCATGGCAATGGGACTCATGTGCTTTGGCCTGTATCCCGTGCTGAAAGACACGAGCTTTGCGCCCAGAGCGATGTACGGTTTCGGAATTTTTCTGACCTTAGTATGCATAGCCATTGCCGAGGGAGCCGGAAATTCTGCCGGCAAATTGGTAGTCGCGGCGCTAAGCTGGTGCTTTTTGGTCTTTTCCTTCACCTATGGCAACGCGTTGAATCTGCAGCGGGAATACACGGATTTCCGGATTCAGCTGGTGATTCAGGATATCAATGAGCTGGATGCAGCATGGGGACAGGAGCCGATTTCCCTTCGTGTCAGCGGCAGTATCGGAAAAAGCCCGCTGGTGGACAGTATGGGCGGCGGCGGAGAGATGCTTGACCGTTTGGTTCCAAATACTTTCGACGGACACCTCGATCTGAATCAGTTCCGGTTCTATTACAACTACGGACTTTCCGAGTATGTCCGGGAGGATTTTGAAGAAGGGGACAACGGGGAATATCCGGTGGTAAAGGATGGATTGTATCATACGATCCGGGCAGATGAAACGCATATTCTTGTTATTCTGAAATAAACGCCGTATTTTGGACAAAAAAACGCTGTCACCGGAGTGACAGCGTTTTTTTGACGATGAATCAGCCTTCAAAATCATCCTCGTCGGCAACGGGCGCGCCGTCTTCGGCAACAGGCTCTTCAGCAGGAGCAGCCTCCTCAGCGGGAGCGGCTTCCTCAGCAGGAGCCTCTTCCGGCGCTTCGGTCTCCTCAGCGGGGACGGGCTCTTCAGCGGGAGCTTCTTCCGCGGGCTCCCCGGAGCAATTGCAGGGGCACTTGGCCATCAGATTCTTGGCCCAGGCGACGATCTTGTCACCATAGGTAGCAATGACGTATACGGCCCCGGCAACAGCGGCCAGAGCAGCCAGAATCTTGACCACAGCAGCGAACACTTTCATAAATATTCCTCCTTTTTCTTTTTTTCAGCACAACTAGTATAACCAATCCATAGGGAAAATGCAATCCTATAATGGGAAACTTTGGGAGGGAAAAAGAGAATTTTATCCAATATAACCGTACATACCCCGGACACTGACTTCTCCGGAGTCCACGGTTTCCACCTGCCCCGGCGCGAATTCGACAAGCAGGGCCCCGGTATCGCTTATATCCAGGGCTTTTCCGTAGCGGACGGTGCTGCCCCGTACCAGGGAAATATCCTTTCCCAGGGTTACGCAGTCAGCCCGGTACTGCTTCAGCATAGCTTCCTTTTCACCCAGCAGCCCTTCATTCATCCGGTACAGCGCGGTCAGCATTTGGGCAGTCAGCTGCGGCCGGGAGATCTCTTTTCCCGTGACCATTTCCAGGGAGCCTGCTTTATCCCGCAGCTCCGGGGGAAAATCCGTGAGCTTTTGGCGGCAGTTAATGCCAACCCCTACGATAGCGTAGTCCACGCTTCCGTCGGGCTGAAGCCCCAGCTCCGTTAGGATTCCGCAGAGCTTCCGCTTGCCGTATACCAGATCATTGGTCCACTTGATGCCCGGCCGGAACCCGGCGGTATTTTCCACGGCATCGCACACGGCAACGGCGGCGGCGCAGGTCAGGTGCATCAAATCCCCGGCGGAGCATGCGGGGCGCAGGAGCATGCTCAGATAGATCCCCATGTCCTGCGGTGAGTGAAACGATCTTCCCATCCGGCCTCTTCCACCTGTCTGATGTCCGGCACAGACGGCGGTTCCTGCCGAAATGCCTGTGGGAGCCAGCCTTTTGAGGACGGAATTGGTGGAATCCGTCTCATCAAGCCAGGTGAAACGATCTGCCAGGGGACTGTCCGGCGGAAGACAGGCCAGGACCCCCCGGGAAAAATTCTCAGTCAATGTCTGCATTGACTTCTGCGGGGGGCGCGTCCAGCACTTCCGGATGCATGGTCAGACGGCGGAAGTACTTGAAGAAAGCGGCGTAGCAGTAGCCGTCAACGATCCGTTCATCCACGGTGAACCGGAAATCAACGTATTTGCGCTGAACGACACTGCCATCCTCGGTGATTTCCAGGGCTTTACGTTTGCAGCCGAAGGCGCAGAAAATCGGCAGGTTGCCAAAATCGTACAGGTGGTGATAGACGGGCGGGATACCCAGGGAGCCCATGGAGGTAAAGTACACGCTGCCATGGAAGGGGCTGATTTCCAGCAGGAATTTGGGAATCAGTCCGAAATAATCCAGGGTTTTCAGCAGCCATACCGTAAATTTCAGAAACACGCCAGGGATCATAGCGAAAGCGTAGGCGGTGCTGTCAAAGCCGGAGTCGGAAGAATCCTGCTTATTCTTCTCAATTTCTTCATTGACCTTTCGATACACATCCGACGCGGAATCCCGGGGAGACAGGTGAACCTTAATGACGGTATCCGGTGCGGTTGTTGCCATCTCTTTTTTGATGGTCATACAGAACTGGATGTCTTCCCCACGGGAAAAGACTTTCTGGCCGGACAGAAAGCGGTTCAGGGCGGGGTACTTGGCAACACAGCGGCAGTAGCAGGCCAGAAATACGTGGAGAATGCCGAAGTTCGTCATGCCTTCCTTCCGCTTCTGGCGGATGTAGCGGTCAAGGACCGTGATTTCAAAGGAGTCCGAGAACAGATTGGACGCACCATTCCGGTTGACCATAAGATAGGGAGATAACTGATCCAGGGGAGCGATGGAGCGGATTCTGCGGCCATCGGTGCGGTCACCCCAAGTGGGATGATACTTTCCGTCCGTATGGATCCGGATGGCGAACACCATGATTACCGCGCCCAGAAGCATCAGTACATCCGGCAGCAGATACAGCATGGTGGCGGTATCTCCTGCCAGCAGGGCCGTGCGATGGAAGTAGAGTGTAATAGCCAGGGAAACAAGCTCTACAGGCAGCAGCAGCCAGGGGGCATGCCACCGGGTCCCGGAGATCAGCTCCGTGTACAGGAAGGCAAAAGCGACCAGGGAGACCCAAAACAGCCAGGTGATCAGATGATTGGGGACGTTCCGGGAGATCCAGACGGCGGAGTAGAGCGCTGCCATCCACACGGGGATCGCGGTTTTATAGAGCCTTTCCTCTCCATCCAGGAGGGCAATGGCGGCATAGAGCAGGGAAGCTGCCACAGGCAGGACGATTTGGCTCCACACGTTTACAGGGCCACCGGTCCCTTTCACACCGATGATCCAGATGCGGGCCACTGCCGAGCTTACCATGCAGGCTGCCATCAGCCAGGTCAGCACGTTTTTGCGGCTGACATAAAGATGAATCCTCTTTTTCATAACGTATACAGTATATCAAATCCCGCCCGGTTTCGCAACCGGTTATTTTTCTGTTTCTGACAGGATACCTGTCAATGCGGCCAGATGCTCCGGGGTTGTGCCGCAGCAGCCGCCGAGAAGCATAGCGCCCGCCGCATGGCAGGCTGCCATGACCTTGGCAAAACCCTCCGGGTTCAGATCGTATTCCGCTATCCCCTGAGCATTGATCACGGGTATGCCGGCGTTGGGCTTGCAGATAAGCGGAAGCTTTGTGAACCGGCGCAGCTTCAAAACAAGGCCGGCTGTCATATCGTCCGCCGGGACGCAGTTGAAACCCACGGCGCAGGCTCCGGCTTTTTCCAGCTCCCGCAGTACCGGCCCTGCCTCCGCCCCGGAGAAAAGGGAACCGTCGGGCTGCATGGTGAATGAGTACATGGCTGCCCCCGCACCCTCCAGTTCGGCGGCGGTAAGAATAGCCTCCGCTTCCTGGGGATACATAAGAGTCTCGCCTACAAGAAGGTCCGCGCCGCCGTCCATGAGCCCCCGGATCTGCCGGCGGTAGTTTTTCACCAGCAGGTCAAAGCACTTAGGATCGAAGCTGTCACAGGACCCGGCCAGGGTCGTCAGGTCTCCGGCAATGAGACAACCGGGAGCTGCCCTGCGGGAGAGAGCCACCAGGGAGCGGTTGATTTCCTCCGTGTCCTTTTCCCGCCCGTATGCTGCCAGGACAATGGGCTGGGCCTGGAAGGTCGGCGCGTAGATAATGTCCGCTCCTGCCCGGGCATATCCGCGCTGCAGTTCGGTAAGAATATCAGGATGATCCAGCACCCACAGCTCGGTACTGCACCCCTTGGGCATTCCGTGGGCTCTGAGCCAGGAGCCGGTGGCACCGTCCAGCACAGCGCCCTTTGCGATCCGATTGCAAAATTCTTCGTTTGTAAGCATAGACAAATACCTCCGTCTGTTTGACAGTCAGCTTTTTCCGGCGAAAGCCCGGCATTTATGGCAGCTGTTTTGATGATTATACCCGAAGAATGCTTTCTTTGCAATAACCATTGACCTTTTGGGAATAATCTGGTAAAATAGGTCCGAAATTTTTTCAGGAGGATTTCCAATCATGAAGAAAACAGTATTGCGGGAATATGCCCGTCTGATTGTCCGCTGCGGCGTAAATGTCCAGAAAGGACAGGAGGTTCTGATCTACGCCGATCTCGACCAACCGGAATTTGTCCAGATGGTTGTGGAGGAGGCCTACAAGGCCAAGGCCAAAAAGGTCACCGTGGACTGGGATTACCAGCCGCTGCAGAAGCTCCATGTGCGCCATCAGTCCGTCAAGACCCTGGGTGAGGTTACCGAGTGGCAGAAAGCCAAGCTGCAGCACTTTGTGGATGTGGTGCCCTGCCGGATTCATCTGGTGTCCGAAGATCCCGACGGCCTGAAGGGTATAAACATGGAGAAGCTGGCCAAGGCCCGTCAGCTGCGTTATCCCATTGTGAAGCCCTACCACGACCAGCTGGAAAACAAGGACCAGTGGTGTATCGCCGCCGTTCCCGGTGCCGCCTGGGCCAAGAAGGTGTTCCCCGGTATGCGTACCAGCGCTGCCATGGAAAAGCTGTGGGAGGCAATTCTGTACACCTCCCGGGTTACCGATGATCCTGTGAAGGCCTGGCAGGAGCATAACGCCGACCTGCATGACCGCTGCGCCTACCTCAATAGCCTCAATATCCGTAGTCTGCACTACACTGCCGACAATGGCACGGACCTGACTGTGGGCATGATCCCCGAGGGCGAGTGGAAGGGCGGCGGCGATACCAGCCTGCAGGGCATCTTCTTCAACCCCAACATCCCAACTGAGGAGTGCTTCATCTCTCCCAAGCGGGGACAGGCCGAGGGTATCGTCTATTCCACAAAACCCCTGAGCTATCAGGGGCAGTTGATTGAAAACTTCTCCGTCCGCTTTGAAAACGGCAAGGCCGTGGAGGTCAAGGCAGAGAAGGGCGAGGAGCTGCTGAAGACCATGATCTCCATGGACGAGGGCGCCGCCTATCTGGGCGAATGCGCTCTGGTTCCCCAGCGCAGCCCCATTGCCGAGAGCGGCATTCTGTTCTACAATACCCTCTTTGATGAGAACGCCGCCTGCCACCTGGCGCTGGGCA
>JAEDNR010000070.1 GCA_016302405.1 Oscillospiraceae bacterium
ACGGTCAGGGCGCAGGGGCTGTTCTCGTCGGCGCCGTTCAGGGGGTAGATCTTGGCTTCCACCTTCATGGGCTTCTGAGGATCGGTGTAGATGTTCTGACGCAGGCCGTACAGAGGCAGAGCCTGGGCGTAGGTCATGTTCTCCATAACGATGATGGAGGCGTACTTCTCGGTGAACATGGAGGCGTAGGCGGTCTGCAGGCGGTCGTCGCCCTTGGCCACCCGGGCCAGGTTCACGATGGAGGGGTAGCCGAAGGAACGGTCGCCGTCCTTCAGGGCGGTGCGGCGCACCAGAACCGCATTGGACAGGGTCTCCTTGGCGGTCTTGCCGGTGACATCCAGAACCAGGTTCTTGTTGCCGGCGGCTTCCAGCTTCTTCACGGTGTCGTACAGGTCGGAGATGTTCTCAGCGGAAACGCCCAGAGGTACACCTGCGGCGGTGGCAACGGCGTTCATAGCCTCCCAGTTGTCGGGGGTAGCGCCGTCCAGGATCACGTTCTTGCCGGCGACGGCCAGAGCGGCCTTGGCGCACTCTACATCCCAGCAGGCCAGGACCAGGCTGCGGCCGGTAGCGGCGGCCTTCTCCACCAGCTTTGCGTAGACGGCGGGATCGGACTGCTTGTTGGCGACGTAGACGAATTCCACATACATCCGCTCGCCGATACGCTCGTAGTCCACCTTGGCCATTTCGGCAAGCTTAGCGTCGGTCTTCTCCTCGCCGCACTCGGTGCAGACACAGACGGCGTACAGGTTCTTGTTGACCAGTGTCTTCTCGTGACGGAACAGGACGGTCTCGCCGCCCAGCTTGTGCTCACCGACGGTGATGGTCTTCATGGGAGGCGCGGTCTGCTCGTTGAGCATCGCCTTGGCGTCGTCAGAGAAGTAGGGGCACTTGTCGATGGACACAGCGCCCTGGGCGACCTTCATGCAGAAGGCCATACAGGTGGGGCTGCCGCACTCCTTGCAGTTTTTCTTGGGGGACAGCTTAAAAATGTCAAGACCCTTCAAAGCCATAATATGGTTCCTCCTTCCGAATCAGACCAGTTCCGAAATGAACTTCCGGATGGTTGCCACAGCCGCGGGATGCCGCATGATGACGGCGTCCGCGCCGCCGGTCAGGTTAGCGGCAGCGGTGGAAACTTCCATCACGATGCCCCGCTCCTCCTGACTGCCCCAAGCGGGCTCATCCTCTTCGGAGGCGGTGGCTTCCTTCACACTCCAGGCGTCGGGGGACACCGGGCTCATGATGGGCATCTGCAGGTCGGCGTCGGACTGGTCCAGAGCCGCCAGGCGGATCCGGTCCAGGGTGGAGGCCACATACTCAAAGCCGTAGCCCACAGCGGCGGTACCAACGTTCATGACGATGGACTCGGGCTTCACGGTCAGGCCCTTGAGCATGATGTTCAGCTGCTTTGCCAGGTTGATGTCGTCGGCGGTCTCAGCGCCCACCTTCTGGCCGTAAGCCAGGGCGACGGAAGCACCGACGGTCTTGTAGTCTTCGCTGCGGGCGGAGAGCACCAGAATGTTCTTGCCCTGGAGGGCTTCGGCGATCTTGCTGAACAGCTCGCCGTCTTTCTCGATGTTCTTGCAGCCCATGATAACGATGGGCATGGAAACGGCTTCCGCCACGGCCTTGGCATCGGCAACGCAGTCTTCAACGGACCGGTTGGCGCCGTTGGGATCGGCGGACTCGAAGTGCAGGCACAGGAAGTCGGCACCTTCCATGGTCTCGGCCTTCTTGGCGTAGTCGGCCATGGTGGTGCAGCCGGCGTAGAACTCCTTCAGTGCGGGAGCGGTCCACTCGCTGGCCATATCGGAGATTTCAACACCGATCTTGGGCGCGTTGGGCATTTCGGCATCGAAGGTGTAGAAAGGCAGCACATTCTGGCCGCCGATAACAATTGCCTTGTCGCCGGTGCCCAGGGTCACGGCGTTGATCCTCCCCCTGTAGGGCTGCTGCTTGGGAACAAAAGACATGTTGATTTTCCCCCTTAATAATATGTTGGTGTGAAAACTATCACTTTCCGGCGGTTTGCCGCCCGCCGGAAAGGAGCTTATGTGGTGAGAGCAACAGCTCCAAAGCCTTTTTACAGGCCAAGCTGCTGCATGATGCCCCTGAGGGCCTGCTTCATGGGGTCCGTGTCGGGAAGCAGGGCGGAGGGGTCGCCGCTGCAGTCGCAGCGGTATACCGCGTCGTCCTGGGGCAGGACACCGAAAAGGGTCAGACCGTGCTTTTCGATTTCCTCCCGGATGCCCGCGTCCAGCTGTCCGCCGGGGGCCCGGTTGATGATGAGGCCCATTCTGCCGGGGTTCAGGTTCATTTCCCCGATCATTTCCGCGATTCTCGCCACCGCCTGGACACCCCGGCGGGAGCAGTCGGAAATGAGAAGCATGGTGTCCACATGGGGCAGGGTGCCCCGGGCCACATGCTCTAAGCCCGCCTCGTTGTCCATGACCAGGTAGGAATAGTTTTTGGCGTACTTATCCACCTGGGCCTTCAGGATACCGTTGACGTAGCAGTAGCAGCCCTTGCCCTGGGTCCGGCCCATGACCAGCATGTCGAAGTCGTCCTCCTCGATAAGGGCGGAGGAAAACTTAAACTCTGCGTAGTCGGCCTTGGTCATATTGGCGGGGATGGTGCCCTTGAGCTCGGCCTGGGCCATTTCCTCCCGGATCTGTCCCAGGGTCACGCCCTCTTCCACCCCCAGAACCTCATTGAGGTTAGAGTTGGCGTCGGCGTCCACCACCAGGATGGGACCCTTGTGCTGCTTGATCAGATAATCGATAATCATGCCGCAGGTGGTGGTTTTACCCACGCCGCCCTTGCCGGCAACTGCGATGGTATGGGGATTTGGCATAATGCGCTCCTTCCGGTTACCCTTCCCCGGTTTGCCGGGAACGGGAGATTCCGAGAAATTAGGAAGCTCTGAACAAATCGTCTCCGGCTTGTTCAAAGGATCCTTAGATCAGGTTGATAACGGGAATGCTGTTTTTGAAAAAGAAGTGAATCCCAGGGGCAAATCCTGCCCCATATCGATACAACGTTATCGTATCACAGATTCCCTGTAAATTCAACCCATAAATTCCGGAAATCTGCGAAAATTCCCCCGAAGGCATGGGACCGATACCGGGCGGGGCAGGGAAAGAACGACTCGCGTACAGCCTGGCGGCTTTCTTCAAGGCGTTGTCAAGCCTTAAATTTTACACAAAAAATTTTCTGTGGTAATTATTACGACGGAAGAAAAAGTGGGAAATCCCCGGATGAAAGACGGATTGTGTTATGTTAAGCGAAAATGCATACGCCCGCCGCATAATACCGGAAAAAGTTCCTGTGGAAAAGTCTGTGGAAAGTGTGGAAAACTTAGCGTTATCAACAGATATTCCCATGCGGCTCCCGGCAGGCCGGATCCCGGAAAATGAATCTCCGGAATGCATATTTGCCGGAACCAGAGCCGCCGCGCCGGGTTACGTCGCCGTCGCGTTCCGCGGCAAATCAAAAAAAACCGGAAAAAAATGTTGGATTTTTGCCTGGTTAGACTGCCCAGAACCGGGCGCGTCTCCAAGCAGGCCAAAAAAATTTGTGGAAAACTCCTAAAAAAGCGGGGATTAGAGGAAGACAAAGGCGCAAAGGCAACACCGCACAATTCGGCAAGAGCCGGTGGCGTGGGATTTTTCCTCAGCCGAAAGTTTGGAAAACAGAGGAATACTTGGTGTATTTCCTGTTTTCCAAACTGCGCGGATGGGGGAAAAGGCCCGCCATCCGGCCGCAGACGATTTGTGCGGTGTTGCCCAAAGAATATTTTATGAAAATAACTTGCATTTTAGGGGATATTATGTTAATCTAATTACATATTTTCGCATGCCAGCAGAGAGGAAATGAGGCAATGAATAAATCCGAACTGATCGCTGCCGCCGCCCAAAGCGCCGGGATCACGAAAAAAGACACCGAGCGTGTGCTCAATGCCGCCATTGACGCCATTACCCAGAGCTTGATCCGGGGAGAGAAGGTTCAGCTCAGCGGCTTCGGCACCTTTGAGACCCGGGACCGTAAGGAACGTACCGGCTGCAACCCCCATAACTCCCAGCCCATCCGCATCGCGGCTACCCGCGTTCCCGCTTTTAAGCCCAGCAAGGCCCTCAAGGACAGCGTGTCCGGGTGAAAGCATGCGCCTTGACAAGTATTTAAAGGTATCCCGCCTGATCAAGCGCCGGACCGTTGCCAATGAGGCCTGCGACGCTGGGAGGATCCAGGTGAACGGCCGGGTGGTAAAGGCCGGATATGAGGTGAAGACCGGGGACGTGATCGCCATTGCCATGGGCGCGCGGACGGTCCGTGTGGAGGTACTTCAGGTGGCGGAGGCCGTCCGGAAGGACGACGCTGCCGCTATGTACCGGGAGCTTCCGGAATAAATATCCATATCCGCTTAACGCAGAGTGCGGCAAATTGGAATTTAATTGACAATTGACAATGAACAATTGACAATTAAGGAATCCCTTCGGGATGATTTAAAATAAAAAGAATTTGGACGAAAATACTCAGAATTATTTTAAAATTGTCCCGTAGGGACACAATAATTGTCAACTGTCAATTGTCAATTGTCAATTCGGCGAAGGCGGAAAATAAGCACAAATTTTAAAAACCGTGTGCGGCTCAGAAAAGTGAGCCGCACACGGTTTTTCTGGGATTGGGATTGATTTACAGCCTGCAGTATTCCACAGCGGTCAGGGCTGCCAGCTTCGCGTTGTTGTACACCAGCCGGATGTTGGAGGCCAGGCTGTCGCCGCCGGTAAGCTCAGAAACCCGTGCCAGCAGGAAGGGCGTTGTCTCCTTGCCGTGGATGCCCTTTTCCTTGCACTCGGCAATGGCCTGATTGATGGCCGCATCGATCACGTCCTTGGGCATGGAGAATTCCTCAGGGATGGGATTGGTCACCAGAATACCGCCGCCCAGGGCCAGGTCATTCTGGGTCTTGAAGATCTTCGCAAGCTCCGCGGGGGAGTCCACCCGGCAGTCTACCCGGAAGCCGGACTGGCGGGTATAGAAAGCGGGCAGCTCTTCGGTGCCATAGCCCAGCACGGGCACACCCTTGGTTTCCAGGTACTCCAGGGTCAGACCCAGATCCAGAATGGATTTCGCTCCCGCGCAGACCACCATCACGGGGGTGTGCGCCAGCTCTTCCAGGTCGGCGGAGATGTCCATAGTGGTTTCGGCACCCCGGTGAACGCCGCCGATGCCGCCGGTGGCAAAGATCCGGATGCCTGCCATGTGGGCGATGATCATGGTGGTGGTGACGGTGGTGGCGCCGTCCTCACCCTTGGCGCACAGGACTGCCAGATCCCGGCGGGAGGCCTTGGCGATGGCAGTGCCCTTCTTGCCGAAGTATTCAATTTCCTCCGGGGTCAGACCGGCCTTCAGCCGCCCGCCGATAATGGCGATGGTGGCGGGAACGGCGCCGTTTTCCCGGATGATCCGCTCCACATTCAGGGCGGTCTCCACGTTCTGGGGGTAGGGCATACCGTGGGAAATGATGGTGGATTCCAGAGCCACCACGGGCTTTCCGGCGCGGACGGCTTCCGCAACCTCGGGGTTAACATCCAGATACTTGTTCAGATTCATAGTGATCGATCCTTTCCGTAAATATATAAAATGTTTATCTTAACGCGTCAGTTCGACAAATTGGGAATTTGTAGGAGAACTCGGTATCGATTCTCTTCGTAGGGGACGGGTCTCCCGTCCCCCGGAATTCAGAGACTTGTATGGGGCGGGACGGGAAACTCGTCCCCTACGATGCTTTTACGGTTGGCCCGACAAATTCCCAATTTATCAATTTATGCTTTCCCGTTCAGCGCCTGTCCATCCGCTTTTTCAGGGCGGCGGCGCAGAGGGCAGGATTGATAGTCTGCTGGGATTCCATGGCAATGGAGCCCGCGGCAAGGCCCGCCAGGGCGGTGTGTTCTAAGTCCATGCCCTCCAGGTATGCCCAAACCAGGGCGGCCAGAAAAGCGTCGCCGCAGCCGGTGGTGTTCACCCGGTTTCCCGGCAGGGTGGGCAGCCACAGGCGCTCCTGCCCCATGGCGGCGTAGACACCCTGCTCCCCCATGGACAGGAAGATCCGATGGACCCCCAGTTCCGTAAGAACCTGGGCTGCCCGCTCCGCGTCCTTTTTGCCCCGGATCTCCACGCCGGACAGAAGGGCGGCTTCCAGCGCGTTGGGTTTCAGGGTGTGGATCCGGGAAAGAATGGGCAGGAGCTTTTCCGCCTTGGCGGTGGACACCGGGTCAACAAACAAAGGAGCGGTGCAGGTTTCCGCCAGATACCCCAGGGATTCGGCGGGGAGGTTACAGTCTGCCACAACCACCTGGGCGTTTTGCAGCAGGGGAAGCTGGGAGGCAAGGTAGGCGGGGGTGATCTTTTCGCACACGGACATATCCGATACCGCCAGGGCCATTTCCCCTCGGTCATCGGAAAGATACAGGTAGGTGGAGGTGGCGGCGCCGGGAACGCGGAGGGCGTGGCTCAGGTCGATGCCCAGCTCCGAGCAGGAGGCGGCCACCTGGGCGCCGTGGGCATCGTCGCCGTAGGCAGTAAGCAGCCGCACGTCCGCTCCCAGCAGGCTCAGGTTATGGGCAATGTTCCGGCCCACGCCGCCCAGGCTGATGGTGACCCGCCCGGGGTTACTGTCCGCGCTGACCAGGGGGGCAAAGGAACGCCCGCCGATGTCCACGTTGACGCCTCCCACCACCACGGCATAGCTGCCGGAGCGCAGGACATAGCCCCGTCCGGCGATCAGGCCCTTCCGGGAGAGGTTGGAGATATGCACCGCGGCGCTGGACCGGGTGATTCCCAGCTTATCCGCGATCTGCTGCTGGGAGATGAGGGGATCCTTTTCAATGAGCTGCAATACCTGCCGTTCCCGCTGTGTCATTGCCTGACCTCCTGAGCATTTCTTTAGAATCTAAGCACATGCTTATTATACGGGATGGGAGAAATACTGTCAATAGGAAGAAGAAAAAAACCGCCGCGAAGCGTGAGGCTTCCGCGGCAGGAGGGTGTATCATTCCGGTTATCGTCTTTCGTAAGCACACTGACAAATTGGAATTTGTCCGCAGGGCGGGCGGCCAAGTCGTGCGCAAAATATGTGTAGTTGTTTCTGCCCTGACCCGCTCGGTATCGTTTTTTCGTGCACAAATTGGAATTTGTCGGGCTGACCGTAATGGCTCCGTAGGGGACGGGTTTCCCGTCCCGCCCCATACAAGTTTCCAAATTCCGGGGGACGGGAAACCCGTCCCCTACGAATGGATGACGATAGATAGCCCAAAATTCGACGGAGATTCCCACACCAGGAAAGCGGACTGGTTCGGAATGACACGTTCTGACGGTACGAAAAATTCCAATTTCACGATCCGCTTATGAAAGCCGATGGCCTTAATCCTGTTTGCCGATGGACCAGATGTTCCGGATCTGGCCCTCCAATTCCTCGTAGGTCCACAGACGGCAGGAATTCTTTACACTGTTGGGATCGTTGACCCGGAAAGCCCCATCCTCCACGCCGGTGAGGACGATATAGTGTCCGGAGGTGGTGAAATCCCCCGGGCCCATGGCCAGAATCACCGGGTTTCCCGCCTCCAGGGCGGAAACCATCTTCTTTTTCACCAGGGGAAGCTCCGTGACCTCCAGTCCAAGTTTTGGCCCGCCCTCACTGATAAGGGTCCAGGAGGAGCCGTACCCGGCGGCGTAGTAGCCGTTTTTCCTGGAGAATTCAGCCACAGTGCCGGGATTGAAGCTGGGGTCGCCCGTCAGGTAGAAGCCCGCCATGGCTAGGCTTGTGGGCCCACAGCCGGTGATGGCAAGAAAATCGCTCCCATATTTCTGATAGCCCCACCGGGTGTCCCACTGCAGCATCAGGGGCACCCTATCCCGGGAAAAGCCGGACATATCCCCGGACCAGGCCTGCCGGAAAGGATAGTTCAGAACAAAGTCCTCGGTTTCCGGGTTTCGTTCCAGCAGAGCGACGAGACTCGCGGGGTAGTCGGCATAGGAAACGCCGTGTAAGTCGGCGTATTCCTTGACTTTCCACTCCGTCTCGGTGTGCTCGGTCAGGGGGAAGGTCAGGTTCACCCACAGATTCCGCAGCTGCCGGTGAAAACCGATCCCCAGAGCAAGCAGCAGCCCGAGGATGACCAGGAGCCATTTAAGCTTCTTCATGGTATCGCCCTCTTCATTGTTTTGGGGATATTATAGCAGAAAAGCGGGACGTTGTCTTTTAAGATTTGCTTCAGAAATCCGATAAAAAAACAGAATACCGATCGGGTCAACGCAGAAGCGCGGAAAATTGGTATTTCGCGGACCAACCGTAAAAGCATCGTAGGGGACGGGTTTCCCGTCCCGCCCCATACAAGTCTCTGAATTCCGGGGGACGGGAAACCCGTCCCCTACGAATGGATGACGATAAATAGCCCGAAATTCGATGGAGATTCCCACTGAAGCCGGCGCGCTGGTTCTTAAATGACAATGTTGTTCGAGGTCCCGCCTTCCTCTGCAAATTCCAATTTATCTCCCTGCTTATGAAAGTCGGGTTACCGGATTTTTCTGCCGTTCAGCACCGCTTCCGTAAGGGTATCCCCCTTGTAGGAGAGGGTCAGCAGGAAGAAAGGGGCGTCCTGCCACAAAAGCTCCAGAAAGATCCGGTCCCCCTCCCAGGCGGGCAGGGCGGAAAGCCTGTCCCGGCTGATCCACTGCAGATCTCCCTCGTCACATTCTGCCAGGGTGCCCGTAAAGCCGTCGGCAGTAAAGAGATACATGTATTCGCCCTCGCCGCCCTCCTGGCGAAAGGTGACGACGCCCCGGCAGCGCCAGGAGGTCAAGGTAAGCCCGGTTTCCTCCTTCGCTTCCCGGAGCAGGCATTCATCGGGGGATTCCTCCCCCTCAAGCTTGCCGCCGATGCCGATCCACTTGTCGTGGTTGATATCGTTTTTCTTCTTGACCCGGTGGAGCATCAGCACATCGTTTCCCCGGGTGATATAGCACAGGGTGGAGCTATGCACCGTTTAAACCTCCTGAATGAGGCGGAAAGCCAGGTGCTGATTTTCCACCATCACCTCGCTGTGGCCGTCCTCCCGTTCACCGTCCAGGGTCCAGGGCATTTCGGGATCCGCGTACACGGTCACTTTGGGGGTGGAGCAGAACGTGATCATTTCACAGTTGTACTTCTGGTTTTTCAGGGCCTGGATGCACTCGGAGATCTCCGCGAGATTCCGGGGGGCCCGAACCAGCAGAATTTCCAGCAGGCCGTCCCGCATATCCACCTGGCTGGGATCCAGGGTCAGGATTCCGCCCACGGAGGTGGAGTTGCTGATGGCGCCGAAGAGGAAGTCGTCCTCCACGATCCGCCCGTCAATGTCCATGCGCACATGCTCCTTGCGCAGCTGGGACAGCTCCTGGATGCCTTCCAGAACGTAGGCGGTGTGGCCCAGAGCGTTTTTAATGTCCTGGGGGGTGGCGTAGCTGGCCCGGGTAAAGGCACCGAAGGAGGCCACATAGGAAAAGTACCGGTCCCCGAATTTTCCGGCGTCGTAGGCCACCGGCGTGCCGTCCAGAATGGCCTGTGCCGCCCGTTTGATATTGGTGGGAAGCTTCATGCTGGAAGCGAAATCGTTGGTGGTTCCCGCGGGGATATAGCCTACGGGAATATCCAGCCCGCTGTGAAGCAGCCCGGAGATGACTTCATTAAAGGTGCCGTCTCCGCCGCAGCATACCACCACATCCATACCCGGCCCCAGGCGGCGGACCGTCTGATCCCCGTCTCCCGGGCCGGCGGTCATATGGACGGTAATATCGTAGCCCGCCCGGTTGTACATGGACAGGATCTCCGGCAGATACCGGTTGGCCCGCTTCTGACCGGAGCAGGGATTCATGATAAAAAGCATTTTTTTCATTGTAATACCTCACAAACCGGAAATGCGCAGCATATTCGGCCAGTCTTTTTTGTGACAGTATTATAGCATATTCCACGAAAATAACAACACGCCCACAGGGGGGATGCAAAAAAGTTTACCTAACGTTTACAATTCATGACCTTAATTTTTCACCGCTTTTTCTTTCCGCGCTGGACTTTCCCTATCGGGGGCGTTATAATATATAAAAATTCTTGTCTCGTGAAATCAGCAAGCCGGTAAATTGATATTTACCCGCAGGGCGGGCGGCCAAGTCGTGCTCAAGATATGTGTAATCGTTTCTTCCCTGACCCGCTCGGTATCGTTCTGTGGTATGTCAAATTGGAATTTGTAGGACTGTTTGGGCAGTGGCGAGCGGCGCCGATGCGGTACACGTCCTTGCCCCCCGCGTTTACGAGGGGGGTGGTAAGAGTAGCGCACACTGGTACCGGGGGGAGCCCGTCATCCGCATATCTTTCACGAATAAGAGCGAAGAATAGAGCTGTAAACACGGAAAGATCAATTATTTGACGCTTTCGGAAATTCGTACTCCCCCCGTCCCTGCGCTAGCGCAGGGACACTTTAATCAAGGTATGATTGCCCCCGGCAATCATTGGAATTTTGATTCACTGCGTGCAGCACCACCCTCAC
>JAEDNR010000071.1 GCA_016302405.1 Oscillospiraceae bacterium
TTGGGGCAAAAGATCCGCCGAAGCCCGCAGTACCCATTGTGCGGTGTTGCCTTAGGAAAAAGAAAAAGCGCCGGATCTGTTCATTCTTCCGGGACATGGGAACAAAAATCCCGTAACCCTTGCAAAACAGAGGGGTTTGTGGTATCCTGTTAGTAAATGGGAGAATCTGCTCTTAGGGAAACGCCGATGAAATCAGCGTTTCCTTGCGGCAAAATACAGGGAGGAATGCTTCTATGGTCACCAAACAGTTTCAGAATATCACCCTTTCCCGGCTGGGTATGGGCAATATGCGCCTGCCCATCCTTCCCGGCGGTAAGGACGGAGATATTGACTATGAAAAGGCCGGGCAGATCCTGGACTACGCTATGGAAAACGGGATCAATTACTTTGATTCGGCTTATGTCTATCACAGCGGACAGTCCGAGCGGTTCGTGGGACAGGCCCTGCGCCGCTATCCCCGGGACAGCTATTACATCACCACAAAGTACAACGTTCGGGCCAATCCGGACTACCGGGAGACCTTTGCCCAGCAGTTGGAGCGGTATGGGGTGGACCGCATCGATTTTTACCTCATTCATGCCCTGGGGGACAGCAATATTGAAGATTATCTGCATAACGGCTGCATTCCGTTCTTCCAGCAGATGAAGCGGGAGGGAAAAATCTCCTATTTCGGTTTTTCCTCCCATGCTTCCCCTGAAGTGCTTGCCCGGTTTGCGGACGCTTATGAATGGGACTTTGCCCAGATCCAGTTGAACTACTTTGACTGGAATTACGGCACGGCAAAGCGGGAGTACGAGATTCTGGCGGAGCGGAATATCCCTGTGATGGTTATGGAATCCGTCCGGGGCGGCCGTCTGGCCAAGCTGACGGAGGACGCGGAAAGCCTGCTGCGCCAGGCCCATCCCGATTGGAGCATTCCCTCCTGGGCGTTCCGGTGGCTGAAGCGGCTGCCCATGGTGCAGGTCGCCCTCAGCGGTATGAGCAATCTGGAGCAGATACAGGACAATGTGGCAACTTTTGCCGATGACCGGGCCCTGACGGACGAGGAGGAAGCACTCCTGTTCCGGGCCTGTGCCATGTTCCATGACCAGGTGCGGGTGCCCTGCACCGGCTGCCGGTACTGCTGTGACACCTGCCCCGCGGGAATCAATATCCCGGAGGTTCTGAAGGTCTACAATTCCTTCAAGCTGGAGGGAGCCTGGGCGCTGAACGGTCTTAAAAATGTGGAGGGCGGTATGCCCTGGGACTGCGTAGGCTGCGGCGCCTGCACCCAGCAGTGCCCCCAGAACATTCGGGTGCCCCAGCTCATGGAAGAGATGACAAGGGCTGCCGGGAAATAATGTTTGTGATATGCTGAAAAACTGACCGCGTTGAAACGGATTTTTTCCCGGATACGAAGAAACGAAAGGGAAAAGCTTCTGCTTCAGGACGTTCACCGGGTTAAGCCAGCCGGTTTTTTCAGGGATAGTCCAGAAAAAGAAAAGAGTGGAACATGGATCATGATGGATAAAGAACAAAGAACCGACCTGTATCTTTTGCTGGTCAAAGCGCTGCTGGTGTCGGTGGATACCGCTTTCTTTGCCGCGGCCTGGTATCTGTTTTACAGCAAACAGCTTTTTGTGGAGACCTTTTACGGCAAGGGCCACCTTTTTGTCATCGCCCTGTTTGTGGTATTGTATGTGTCCCTTGCCAAGCTCTACGGCGGCTTTGACCTGACGACCAGCAGTGCCAGTGAGCTGAGCTATGGCCACGCGGTGGCGGCGGTGATCACAGCATTCTTTACTTATATCGTGCTGTGGCTTCTCCAGCGGACGCTGCCCAATGTGCTGCCCCTGCTGGCGGTGATGGCGGGTATGATCCTGGCATCTGCCCTGTGGTCCGGTCCCGCGGTCCGGCTGACCAACCGGCTGCTGCCCCCAAAGCGGACTGTGCTGATCTATGCCTATTCCGAAGCCATGGAAAACGGACAGATGATTATAAACAATATGCCCTGGCGGTTTGCGCTCGTCGGGCAGCTGGCGGTGGACGGGGATCCTGCCCGGACCCTGGCGGAGCTGAAAGCCATGAACGCCGAGGCGGTTATGATCTGCGGGGTCAGTTCCAGCGTCCGCAATGACATCGTTAAATTCTGTATTGCCGAAAAGATGGAAGCCTATGTCCGGCCCAATATCGGTGACTATCTCATCAACGGTGCCAAGACCATGCAGATGTGCAGCCTGCCCGTGATGCTGTGCCAGCGTTGTAGCCCCAGTGTGTGGTACCTGGTTGTGAAACGGGGGATGGATATTGCGCTCAGTCTGGCGGCGCTTGTGATCCTCTCTCCGTTGATGCTGGTTACGGCAGCTGCCATCAAGCTTTACGACGGCGGCCCGGTGTTTTATAAGCAGATCCGCCTGACCAAGGACCGGAAAGAATTTTATGTTTACAAATTCCGCAGTATGCGGGTGGATGCCGAAAAGGACGGTGTGGCGCGGCTTGCCAGTCAGGGAGACGACCGGATCACCCCCGTGGGAAAGGTGATTCGAAGCCTGCGGATTGACGAGCTGCCCCAGCTTCTGTGCATTCTTATGGGTACCATGACCATTGTGGGACCCCGGCCGGAGCGTCCGGAGATCGCGGAGCAGTATGAAAAAGAGATGCCGGAATTTGCCCTCCGGCTGCAGGCCAAGGCGGGGCTCACCGGTTACGCCCAGGTGTACGGAAAATATAATACTTCCCCCTACAATAAGCTGCAGATGGACCTGCAGTATATCGGCAGCATGGGTCTTGTGACGGACCTGAAGATCATTTTTGCCACCATTAAGGTGCTGTTTGTGCCGGAGTCCACCGAGGGTGTGGCCCAGGGACAGACCACTGCCCGGAAAGAGCCCCGGAAGTGATGGCACCGCAGCCTTTCAAAGCAGTAATAACTGCAATTAAGGCTATCGGCTGTTTAGTAAGCGCACTGTCAAATTGGGAATTTATCGAATTCCCGGTCATTGCGAGCCAGTTCGCAAACTGGCGTGGCAATCCCCCGGATAGACGTACCACTTTTCGTGAATGAATCCCGGGAAACGGCAGATTAGAACAGACTGTATGACGATGGGCCGCCTGGAATTCGATGGAGATTCCCACACCAGTCTGCGGACTGGTTCGGAATGACAGTGTTGTTCGATGCCCAGTCTTTCCTCCACAAATTCTAATTTCACGATCAGCTCATTTAAACCGATAACTACAACTGCAATTAAATAGCAAGGAGGATTCGGTATGCTCTATATCGGCATTGATCTGGGTACATCGGCGGTGAAGCTGCTGCTGATGGATGAAGCGGGGCAGATCAAAAATGTGGTTTCCAGGGAGTATCCGCTGGAATTCCCCAAGCCCGGCTGGAGTCAGCAGAGGCCGGAGGACTGGAAGGAAGCGGTGTTTTCCGGGATCCGGGAGCTGCTTTGCGGCTTCGACGGCGGCCAGGTAGCAGGAATCGGCGCCGGGGGCCAGATGCACGGCCTGGTGGTCCTGGACGAAAATGACCAGGTTATCCGTCCCGCCATTTTGTGGAATGATGGACGCACAGCGGAGCAGGTGGCGTACTTAAACGGGGAGATCGGCATGAAGGAGCTGTCCCGCCTCACCGCCAACATTGCTTTTGCCGGTTTTACCGCCCCCAAGCTTCTTTGGATGCGGGAGAACGAGCCGGAAAACTTTAGCAGGATCCGGAAGATCATGCTCCCCAAGGATTACATCAACTACATTCTCACCGGGGTCCACTCCACGGATTATTCCGACGCCTCCGGCATGCTGCTGCTGGATGTGGAGCATAAGCGCTGGTCAGCGGAGATGCTTTCGATCTGCGGCGTCCGGGAAGACCAGATGCCCCGGCTCTATGAAAGCTACGAGACCGTGGGAACGGTAAGGCCCGAGGTGGCAAAAGCGCTGGGGATTCCCGATTCCTGCCGGGTCTGCGCCGGAGCGGGGGACAACGCCGCCGCTGCCGTGGGCACCGGCGTGGTGGGCCGGGGAGGCTGCAACATTTCCCTGGGTACCTCCGGCACGGTTTTCATTTCCTCCGATGCCTTCCGGGTGGATGAAAACAACGCCCTGCATGCCTTTGCTCATGCCGACGGCGGGTATCATCTGATGGGCTGCATGCTCTGCGCCGCCTCCTGCAACAAGTGGCTGATGGAGGACATCTACCATACGGACCGGTACAGTGAAGAACAGGCTGCCATCTCCGCTGACAAGCTGGGAGAAAACCATGTGTTCTTCCTGCCCTACCTCATGGGCGAGCGGAGCCCCATCAACGACGTAAGTGCCCGGGGCACCTTTATCGGTCTGACCATGGACACCTCCCGGGCGGACATGACCCAGGCGGTGCTGGAGGGTGTGGCCTTTGCCATTCGGGACAGCTTTGAGGTGGTAAAGAAGCTGGGCATCGATGTGAAAGCCAGCAAGCTTTGCGGCGGCGGCGCCAAGAGTCCGCTCTGGAAGCGGATTCTTGCCAACGTCCTGAATATGGATCTGGAGCTGGTGGCTTCCGAGCAGGGTCCGGGCATGGGCGGCGCGATGCTTGCCATGGTTGCCTGCGGAGAATATAAGACCGTGGCGGATGCCTGCGGCGCGCTTGTGCATGTGGTGGACACCGTTCATCCTGAGCCCACCCTCGCAGCAAAATATGAAGAACAATATCAGAAGTTCCGGAAAATCTATCCCGCCTGCAAGGCGCTTTTTGCCGAGCTGGCGTAAAAGGAGGAGCATATGAAAATCTATTCCGTATTTGACCCTGAGTTCAAGCGCTACGGCCAGATCGTGGAGGGCCTGGAGGATGCCAGGGCGGAGATCCTGGAGGTTCTGGCAAGGACCCCCCAGCCTGCGGAGGGCACCGCCTACACCCCCTCTGATCCTTGTTTGCAGGAGCTGCCCGCGGCTACCGAGCTGAGCGAGCACTGCTTCGGCGGCATGGAGATCCAGCTGGGCTGGTGCAACGGCCACAACACCAGGCTCAACTGCCTGGAATACCACCGCAACAGCGAGTTCAACATGGGCAGCGAGGACTTTATCCTGCTTTTGGGCCGTCAGGAGGACATTGTGGACGGCTTCCTGGATACGTCCACGGTCAAGGCCTTCCGGGTCCCCGCCGGTGTCCTCATTGAGGTCTGGGCCACGACGCTCCACTATGCCCCCTGCCATGCTGACCCCCAGAAGGGCTTCCATGTGCTGGTGGTCCTGCCCTGGCTGACCAATACCGACCGGCCCCATATGAAGAACGAAACCTGGGAGGACTCGATTATGACCGCCCGGAATAAGTGGCTGCTGGCCCATCCGGAGTCCCCGGCTGCGAAAAAGGGCGCAAAACCCGGCCTGACCGGAGAAAATATTGACATCGCGAATTTTATTTAAGGGAGAGATATTCGGTGAACAACATTCCTGAAGTCAAACTTGGTATTATCGCGGTTTCCCGCGACTGTTTCCCCATTGCCCTGAGTACCCAGCGCCGGAAGAATATCGTTGCCGCCTATCCCGGGCAGATTTACGAGTGCGGGATCACTGTAGAGAACGAGAAGGACGCGGCCAAGGCCATTGCGGATGTCCGGGCTGCCGGGTGTAATGCCCTGGTGGTGTTCCTGGGCAACTTCGGCCCGGAAACCCCGGAGACTCTGCTGGCCAAGAAATTCCACGGCCCTGTGATGTATGTTGCCGCCGCCGAGGGTGACGGGGATATGATCAATGGCCGGGGCGATGCCTACTGCGGCATGCTGAACTGCTCCTACAACTTAGGAATGCGCAAGCTGAAGGCCTACATCCCCGAGTACCCCGTGGGCACCGCGGAGGACATCGTGAAGATGATCCAGGAGTTTGTGCCCATTGCCCGTGCCATCATCGGTATCCGGAACCTGAAAATCATTACCTTCGGCCCCCGGCCCCAGGACTTCTTTGCCTGCAACGCTCCCATCAAGGGCCTGTACGAGCTGGGTGTGGAGGTTGAGGAAAACAGTGAGCTTGACCTGCTGGTTTCCTACAAGGAGCACGCGGGAGACCCCCGGATTCCCGAAGTCTGCGCCGATATGGCTGCGGAAATGGGAGAGGGCAGATTCTACCCGGACCTGCTGGAGCGGATGGCCCAGTTTGAGCTGACCCTCCTGGACTGGGCGGAAAACCACAAGGGTGACCGGAAGTACGTTGCCTTTGCTGACAAGTGCTGGCCTGCCTTCCCCAGCCAGTTTGGCTTTGAGCCCTGCTTCGTCAACTCCCGTCTGGCATCCCGGGGCATTCCCGTGAGCTGTGAGGTGGATATTTACGGCGCGCTGAGTGAGTACATCGGCGCCTGTGTCACCGGCGACGCGGTGACCCTGCTGGATATTAACAACTCCGTGCCCAAGTACATCTACGACGAGGGAATCGCCGGAAAGTTCGACTACAAGCTTACCGATACCTTCATGGGCTTCCACTGCGGCAACACCCCCTCCTGCAAGATGTGCGCTGACCGGGCGGTCAAGTACCAGCTCATTCAGCACCGTCTGCTGGAGCCGGAGGGAAGCGATCCGGATTTCACCCGGGGCACTCTGGAGGGCGACATCGCTCCCTCCGACATTACCTTCTACCGCCTGCAGTGCGACAGTGAGGGTGTGGTCCGGGCCTACATCGCCGAGGGTGAGGTGCTCCCGGTGGCGACCCGCAGCTTTGGCGGCATCGGTGTCTTCGCCATTCCGGAGATGGGCCGTTTCTACCGCCATGTGCTGATTCAGAAGCGCTATCCCCACCATGGCGCCGTGGCCTTTGCCCACTGCGGGAAAGCCCTGTTTGAGGTGTTCAAGTACTTGGGCGTGGGGGACATTGCCTACAATCAGCCTGGGAACCTTCCCTATCCTACGGAGAATCCCTTCTGCTAAGGAATCTCTGAATCATTCGTCTGCGGCTGATCGGCGAATCTTTTGTTCCACACCTGCTGTTTGAAAAGCGGGAAATACACACAGTATTCCTCCACTTTTCAAACTTTCGGATGAAGCAAAATCTTCTGCCGTCAGCGCTAAACGAATAAATCAGAGCTTCCCTAAACCCCACCGGAAAGCAAATCCGGTAATTTCCCGCGCCTCCGGCAGCATGCCGGGGGCGCGGTTTTGCAGTGCGGTTTGAAACTTTCGGCTTATTTTCGTTAAGTCTTTCGCACAGAATGGAAGAAAACCCCATAGACTAACTGTGGAGAATTGGGAAAGGTGGAGATTTTGTCGAAATAGCCGGCCGTATCTCCATTTCCCAGTTGTAAATTTTTTAAGAATGATGTATAATAGACAAGTTTCCGGTACACTTCTAACTTGTCGGGGGAATATGGAGTATGACGAAGAATAAGGAGATCGGCGCCTATCTGCAGCCTGGCCGCCGGGTTCATCTGGTCGGTATCGGCGGCGTGTCCATGCGGCCGCTGGGTCTGGTACTGAAAGGGATGGGCATGGTGGTCACCGGCTCCGATATGAGCGGTTCCCTTTCCACGCAGGAGCTGGAGGCCAAGGGTATCCCGGTTGCCATCGGCCACAGCGCGGATAATATAAAGGGGGCCCAGTGCGTGATCCGCACTGCCGCTGCCCATAATGATAATCCGGAGATCGCCGCCGCCAGAGCCGCGGGCATTCCCGTTTTTGAGCGGGCCCAGGCCTGGGGGGAGATTATGCGGTCCTACAAAAACGCGGTCTGCATTGCCGGCACCCACGGGAAAACCACCACCACCTCCATGATGACCCACATTCTGATGGAAGCCGGTGCGGATCCCACGGTCATGATCGGCGGATATCTGCCCCTGCTCCACGCCGGACACCGGGTTGGCCATGGGGACACGATTGTGCTGGAAAGCTGTGAATACTGCGATTCCTTCCTGAACTTCTACCCCACTCTGGCTGTGGTGCTGAATGTGGAGGCGGACCATCTGGATTATTTCAAGGATCTGAAGGATATTCAGAAGTCTTTCCACAAGTTTGCCCAGATGGCGACCTCCGCTGTTGTGGCAAACGGTGACGACCCCCATACCATGGAAGCTATGCAGGGCATTGACTGTGTCAGCTTCGGCCTTGGGAAAGGCAACCGGGTCCGGGCGGAGAATATGTGCCCGGATTGGTGCCACTTTGACGTGGTCTGCGATGGAGAATTCTACTGCCACCTGGACCTGGGGGTCATGGGCAGGCACAATGCCCTCAACTCCCTGGCTGCCGCCGCGGCCGCATGGATTCTGGGCATTCCCGGGGACGCGGTGGCCCGGGGCATCCACTCCTTCCATGGCGCAAAGCGCCGCCTGGAGCATAAGGGCACCTTCAACGGCGCCGAGGTGTACGATGATTATGCCCACCATCCCGATGAAGTCCGCGCCACCATTGAAACGGTGCGCACCATGGGCTTCCGGCGGCTGGTGCTGGCGTTCCAGCCCCATACCTACACCCGCACCCAGGCGCTGTTCCCGGAGTTCATCCGGGAGCTGAGCCGGGCGGATGTACTGGCGCTGGCAGAGATCTACGCTGCCCGGGAGCGGAACACCGTGGGGATTTCCTCCGCGGATCTGGTCCGGCAGATCCCTGGGGCGGTTTACTGTGAGACACTGCCGGATGTGACGGCTTATCTGAAACGGATCGCCCAGCCGGGGGATATTATTCTGACCATGGGCGCGGGGGACATCTTCCGTGCGGGAGAGGCTCTGCTTAAGGATCAGGAAGAGGGGTAACTTGTGAAAAAACTCAGTGTTTGCATTCTGTTTGGCGGTATCAGTCCGGAGCATGAGGTTTCTCTGCGTTCTGCCGAGTCGGTGCTCAACAATATCGACCACGAAAAGTACAATATTTTCCCTGTGGGCATTACCCGGGATGGGGACTGGATTCTCTATACCGGTAAGGATTATTCTCTGCTGCCTACCGGAGCCTGGCGGGACTATCCCGGCAACCGGCGGGCGGCAATCTCCCCGGTGCGGGGACAGGGCCTGCTGAGCTTTGAGGGGGACTGCGTGGTGCGGGAGCGCATCGATGTGGTGTTCCCGGTGCTCCACGGCGAAAACGGCGAGGACGGGGCCATGCAGGGCCTGCTGCAGATGGCGGGAATCCCCTATGTGGGCCCTCACGTTTCCGCTTCCGCCGTGGCCATGGATAAGACCCTGACCAAGCTGGTGGCCCGGGAGGCCGGTGTCTGCCAGGCGGACTGGCAGCTTATCCGCAGAACGGACCTGGACAACCGGATGGATACGGTTCTCGATTCCGTGGAGGAAAAATTCACCTATCCCGTATTTGTAAAGCCTGCCGGAACCGGTTCCTCCGTGGGCGTTTCCAAGGCAGGCTGCAGAGCCGCGCTGCGGGACGCTCTGCTGGATGCCGCCGCCTACGATGAAAAGATTCTGGTGGAAGAATACATCCAGGGCAAGGAAATCGAGGTCGCCGTTATGGGTAATTCCAGCCCGGTGGCTTCCATCTGCGGGGAGATCGATTCCGGCGCGGAGTTCTATGATTACGAGGCGAAGTATGTCACCGACACCTCCCGGGCCTATATCCCTGCCCGGATTGCCGATGATGTTGAGGAAGCCGTCCGGGACGCGGCGGTGAAGGTGTACAGCGCCATCGGCTGCCAGGGCCTGAGCCGGGTGGACTTCTTTGTCACGGACAAGGAGCAGAAGGTTGTCTTCAACGAGATCAATACCATTCCCGGCTTTACCTCCATTTCCATGTATCCCAAGCTCTTTGCCGCCAGCGGCATTCCCTATTCCCAGCTCATTGACGAGCTCCTGAAATTGGCGGTGGAGGCGTTCTAATGAGCCAAAGTGTTATTTTGTCCATTCAGGGACGGCAGAGCTACCGGGGCCAGGAGCCGGATACCATTGAGCTGGTTTCCGAGGGTGAGCTTTCCTACCGGGACGGCGGCTGGGATGTGTGCTATCAGGAAAGTGAGCTCACGGGCCTTGCCGGCGTGACCACCACCTTTCGGGTGGAGCCGGGAAAGGTGACCCTGACCCGGACGGGAAGCCTGCACTCCCAGATGGTGTTTGAGGAGGGGGTCACCCATGACTCCCTGTATGAAACGGATTTCGGCGCGCTGATGATCACGGTCACTGCCACACGGGTCTATTATGATATTGTTCCAGACGGTGGGACCATCGATCTGGTGTACGAGATCAACATTGAAAATACCGAAGCCGGGATCATTGACTATCACCTGGATATCCGGGCAAAAGAATAAAGCCAAGGCGGCTGCGTGAGCGGCCGCCTGATTTTTTGTTGACGGGGGGAGAAAATGCAAATATAATGAAAGTAATTTCCTGCTTAACGCGGCAGACAGACAAATTGGGAATTTGTAGAGCTGTTTGGTGAATGGTTTGCGGGGCGACGCGGTACGCGGCAAGGGCTCCCCTGTGTAAGGGGAGCTGTCAGCGTAGCTGACTG
>JAEDNR010000072.1 GCA_016302405.1 Oscillospiraceae bacterium
AAATTCCAATATGTCAGTGTGCTTACTAAAGCCGATAACCTGTATTGGAATTTGTTGGGCAGTTAAGGTGCGCGGCTGGTTAGACGCCTTGCCCCCCGCACTTGTGAGGGGGGTGTCCCTGCGCTAGCGCAGGGACGGGGGGAGTACGAATTTCCGAAAGCGTCAAATAATTGATCTTTCTGTGTTTACAGTTCCATTCTTCACACTTTTTGTGAAAGGGATGCGGGTGACGCACTCCCCCCGGTACCAGTGTGCGCACTGGTACCACCCCCCTCGTAAACGCGGGGGGCAAGGACGTGTACCGCATCGGCACCGCTCGCCACTGCCCAAACAGCCCGTCAAATTCCAATTTTTCGATCTGCCCCGTTCTGTCAGAAAGCATTTTTATTTTCCCGGATTGCTTCTTTTTTTATTTTGCGCTATAATAGGAGAAACGAATATTTTACGGAGGATTCCCATGAAAACTGTATCCCGCGATTTTCAGAAATGGTCGCCGCTGAAAATCTTCCTGAGCTATTTCGGCAACCACAAAGCCCTATTCGCCGTAGATATGAGCTGTGCAATCTGCATTGCCCTCATTGACCTGGCTTTCCCTCTGGTCACCCGGAAGGCGCTGTACGATCTGCTTCCCGAGGGAAAGTACCGGATCTTCTTCGCGCTGATGGCCGCGGTGGTTTTCTTCTATGTGCTCCGGGCGCTTCTTAACTACACTGTCTGCTTTTTCGGCCACATTTTCGGCATCCGGGTGGAGGCGGACATCCGCCGGGACCTGTTCACCCACATGCAGGAAATGAGCTTTGACTTCTATGACGGCAACCGCACCGGCCAGCTCATGAGCCGCCTCACCTCCGACCTGTTTGAGCTGACGGAGCTGGCCCACCACGGCCCGGAGGATATTGTCACCTCCACCTTCACCATCATCGGCGCCCTCATTGTCATGGCGGGAATCCGCTGGGAGCTGGCCCTGGTGGTGGGCATCATGATCCCTGTGTTCATCGCGGTGATTATGGCCATGCGCAATAACATGAGCCGGGCCTCCGCCGCCGTGAAGCAGAAGACCGGCCACATCAATACCGAGATCGAATCCAGCCTTTCCGGCATCCGCACCGCCAAGGCCTTCGGCAACGAGGAAGTGGAGTCCCACCGGTTCTCCACCGCCAACGAGCAGTTCAAAAATTCCAAAACCGGCTTCTACAAGGCCATGGGCCTGTTCAATACCTCCATGGAGTTCTTCCTCACCAGCCTGAACGTGGTGGTCATCGCCCTGGGCGGCTGGCTCATTATGCGTGGCAAAATGGACTACCGGGACCTTGTGACCTTCAGCCTGTACATTGCCACCTTTGTAAACCCCATGCGCAAGCTTGCCAGCTTCTCCGAGCTGTTTGCCAACGGCTTCGCCGGTCTCAACCGGTTCGTGGAGGTCATGCGCACCCAGCCTTCCGTGCGGGACCGGGAGAATGCCCAGGATCTTCAGAATGTACAGGGCCATATCCAGGTGGAAAACGTCTCCTTTGCCTATGACGGAGATCTGGCGGTGCTCCACAACGTGAGCCTGGACATTGCCCCCGGGGAGACGGTAGCCATTGTCGGTCCCTCCGGCGGCGGCAAGAGCACCCTGTGCCAGCTGATCCCCCGGTTCTACGATGTGACGGACGGGGCCATCCGCATCGACGGCCAGGACATCCGGAATGTGACCCAGAAGAGCATCCACGCCAGCATCGGCATCGTGCAGCAGGAGGTGTTCCTGTTTGCCGACACCATCTTTGAAAATATCCGCTACGGGCGGCCCGACGCTACCGAGGCGGAGGTCATTGAAGCGGCAAAACAGGCGGAGATCTACGAGGATATTCTTGCCATGCCCGACGGCTTCCGGACCTATGTGGGTGAGCGGGGCACCCTGCTCTCCGGCGGACAGAAGCAGCGCATCGCCATTGCCCGGATCTTCCTGAAAAATCCCCCCATCCTGATCCTGGACGAGGCAACCTCCGCCCTGGACTCCGTCACCGAGGCAAAGATCCAGCGGGCCTTTGACAATCTGGCAAAGGGGCGCACCACCCTCATTATCGCCCACCGCCTGAGCACCATCCGCTCCGCCCAGCGGATCGTGTCCATCGCCGACGGCGTCATTTCAGAATGCGGCAGCCACGAGGAGCTTCTCCAAAAGGGCGGCATCTACGCAAACCTCTATAAGACCCAGAACGCCCTGGCCCTCCAGAATCTCGCCTGAATGTTTCCAGAAAACAACACCCTCCCGGGATGGAAGATCCGCTTCCCGGGAGGGTGTTGCTCTATCAATTACTGTCTTCTTCCCAGCGTTTGCCGGAAAACCGGAGTACCCGCTTCCTGTGCTTCCGCCGCCAAAATAACACAAAGTGCTTATCCGCCAACGCATCAGCGCGGCAAATTGGGATTTGGCGGGCCATCGAATTCCCGGTCATTGCGAGCCAGTGCGCACACTGGCGTGGCAATCTCCTGGGTAGAAGTACCATTTCTCGATAACACACAGGTAGATTCCGGGAAACAGTACAAAAAGAACGGCCTGTATGACGATAGGCTACCTGAAATTCGATGGAGATTCCCACGAAAGTAGTGCGCTACTTTCTCGGAATGACAGTGTTGTTCGGGGCGTGCGTTCACCTCTACAAATTCCAATTTTATGATCTGCTTATTAATGCCGATAGCCTGTATTGGAATTTGTAGGGCTGTTTGTCCAGTAGTGTGCGGTATCGATGCGGTACACGACAAGGGCTCCCGAAGTGTAAGGGGTGGTGCTGCACGCAGTGAATCAAAATCTTAATGATTGCCGGGGGCAATCATACCTTAATGAAACTGTCAGCGAAGCTGACTGAGGGGTTGTAACGGTGGACTTTCCTATCTACCCATCGTCAGAACGGACAGTGTCCTTTGTTGTCCCTTTTCGCCGATTTATTGTCAATTTAAAACGTTTTACTGCACAATCCCTCAGTCGCTTCGCGACAGCTCATCTCCGGCCTAAGAGCCGCCTGGCGGCGGTTGGCCTCCGAAACGCGCCTGCGGGCGCAGCCTTTACACAAGGGAGCCCTTACCGCGTACCGCACTGATAACGCATTCTTCTATTCAGGAGATTGCCACACCAGTGACATCGGTCTACTCTTCGCAATGACATCTTTCATCTATTATGTGCTATTTGACGAAACCTTTCCTTAGTGAGACAGCCCCTTTCCGCTATTGCAGGCTGCCTTCTGCTCCTTTTGGGCGGAAGCCGGTTTCACTTCCACCACTGCTCCGGGTCGTTGCCCATCCGGAAAAACAGGGTGTTTTCATCCGCTACATCAAAAACGTACTGTCCCTCGTCCCATTGGAGGGAGGAATCTATGAAACCAAAGACCACACCGTCATAGCCCTCGGGAACGCAGAAGCAGGCTGTAACGTGGTAGAGAATCTCGGAGATTTTCACAGTCTTTCCCGCAGCGTCCACTTCCGTTCGGCTTTTCCAGCTGCCAAAGCCTTCATTTTCCGCGGAAAACAGGCAGGGCATCTGCCTGCCGTGATAATTCACGGTATGCACATTGCCGGACTCCGCGAAGGCTTCCCATACGGTTCCCGCGGGATCGGTCTCGCTATCATCCCAGCCGGTGATATCATAGTAGTTTTCTGTACAGAAGTTGACGGTTATGCCGTACCGGAAGGCATTGTCGTCGGAAAAGAGAATTTCCGCGTCCAGGATTCTCCATTCATAGCCGGGGACCTGGGGATGGGTTTCGTCGGAGGAGAAAATACGATAGTTCAGGATATTGAGCTGGCCGGTGGTTTTCCGGGATTTGTTATTATAGCAGGAGGTAACATAGGGAATGGGATCCCGCTGGGCGTAAACCGGCCCGTTCTCATCCTCGCCGATGGTGTGTTTTGTCTCGTACAGATTGATAGGCAGACCGTATTCTTCAAAAGCCGGTGTCAAGGGTTCCCCCTCCGTACTGCCGCAGACCTGGCAGGTTTTGCTGTCCTGAAAATTGGCCTCCAGCCAGGTGTGGTCCAGCGCTTTCCCCTGGGTTTCTCCACAGACCGTGCAGGTTCTGGGCGCGGTGCAGGTGGCCTCCTGCCAGGTGTGGCCAAGGGGCTCTCCCTCGGTTTCTCCGCATTTGGAGCAGGTTTTTGCCGCCTCGCAGGAGGCTTGTGCCCATTCATGCTTGCACTGGCATCCGGCAAGCAGACACAGACACAGCAGTCCCGCAATTATCAGAAGCAGTTTCTTTCTCATGCTGATTCCTCCTTGTTCCGTGTTAATCCGGTTCCAGGGTATCGTACACAATAAATCCGCTGATTTTTTGTGGAGGGTAAAGAAAAAGCAGGCTGCCGCATAAAAGCCCCGGGAATCCGCCACCCGAACCCTCTGGATACCCGGCATCCCGCTTTCTCTGGGAGTGTGGAAATCGAATCATGATTATTATACGAAAAAGAATCCGGGAAATCAACCACCATTGTGTACAGATTTGTTATACCGTTTGCGCAGCATCCTCCAATATTACCCTATGACGATCACCGCGTGGAAAAGCGTCTTCCTTATACACAGCAGTTTTGGTTTCGCTGGTAGTCAGAATTTTTTGCAAGCAGGGAAGCATCCTCCTTTTTGCGGGTGAAAAGAACTCCTGCCTGAGTGGGTGGCGAAAGCCCAATCAGGCAGGAGCATTTTTCAGTATGATAGAAATTCTTCGCGGCTTTCTCCAGAGGTGTTTCCCGGGAATTTCTGTTCCGATTTGTTAAATCATCGGAACCGCTTTTTTGAATTACCCGCTTATTTGACTGTTGTGTAGATAAGCAGGTTAAAATTGACCCAATAAATCAAGAGTGTTTGTTGCTACAACTGAAAAAGTTTATTGCATTGATTCTTCCAAATCGCCCCTACCAACAGAAATTCGTTGCACTGACCATCCAAAAGAAAAAGCCGAAAAGTCGTTGTGTCCCAATTAGTATTGGGCTACGTTCTGTCCTTTAAGCTGAAGCTGGAGCTTGTCCGCAATGAGGGCGATGAACTCCGAATTGGTGGGCTTGCCCTTGGTATTGGATACTGTGTAGCCGAAGAAGCGCTGCAAGGTATCCAAGTCCCCTCTGTCCCATGCCACCTCGATGGCGTGGCGGATGGCCCGCTCCACCCGGCTGGGGGTTGTCCCAAAGGTTTTCGCCACCTGGGGATAGAGAACTTTGGTGATTGCGTTGATCACATCCATATCGTTCACCGCGATGATGATGGCCTCCCGCAGGTACTGGTAGCCCTTGATATGGGCGGGGACACCGATCTCATGGATAATGCTGGTGACCATGGCCTCGATGCTGTTTTTGTCCGGGCGGCGGGGCGCGCTCATCCGGAGACTCTCCCCTCCCCGGATCTCCTCCAAACGCTCCACCAGCGCGGTCATGTCGCAGGGCTTCAGCATCAGATACCGAACGCCCAGGTTGGCTGCCGATGTGGACACATACTCCGTTATAAACGCCGATGTAGCCAGCGTCACCGGGCGGCGCTCCATGCCGGAGATCGCTTTCAGTACGCTGATTCCGTCCTGCTTGCTGAGCATCAGATCCAGCACCAGCACATCCGGCTTCCGGTCCAGAATCTGCCGGATGGCCTGTTCCCCATCATTTGCCGTCCCAACTACCTGAAAACCATCGGAACGCTGCAGCGCGGCGACCAGTCCGGTGCAGAAATCTTCGGCGCTGTCCGCGATAAAAACGGTTGTTGCGTGTTCCATACATTCCTCTCCTGTCAACAAGATTTCTCCCCATGCGCGCCGCTCTAAGCGGCACGTCTCCGGCATTTCCTGCCGTGTGCGACAAATATAATTTAGCACAAAGGCAGCCTTTTTGCAAGGACAAACAAAAACAATCGCTCGTCGAAAATTGACGTTTTTCTCGTTTTTTGTCTATATTTTGTGACTTTTCGAGATATTTCGACTTCTTGGTCCGCTTCGTCGCGCGGTTGACGAAAGGCTGTCGATGATGTAAAATAGCAGCATAAAAGCAAGGAGGCTGCGTTATGAATTACAAATGGAACCTGGATTCCATCTACCATGGTTTTGACGATCCGCAGTACGATGCCGACATGGTGTTCCTGCGCCGGCAGGTGGAGCTGTTTACACTGCTTTCCGGCAAGCTGCCCGGCATGGACCCCAGGCAGGGTCTGCGGGAGGGCCTGGCCATTCTGGAAGCCATGGAACAGACCGCCCAGAAGCTGGCTCTCTACGCCGAGCTGCGCCAGTCCACGGACACCAAGAATCCCGAAGCCAGCTCCAAAATGGGGCAGATCATGACCATTTACAGCGCTGCCGCCGCACCCCAGGCTGCTTTTCAGGCCTGGGCTGCCGGTCTGGATATTCAGGCGTTGATACAGGACGATTGCCTGCTCCGGGACTACACCTTCCTGCTCACCAAGATGCAGGAAAAGCGCAAATATCTTCTTTCCGGAGACGGGGAAGCCGTTGCCGCCCGGTTTCGCATCTCCGGCACGAACGCCTGGGCGGAGCTGCAGCAGTACCTGACCAGCACCGTGCGTGTTTCTTACCGGGGCGCTGTCACCAACCTGTCCGCCATCCGGAACATGGCCTATGACCCGGACCCCCAGGTCCGAAAGGACGCCTACGAAGCAGAGCTAGCCTGCTACGGCGCCATTGCGGACCCCGTTGCCTACGCCCTGAATTCTATCAAAATGGAGACTATCTCCGACTGTGCCCTCCGGGGATACGCTTCTCCTCTGGACCGGACCCTGCAGCACGCCGATATGAAGCGGGAAACCCTGGACGCCATGCTGGGTGCAATCGAAGAATATCTTCCCAAATTCCGCCAGTATCTGAAAGCCAAGGCCGCCGCCCTGGGCCATGAAAACGGACTTCCCTGGTATGACCTGTTCGCGCCCATGGGCTCTTCCAGCACCACCTTCACCCCCGAGCAGGCCCGGGATTACCTGGTGAAGCTTTTCTCTCACTTTGACACCGACCTGTCCCGGATGATCGCCACTGCCTTTGACAACGGCTGGATCGACTTCTTCCCCAGAGACGGCAAGGCAGGCGGTGCTTTCTGCGCCGGTGTTCCCTCCTTAAAGGAGAGCCGGATCCTTACCAACTTCGACGGAAAGCTGGGTGACGTGGTGACCCTGGCCCATGAGCTGGGTCACGCTTTCCACAACCAGTGCGTGCTTCCCCACCGGCCCCTGAATCAGGACTACTCCATGCCTTTGGCGGAGACCGCCTCCACCTTCAACGAGTGCGTGGTCATGGCATCCGCCATCCGCAGCGCCGCCGATGACGCGGAGCGGCTGAGCCTGGTGGAATCCCAGCTCCAGGATACCACCCAGATCATCTGCGACATCCTGTCCCGGTACCTGTTTGAGACGGCGGTGTTTGCGGGCCGGGAATCCCGGTTCATGGACGCCGGGACCCTGTGCGACATGATGCTCACCGCCCAGAAGCAGTCCTACGGGGACGGGCTGGACCCGCAGTATCTGCACCCCTATATGTGGCTGTGCAAGAGCCACTACTACGGCTCCACGTTCTATAATTTCCCCTATGCCTTCGGCGGTCTCTTTGCCCGGGGCCTGTACGCCCAGTATCTTGCCGAGGGGGAGGCCTTTATCCCCAAGTACAAAAAGCTACTGTACACCACAACAGTCGCCACCGCCGAGGACACCGCCAGGGTCGCCGGTATTGACCTGACGGACAAAGCCTTCTGGCGGGGCGCCCTGCAAACCGTGGCAGACCAGATCGACCTGTTCTGCGGGCTTGTAAACAAAGAATAAGGTTATCGGCTTTCGTAAGCACACTAACAAATTGGAATTTGTAAGGGCGTAGGGGAGGCGTTTCGCCTCCCGCAGCAAGCGGAAAAATCTCCCAAAAGGGTGGGGCGAAACGGTAAATAGGCTGTTATGCAAAGGGACGGGAGACCCGTCCCCTACGAAGAGAATCGATACCGAGTTCTCCGACAAATTCCCAATTATTACGCACAACAGAACGATACCGAGCGGGTGGTGCTGCACGCAGTGAATCAAAATTCCAATGATTGCCGGTGGCAATCATACCTAAATAAAAAGGTTGGGAACGATTACAGACCACGTTCGTCACGACTTGGCTGTCGGCCCTGCCGACAAATTCCAATTTCACGATCCGCTTATAAAAGCTGACAGCCCGTAAAAAGAAAACTAACAGGAAAGGAAGCACCACTCCAATGAACAGTGAAACCCAGGCCCTGTGCGCGTTTCTGGACAACTCCCACAGCGTCTACCACGCGGCGGCCAATATCATGAACACCTTTGACCAGGCAGGCTACACCCGGCTTTCCGAAGGGGAAGGCTGGTCCCTGGTACCCGGCGGAAAATACTATACTACCCGGGGCGGAAGCTCCGTCATCGCGTTCCGTGTCCCCCAGCAGGCCCCCCAGGGCTTCCTCATCGCCGCCAGCCATACCGACCGGCCCACCTTCAAGCTGAAGTTCCGCCCGGAGCTTACGGACACCTATACCCGGGTCATCACGGAGAAATACGGCGGCTCCATTCTCTACTCCTGGCTGGACCGGCCCCTGTCCGTAGCCGGCCGGGTACTTGTGGAAACGGAAAAGGGCGCCGAAATCCGCCTTGTCGATATTGACCGGGACCTGCTTCTGATTCCCAGCGTGGCCATCCACATGAACCGGCAGCTGAATGACGGCTACAAGTGGGACCTGACCCGGGATCTGACCCCGCTGTTCGGCAGCCGTGAGGACGCCGGAAAGCTGACGGCCCTTCTGGATCAGGCTGCCGGAGGCAAGATCCTCAGCCACGACCTTTACCTCTATGTCCGGCAGAAGGCCTGCGTGTGGGGTGTGGACGAAAAGTATCTCTCCTCCCCCGCCCTGGATGATCTGGAGTGTCTCTTCGGCTGCATGCAGGGCTTCCTGAACGCCGGTCCTTCCCGCTCCATCCCGGTCTTCTGCGCTCTGGACAGCGAGGAAGTGGGCTCCTGCTCGGCCCAGGGCGCCGACTCCACCTTCCTGGAGGACACCCTGACCCGCATCGCGGCAGGGGTCGGCGCCGACTACCGGCAGCTTCTGTCCCAGTCCTTCCTGGTGTCCGCGGACAACGCCCACGCCGTCCACCCCAACCATCCGGAGCTGGCCGACCCCGGCAACGCGCCGGTCATGGGGGAAGGTATCGTACTGAAATTCAACACCTCCCTGCGCTACTGCACCGACGCCCTGGGCGCGGCGATTTTCCGCACTGTCTGCCATAAAGCAGGCGCGCCTGTCCAGTCCTACTATAACCGGGCGGACATCCCCGGTGGCAGCACCATGGGCCACATTTCCATCGCTCATGTTTCCGTCCCCACGGCAGACATAGGGCTCCCCCAGCTCGCCATGCACAGCAGCTACGAAACTGCCCAGGTCCAGGACGCTTTGTATCTGGAGAACGCCATGACCGTTTTCTTCGGCAGCACCCTGGTTGTTTCCGGCAGCGGCTTTATGATTGATTGATATTTTCCGCCTGTGGACAGAATTCTTCCACAGGCGGATTCTCTGAGATTTCCCGGAAATTCACAAAAAACGCAGTACAGAATCGGTATATTAACCAAGAATCTCCCCCAAAAACTGTGGAAATGCACCATTGCCCCCAGAAAAAAACTATGATATGATAGACGCATCCTGGTAGGTAGAGCTCTACTCCACAACAATAGACCCGGCCTGCTAAAAATAAGGAGGAAAACCCCGTCAGACTCGCGGTGCGGCAGTGTGGAGACCTGTCGTAATACGTCCGCTGTTATACCCGGCGGCCGTGAGGGCATACATTGAGGATTCAGTATGCTCGGAGTCAGAACAGTATGGCAAGCTTAACCCTGAAGAACATCAAGAAGGTCTACCCGTTCAACGGCGACGACGCCAAGCAGAAAAAGAAGAAGAAAAAAGGCGACGAGCCCGAGAAGAAGAACAACCTGCAGATCACCGATGAAGGTGTCGTTGCTGTCCAGGAGTTCAACCTGGAGATCAAGGACAAGGAATTCATCGTTCTGGTCGGACCTTCCGGCTGTGGTAAGTCTACCACCCTGCGTATGATCGCCGGCCTGGAGGAGATCTCCGGCGGTGAGCTGTACATCGGCGACAAACTTGTCAACGACGTGGCCCCCAAGGATCGGGATATCGCCATGGTCTTCCAGAACTACGCCCTGTACCCCCACATGACTGTTTATGAAAACATGGCTTTCGCCCTGAAGCTGCGTCACGCGCCCAAGGACGAGATCGATAAGAAGGTCAAGGAAGCCGCTGAGATCCTGGACATCACCCAGTACCTGGGCCGTAAGCCCAAGGCTCTGTCCGGCGGTCAGCGTCAGCGTGTTG
>JAEDNR010000073.1 GCA_016302405.1 Oscillospiraceae bacterium
TGGGCCGCTTATCCGTCCGGCTCTCCACCGCACGGGACAGCTGGCTCAGGCAGATCACGGGGATGTTCAGCTCCTTGGCCATGATCTTTAAGGAGCGGGAAATTTCGCCCACCACGGTGACCCGGTTTTCCGAATTGCGGCCGTAGCCGGAGCCCTGCATCAGCTGCAGATAGTCGATGATGACCAGGCCCAGATTGTCCAGGCGGCGGCACTTGGCATTGATATCCGCCACGGTGACGGAAGGGTTGTCGTCAATGCGGATGTCCGTCTGACTCAGGGCGGCGGAGGCCATGCACAGTTTGGTCCATTCATCCTCACTGAGCTTGCCGGTGGCAAGCTTCTGCAGCTCCACAAAGCTCTCGTTGGCAAGCAGCCGCATGGCAAGCTGCTCCCGGGACATTTCCAGATTGAAAATGGCCACGGTTTTCTTGTATTTCTTCGCCACGTTCACCCCGATATTCAGGGCAAACGCGGACTTGCCCATGGCAGGCCGGGCTGCGATTAGCAGCAGGTCCGACTTGTTGAGGCCGTTGATCTTGGTATCCAGGTCCCGCATTCCGGTGGACAGGCCGGGGATCAGGGAATCCGACTGGCTCAGCTCCGTCAGACGGTCAAAGACCTTGTGCAGTGTCGTACCGATGTGCTCCAGGCTGTCGCCCCGCTCGCCCTTACGCAGGGCATAGATCTTTTTCTCCGCAGACTCCAAAATCTCGGCGGGGGTTCCCACCTGCTCGGAAACCATCTGGGTAATATCCTCACCCGCCTGGCCCAGCTCCCGGAGCATGGCCTTTTCCCGGACGATCCGGGCATAGCGCTCGGCGTTGGCGGCGGTGGGGGTGATCTCCATAAGCTGGAGGATATAGTCCCGGGAATTGTCATGATAGGTGCCCAGCTCCCTCAGCTTGTCCAGCACCGTCACCGGGTCGATGGTCTGGGAGAAGTTGAACATGGTGTAGATGGCTTCATAGATTTCCCGGTTCTGCCGGAGATAAAAATCTTCCGGCTTTACGACGCCCACCACATCCGTAAGGCACCGGCTGTCGATGAGGATGGAACCAAGTACCGCCTGCTCCGCCTCCAGTGACTGGGGCGCCTGGCGGGAAAGCAGCTCTTCATCCATGGGTTTTCCTCCCTTCTTTCTCGGTAATGGAACGGTAAATTGGAATTTGCAAAGATGCGCACGCGCCCCGAACAACATTGTCATTCCGAACCAGTCCTCAGACTGGTGTGGGAATCTCCATCGACTTTCAGTCTGCTTTTCGTCTTACCTCGTAGGGGCGCTCATTGAGCGCCCGCGGAAATGTTCCAATTTTGTAACAAATATCCGGTAAAAGGAACCTTTTCGCCGATAGAAATCTGGATAACAGAAATTTCTCTGCCGGGCGCTCAATGAGCGCCCCTACGGCGTATGACGTTCTTGGCCCCGGAATTCGATGGAGATTGCCACGCCAGTGTGCACACTGGCTCGCAATGACCGGGAATTCGACAAATTCCAATTTATCCGCTTAAACTTCCTCGATCTTCACGGTCAGGGGGGCGGAAATCTCGTAGCCCAGCTTGCAGGTGACGGTGTAGGTGCCCACGTTCTTGATGGGATCGGCGATCTGAATTTTCCGCTTATCCAGAGCAATGCCGGTCTGGGCCTTCAGTGCGTCGGCAATTTCCTGGTTGGTGACGGAGCCAAAGAGCCGGCCGTTTCCGCCGCCCTTGGCATTGACCGTCAGCACCAGGGCCCGCAGCCGTCCGGCGATTTCCATAGCCTCCGCCTTTTCCCGGGCAATCCGCTCCTGGGCAGCCTTATCGTTCATCCGCATGGTGTTCACCGCGTCGGCTGTCGCCTCAATGGCCATCTTCCGGGGCAGCATATAGTTTCTAGCGTAGCCGTCGGAAACCTCCAGCATCTGTCCTTTCTTACCTTTTCCCCGAATATCCTGCAGTAAAATCACTTTCATTTTCGAATATCCTCAACTTTCATAGAATTTATCAATGGATGCCACCAGCATATCCAGCGCGTCCTTGGTGCTGACGCCCTTCATCTGGGCGCCGGCAGTGGCGGTATTGCCGCCGCCGCCCAGGGGCTCCAGGATCATCTGCACATTGGCGCTGCCGATGCTTCTGGCGGAAATAATGACCTGATCCTCATCGGGATAGAGCACAAAGGAGCCGGTAATGCCGGAAATATTCAGCAGCTCATCCGCCGCCTGGGCCGCCAGCACCCGGGTGGTGGTGGTATTCAGCGCGGCAATGGCAAGCTCCTGCCGGTACAGCCGGGCCGAGCGGATGATCTGGTACTTTGCCATGGTGTCCTGGAAGTCATTTTGCAGCAGCTTTTTGACCTCCGTGGTATCGGCACCCATCCGCCGCAGGGCCGCGGCAGCCTCAAAGGTGCGCTCGCCGGTGCGGACATTAAAGAACTTGGTATCCAGGCAGATGCCCGCAAGCATGCTCTTGGCCTCGATGGGCAGCACATCCTTGCTGTCCACCGCGTACATCACAAGCTCCGTCACCAGCTCCGAAGCGGAGGAAGCATAGGGCTCGTGGAGATTGACCACCACAGGGCTGATATAATCCGCCGCCCGGCGGTGGTGGTCCACCACGCACACCCGGGGAATGGCTTCCAGCAGGGGTCTATACTCCACCTGGTCCGGACGGTTGGTATCCACCACCACGAGAGTGCTCCGGTTGTCGCTTTCCAGCAGGGCATCCTGACCGGAAATAAAGACCTCCCGGTACTCCGGCACCTGGGCGATCTCCTCCACCAGGCGCTCCGCGGCATTGGCCTGCAGATCCAGCACAATACTGGCTTTCTTTCCCTTCTTCCGGCACAGGCAGGCGATGCCCATGGCGGCGCCGACCGCGTCCAGGTCCGCATTCCTGTGGCCCATGATGAACACATGGCTGCTCTGGCCGATGAGCTCCATCAGGGAATTGGCCGTAACCCGGGAGCGGACCTTGCTGCGGTAATCCGCCTCCTTGTTCCGTCCGCCGAAGAAGCTGAAATTGAAGCGGTTCTTGATAACCGCCTGGTCGCCGCCCCGGCTCAGGGCCATTTCAATGCCCAGAGCCGCGAAATCGTAGCTTTCCTCAAAGGTAACGCCGTCCACGCCCACGCCGATGGATACGGAGGCAGGGAGCCCCGAGGGGCTGAGGATCTCGTGCACGGATTCCAGCAGAGAGAATTTTCCCTCCACCGCCCGGTCCAAGTCCCGCTTTTCAAAGATAAACAGGAAGCGGTTGCGCTCCAGCCGGCGCAGAAGCCCGTGGTATTCCTCGGTCCACTTGGTGATGGCATCGTTGAGCTGGGCATTCAGTGTGGAAATGGCGCTCTCCGTCAGATTCTTGGTCAGTTCCTCAAAGTTGTCAATAAGGATAATGCACACCACCGGGCGGGAGCGGATATACTCGTCCCGAACCTGGTACAGCTCTGTCAGGTCGCACAGATACATCACGCCCATTATAAGGCCCTTGTTCTCCCCGGCGTGGACGGGAACGCCGTAGACCCGGTAGCGGCGCTTGTTCACCGTAACATCGTGGGGGCTTTCATTCTTACCGGAGGCAAGCCAGTCGGTGGAAAGGCCTGGGATGACCTCCTCCAGTCCCGGCTCCATCAGTGAATCCTTCAGACCGGTAATACTGGCAAAGCGGTGATTGGTCCAGAGAATACGTCCGTCCCCCAGGCTGACCAGCACTGCCGGGAACGGGCTGTCCCCCTTGGAGATCCCCTCCAGGGTTTCCGGAGAGGACTGAAGAAACTGCTGTATCTTCCGGTTCCGGTAATTCCTGCTCAGGGTATAGGCCGTCAGGACAAGCAGCGTTACAGCCGCCTCCACCCCCGCCAGGATATACTGTTCCGTAAGCAGCGCCGCCGCGCAGAATCCGCCCAGGATGAAGAAGTAGATTCCCCGGCTGGGTCTTAGCAGCTTGCGAAGCTTTTGGTCCATATCCTTTTCCTCCTACATTTTCGCCCCGGAAAGCCCCGTTGGCAGCGCGGACGGCACAATTGCCATCGTAGTCATTCTTACCCTGCATTATAGCAAATCCCACGGAAAGGTGCAACTGCTATTTGGTTTTTAAGGGCCGAAAAATTATCGGAAAATAATTGTATACTTTTCCGGTGAAAAGTGTTATACTATCCGTTGACAGGCGCGGGTGGGCAGACCCGGCATTGGTTATCGCCGCGAAAGCGGCAATAAAAGAAAGAATCAGGCAGACGCTGCACTCAGGAAACGGCGAGACAGGGCCGGGACGGGGGGACAGGGGCTGCTGAATCAGTGCGCTCTGTGCGCCAAAAAGAACATAACGCGCAATATCGCGTTCCCATTACGAAAGGAGAAAATCAGCAAATTGGCAGAAAAACTGAAAATTATTCCCCTGGGCGGACTGGATGAGATCGGCAAGAACATCACCGTCCTGGAGTACGGCAAGGATATGATCGTCGTAGACTGCGGCGTGGGCTTCCCCGAGGAGGATATGTACGGCGTGGATCTGGTGATCCCCGACTTTTCCTACCTGGTGGCGAACCAGAAGAAGCTGCGGGGCATGTTCATCACCCACGGACACGAGGACCACATCGGCTCCATCCCCTACTGCATGAAGCAGGTCAACTGCCCCATCCACGGCACGGCCATGACCAACGGCCTGATCAAACTGAAGCTGGAGGAGCACCGCCTGGAAAACACCGTGAAGCTCATTACCCACAAGCCCGGCGACGTGGTGAAGGCCGGCTGCTTCAGCGTGGAATTCATCCATGTGAACCACTCCATCGCCGACGCGGTGTGCTTTGCCATCCACACCCCGGTGGGCACCGTGGTAATGACCGGCGATTTCAAGATCGATCCCACCTCCGTAGACGGCATGACGGATCTGGCACGGCTGGGCCAGCTGGGCAACGAGGGCGTTCTGGCCCTGCTCATGGATTCCACCAACGTAGAGCGCCAGGGCTACACTCCCAGCGAGAACGTGGTGGCGGAAAGCCTGGACCGGCAGTTCAAAAACTGTGACCAGCGGATCATCGTCACCACCTTTGCCTCCAATATGCACCGCATTCAGGCGGTGCTGGCTACCGCCCAGCGCTACGGTCGGAAGGTCGCTGTGTCCGGCAGAAGCATGGAAAACATGCTGAAGGTGGCCCAGGAGCTGGGCTACCTGAAGGTCAAGCCAGGCACCCTGGTGGACATCACCGCCATCAAGAGCATTCCCAACAACAAGCTGGTCATCGTTTCCACCGGCTCCCAGGGTGAAAATATGTCCGCCCTGTACCGGATGGCATTTTCCACCCACAAGCAGGTGGAGATCACCTCCGGTGACCGGATTATCATTTCCGCCTCCGCCATTCCCGGCAACGAAAAGGCCGTCTCCCGGATCATCAACGAGCTGTACCGCAAGGGTGCCGAGGTGGTCTACGAAAAGAGTGAGGGCCTCCATGTCTCCGGCCACGCCTGTCAGGAGGAGCTGAAAATCGTTCACGCCCTGGTCAAGCCCCGGTTCTTCATTCCCGTCCACGGCGAGCAGCGGCACCTGCAGCTGCACAGCAAGCTTGCCCAGGCCATGGGCATGCATTCTAAGAACATTCATATCGGCGAGATCGGCACCGTGTTTGAGCTCACCGGCAAGACCTGCAAGGTCGGTACTCCTGTCACCGCCGGGAAGGTATTCGTGGACGGCACCGGTGTGGGAGATGTGGGCAGTGTGGTGCTCCGGGACCGGAAGCACCTGGCCCAGGACGGCATGATCGTCGTCTGTGTAAACCTGTCCAGCCAGGACGGCTCCGTGATCTCCGGCCCGGATATTATCACCCGAGGCTTCATCTATGTGAAGGAGTCCGAGGATCTTATGACCGAGCTGCGGCAGGTAGCTTTGGAAGCTATCGACCGCTGCCAGCGCAAGCGGGTGCGGGACTGGGCCGCCATTAAGTCCGCCATTAAAAACGACATCAGCGGGTACCTCTTTAAGACTACCAAGCGCAATCCCATGATTCTGCCCGTTATCATGGAAATCTGATGGATTGCCCGGCAGGAAATCCTGCCGGGTGTTTTTCTGTAGCGGGCAAACAGAGGATTCGGTTATCGGCCTCATGCAGCGGATAGGGAAATTGGGGATTTGCAGAGGAAAGGCCGGGCATTGAACAACATTGTCATTCCGAACCAGTGCGCACACTGGTGTGGGAATCTCCATCGAATTTCGGACAACTTATCGTCATACAGTCTGTTCTAATCTGCCGTTACCCGGAATTTATTCATGAAAAATGGTGCCTCTATCCGGGGGATTGCCACGCCAGTTTGCGAACTGGCTCGCAATGACTGGAAATTCGATGGCTCGCCAAATTCCAATTTATCTGTTACCGCGTTATACCGGCAGCCTGAACAGAGGATATAAAAAGAGAGGCATTCCCATGGACTATTTCTTTGCCCCCATGGAGGGGCTGACAGATGCCGTCTACCGGCATCTGCATCACGAATACTTTCCCGGCGTCACCGGATACTATATTCCCTTTTTCTCCCCCACCCAGCACCGCAGCCTGACCCCCCGGGAGGCCCGGGAGCTGCCCCCGGCGGAAAAGGAAGATTTCCTGGCGGTTCCCCAGGTGATGACCAAAAACACGGAGGACTTTCTCTGGGCGGCGCAGGTCTGCGCGGATTTGGGCTACCGGGAGATTAACCTGAACCTGGGGTGTCCCTCCGGCACCGTGGTTTCCAAAGGAAAGGGCAGCGGCATGCTGGCGGACCCCGACGGCCTGGATTTCTTTCTGGACACGGTCTGTGCCCGCTCCCCCATCCCCATCAGCGTTAAGACCCGGCTGGGACTGGAACAGCCGGAGGAATTTTATAGGCTGCTGGAAATTTTCAACCGGTATCCTCTTCGGCTCCTCATTCTCCACCCAAGGGTGCGGAAGGATTTCTATGACAGGCCGCTGCGGGAGGACTGGTTTTCCTATGCCGTGGAACACAGTGTGAATCCTGTCTGCCGCAGCGGCGGAATCTTCGCCAGAGCCCAGGCGGACAGCTTCGGGGAAGCTTTTCCCATAAACTCCGTTATGATCGGCAGAGGGCTGATCGGTGATCCCGGTATGCTGACCCCCGGAGGAACCACGGCTGCGGCTCTGGAAGCCTTCTTCGGTGAGCTGCTGGAAGCATATCTCACCGCTTTCGGCGGGTCCCGGAACGCTATGTTCCGCCTGAAAGAACACTGGCGGTATCTTCTGCGGCGGTTTGCGGGAAGCGACAAACTGGGTAAGCAGCTTCGCAAAACCACCGACCTTGCCCAGTACAAGGCCATTACCCGGGAAATCTTCCAAACGCTTCCCCTCCGGGAAGAACCGGACCCGGATTGGGTATAAAAACAGCAGGCAGCGAACCGATTTGATCAGTTCGCTGCCTGCTGCCTTAGTTTTCAGCACAGCGGCGCAAACAGCCGCAGAACGCCGTCCACCATCCGCCTCCAGAAGCCGCTGCGGCTTTCCGGGCTCACCTCCCGGCACTTTTCCTGGGTAGCGATATAGTCCGCCGCCAGATCCTTAAGGATGGGCACCCGGTAGAACAAGGAGTTATTCTCGAAGTGGAGGAACAGGCTCCGGTAGTCAAGGTTGACGGTACCGATGGTTCCCACCTCCCCGTCGATCACGCAGCCCTTGGCATGGACAAAGCCGGGGGTATACTCGTAGATCTTCACGCCGGCCTCCAGCAGGGGGCGGTAATAGCTCCGGGACATGCGGTACACGATCTTCTTGTCCGGAATGCCGGGCATGATGATGCGCACATCCACACCCCGTCCTGCTGCCCGGGTAAAGGCGTCCATAAGCTGCTCGCCCAGCATAAGATAGGGCGTAAAGAACCAGGCGGTATGTACTGCCTGAGAAAGAAGCTCCACATACAGCGTGTTGCTCACCGGCTCCCGGTACAGGGGGGAATCATAGTAAGACAGGACGCAACCCTCCCCTGCCCCCGGTTCCGGCGGCGTAAGGGGTCGGGTAATGGGGTCCTCCCAGGAAAAAGCGTTCCAGAATTCGGTGAACATCCGGGTGTAGCTGCCCACGGGAGCGCCGGTCAGCCGGAAGCCAATATCCTTCCAGTGGCCGAATTTTACCTTGGCGTTGATATACTCGTCCGCCAGATTCACACCGCCGCTGAACGCCACCTTGCCGTCCACAATCAGCATTTTCCGGTGGTCCCGGTAGTTGACGGTTCCTTTCAGGTAGAGCATGGGGTTAAAGGGGAAGCAGTGGATCCCCAGCTCCCGCAGCTTCATCACATTCAGCACGGAATAGGTGGCAATGCTTCCCAGATCGTCGTACATAACCCGCACATCCACGCCTTCAGCGGCTTTCCGGGCCATGATCTCCACCATGGGATCCCACATTTTTCCGTCTTCAATGATAAAGTACTCTACATAGATAAATTCCTGGGCGCTTTCCAGGGCGGAAAGAATATCCGGGTGCATATCCTCTCCCAGCGGATAGTACTTGGTCCCCTCGCAGGGCATCACAGGAAGTCCGGTCTGGCTCCCCACCCAGCGGAAGGTCTGGGCCAGCCGGGGATTGGCCGTCTCCAGAGCGGAAAAATCCCCCGGCTCCCCAGCGGGCATACGTTCCTTTGCCTGTTCCAGCTTTTTCCGGATGGGCTTTGCGCCGCGTTTGTTGCCGACGCACAGGTACAGCACCGCGCCCGCCACCGGCAGGGAAAGAATGATAATCAACCAGAGGGTCCGGTAGGCTACCTCCTCCCGGCTGGTAAGGATATACATTTCCAGCACCACCGCGAACACTGTCAGAACCCATGACAGGACCGTGGCATAAGGAGCCAGCCAGCTGAACAGGAGCCAGATCCACAGGCCCTGCATGACCACTGCCGGTAAAACCGCGAGGATTCGACGGATCACTTTTTTCATGGTATCCTCCCCCTTTTCTGTTGCCAAACGGGTTTTCATTCGATATAATGGAAGATGCGTATCGGCTTTCATCAGCCAAACGACAAATTGGAATTTATCGAATTCCCGGTCATTGCGAGCCAGTGCGCACACTGGCGTGGCAATCCCCCGGTTAGAAGCACCACTTTTCGTTAACAAACTATGGAAATGGTGCAAAAGAGCGGTATGTATGACGATAGGCTGCCCGGAATTCGATGGAGATTCCCACACCAGTGTGCGCACTGGTTCGGAATGACAGTGTTGTTCGGGGCCCGCACTTCCCTCTTCAAATTCCAATTTGTATACTTGCCAAGTAAAACCGATATGCACATAACGGAAAATGCGTATCGGCCTGCCGCAGCCTGTCTGCTTTGCCGAATTGCCCTGAATTCTTTGCTTATCTTATTATTTTAATGTACTTCCTGGGGAAAGTCAATCTTTCTTTTCCGGGAGTGGAAAGGAGACCTATGAAAACCGGATTAGTGATGGAGGGCGGTGCCATGCGGGGTATGTTCACCGCCGGGATCTTAGATGTATGGATGGAAAACGGCATCCTCTTTGACGGAGCCGTGGGTGTCTCCGCCGGAGCCGTCTTTGGCATCAACCTGAAATCCGGCCAGATCGGCCGGGTCATTCGCTACAACAAAGCCTACTGCCGGGATAAGCGCTTTGTCGGCGTCGGCTCCCTGCTGCGCACCGGCGACCTGTACAATGCCCAGTTTGGCTATGAGGAGATCCCCCAGAAGCTGGATCCTTTCGACACGGAAGCCTACGAACACAATCCTATGGAATTCTATGTAGTCGCCACCGACGTGGACACCGGAAAGGCCGTGTACCGTCTTTGCCCCACAGCGAAGGGCGAGGATCTTCTGTGGATGCGGGCCTCCGCCTCCATGCCCGGCGTCTCCAACATTGTTTCCTGCGGCGGCATGCGTCTGTCCGACGGCGGCACCGCGGACTCCATCCCTTTGCGGTTCCTGGAAAGCAAGGGCTACCGCAGGAATGTGGTGATCCTGACCCAGCCAAAGGGATATGTGAAGAAAAAATATTCCCACAGGAAGGCTTTCGGCCTGATCCTGCGGGATTATCCCGCTTTGCTGAACGCCATGGACATCCGTCCCAGAATGTATAACACGGAGCTTCAGTATGTGGCGAAGCAGGAGCGGTTCGGAAACTGCCTGGTCCTGCGTCCCCCGGAGGCGCTGAATATCCCGTCGGTCTGCCGGGACCCGGAGGAGCTGGAGCGGGTCTATCAGATCGGCAGGAAGGTTGCCGTGGAAACCCTGGCGGATGTGAAACAATTCCTGGAAGAGACAAAAGCATTATAACCGACTCAAATCAGCAAACCGGTAAATTGGAATTTGTAGAGCTGTTTGTTGAATGGTGTGCGGGTGGATGCGGTACG
>JAEDNR010000074.1 GCA_016302405.1 Oscillospiraceae bacterium
CAAGCGGCGTCTTTCCGCTCTGGGCCCCGGCGGCCTGAGCCGTGACCGGGCTTCCTTCGACGTCCGGGATATTCACTACACCCACTACGGCCGGATGTGCCCCATCGAGACTCCTGAAGGCCCCAACATCGGCCTGATTAACTACCTGGCCACCTTTGCCCGGATCAACGAGTACGGCTTCGTGGAGGCTCCCTACCGGAAGGTGGACAAGGCCACCGGCTTCGTCACCGATACGGTGGAATATATGACCGCGGACGTGGAGGACGACTACTACATCGGCCAGGCCAACGAGCCCCTGGACGAGAATGGCTGCCTTGCCAACGCCCGTATCACCTGCCGTCACCGCAACGAGATCATCGAGGTGGATCGGGGCGTCATCGACTATATCGACGTGTCCCCCAGAATGATGATCTCCATCGCCACCTCCTTCATCCCCTTCCTGCAGAACGACGACGCCAACCGTGCCCTGATGGGCGCCAACATGCAGCGTCAGGCCGTGCCCCTGCTGACCACCGAGCCTCCCATCGTTGCCACCGGCATCGAGCACAAGGCCGCCGTGGACTCCGAGGTCTGCATCAAGGCCCGGAAGCCCGGTGTGGTCACCGCCGTTTCCGCCACGGACATCGCCCTGCGCTACGACGACGGCGAGACCGAGAACTTCCACCTGACCAAGTTTGCCCGTTCCAATGCCGGCACCTGCATCAACCAGCGGCCCAATGTCAAGGTGGGCGACCGGGTGGACACCGAGGAAATCATTGCCGACGGTCCTTCCTGCTCCGGCGGCGAAGTGGCCCTGGGCAAGAACGTGCTCATCGGCTTCGTCACCTGGGAAGGCTACAACTACGAGGACGCCATTCTGCTCAACGAGCGGCTGGTCCGGGAGGACGTGTTCACCTCCATCCACATTGAGGAGCACGAGACCGAGGCCCGGGACACCAAGCTGGGACCGGAGGAAATCACCCGGGATATTCCCAACGTGGGCGAGGACGCGCTGAAGGACCTGGACGAGAACGGCATTATCCGCATCGGCGCGGAGGTGCGCTCCGGCGACTACCTGGTTGGCAAGGTTACCCCCAAGGGCGAGACCGAGCTGACCCCCGAGGAACGGCTCCTGCGGGCCATCTTCGGCGAGAAGGCAAGAGAAGTCCGGGACACCTCTCTGAAAGTACCCCACGGCGAGAGCGGCATCGTGGTGGACGTGAAGGTCTTCACCAAGGAGAATTCCGACGAGCTGGCTCCCGGCGTTACCAAGTCCGTCCGGGTCTACATCGCCCAGAAGCGGAAAATCAGCGTGGGCGATAAGATGGCCGGCCGTCACGGCAACAAGGGCGTTGTCTCCCGGGTCCTGCCCGAGGAGGATATGCCCTTCCTGCCCGACGGCACCCCCCTGGACATCGTGCTGAACCCCCTGGGCGTGCCTTCCCGTATGAACATCGGACAGGTGCTGGAGGTCCACCTGGGCTACGCTGCCCGGGCCCTGGGCTGGAAGGTTGCCACCCCCGTGTTCGACGGCGCCAACGAAAAAGACATCCGGGATACCCTGAAGCTTGCGGGCCTGCGGGAAGACGGCAAGACCGTCCTGTATGACGGCCGTACCGGCGAGCCCTTTGACAATCTGGTCACCGTGGGCTACCCCTACTACCTGAAGCTCCATCACCTGGTGGATGATAAGATCCATGCCCGTTCCACCGGTCCCTACGCTCTGGTCACCCAGCAGCCTCTGGGCGGCAAGGCCCAGTTCGGCGGCCAGCGGTTCGGCGAAATGGAAGTCTGGGCGCTGGAGGCCTACGGCGCTGCCTACACCCTCCAGGAGATCCTGACGGTGAAATCCGACGATGTTACCGGCCGTGTTAAGACCTACGAGGCCATTGTCAAGGGCGAAAACATCCCCGAGCCCGGCGTGCCCGAATCCTTCAAGGTCCTTGTCAAGGAACTGCAGGCTCTGTGTCTGGACATCCGTGTTCTGGACGAGAACGGCAATGAGATCGAGCTGAAGGACGAGGAAGACGACGACGAGATCGTTTACAGCGCCGATTCCGACAGCGACGTGGTGGTCGGTGACACCCAGGAGGTGCTGGACTCCGGCTTTGTCATCGATGAGGACGGCCCGGAAGATATTATGGACGTGTTCGGCGACCTGGACAAGGCGGACACCGACACCTACGAAGACTAAGGAGGCGCAGTTTATGGCAAATGCCACCTTTGATGCAATTAAAATCGGCATCGCTTCGCCGGATATGATCCGGCAGTGGTCCTACGGCGAAGTCAAGAAGCCGGAAACCATCAACTATCGTACCCTGAAACCCGAGCGGGACGGCCTGTACTGTGAGCGGATCTTCGGACCCACCAAGGACTGGGAGTGCCACTGCGGTAAATATAAGAAAATCAAGTACAAGGGCAAGATCTGCGACCGCTGCGGCGTGGAGGTCACCCGGGCCAAGGTCCGCCGGGAGCGGATGGGCCACATCGAGCTGGCCGCCCCCTGCAGCCACATCTGGTACTTCAAGGGCATTCCCTCCCGGATGGGTCTGATCCTGGACATCAGCCCCAAGGTGCTGGAGAAGGTGCTGTACTTCGCCGCCTATATCGTCACCGATCCCGGCGACGCCCCCCTGGCCATGAACCAGGTGCTCTCCGAGAAGGAGTACCGGGACATGCGGGAAAAGTACGAGGACGACTTCAAGGCCGGCATGGGCGCCGAGGCCGTGAAGACCCTGCTGGAGCAGATCGACCTGGACAAGCTGTCCGCCCAGCTCCGGGAGGAACTGAAAACCGCTTCCTCCCAGAAGAAGCTGCGCCTTGTGAAGCGGCTGGAGGTTGTGGAGGCCTTCCGGGAGTCCGGCAACAAGCCCAGCTGGATGGTCATGGACGTGCTGCCCGTGATCCCCCCCGATATCCGTCCCATGATTCAGCTGGACGGCGGCCGGTTCGCCACCTCCGACCTGAACGATCTGTACCGCCGGGTCATCAACCGGAACAACCGTCTGAAGCGGCTGGTGCAGCTCCATGCCCCCGACATCATCATCCGCAACGAGAAGCGGATGCTCCAGGAGGCTGTGGACGCCCTGATCGACAACGGCCGCCGGGGCCGCGCCGTCACCGGTGCCAACAACCGGGCGCTGAAATCCCTTTCCGATATGCTCAAGGGCAAGCAGGGCCGGTTCCGTCAGAATCTGCTGGGCAAGCGTGTTGACTACTCCGGCCGCAGCGTTATCGTGGTCGGCCCCGAGCTGAAGCTGTATCAGTGCGGCGTGCCCAAGGAGATGGCCATTGAGCTGTTCCGGCCCTTCGTGATGAAGAAGCTGGTTGCCGACGGTCTGGCGAACAATATCAAGTCCGCCAAGAAGATGATCGACAAGGGCAAGACCGAGGTGTGGGACGCCCTGGACGAAATTATCAAGGACCGTCCCGTGATGCTGAACCGTGCGCCTACGCTGCACCGTCTGGGCATCCAGGCCTTTGAGCCCATCCTGGTGGAGGGCCGTGCCCTGAAGCTGCACCCCCTGTGCTGCACCGCCTTCAACGCGGACTTCGACGGCGACCAGATGGCCATTCATGTGCCCCTGTCCCCCGAGGCCCAGGCGGAAGCCAGAATGCTGATGCTCTCTGCCAATAACCTGCTGCGGCCCCAGGACGGCAAGCCCGTCACGGTGCCCACCCAGGATATGATTCTGGGCGCCTACTACCTGACCTATACCCGTCTGGGCAAGGCCGAGAAGGGCGCGGAGACCGTCTATGTTACCGATGCCGGCGATACCAACCTGCCCGCCGGTCAGCTTGTGGACGCGGACGAGTTCCTCGCCGCCAACAAGGCTGCCAGCGCCGTGGGCAAGGCCATCGCCAAGTTCCGCCCGGTGCATAATTATTCCAGCACCGAGGAAGCCATTGCCGCCTATGCTGACGGAGCCGTGGGCCTCCACGCTCCCATCCGGGTGCGCTACGGCAAGGAAATGAACGGCAAAATGGAGTACCGGATCATCGACGCCACCGTGGGCCGGCTCATTTACAACGAGCCCATCCCCCAGGACCTGGGCTTCGTAGACCGGACCCAGCCCGGCCACGAGTTTGATCTGGAGGTCAGCTTCCTGGTGGGCAAGAAGCAGCTGGGCAAGATCATTGACCGCTGCATCCGGGTCCATGGCTTCACCATCGCGACAGAGATGCTGGACAGGATCAAGGCTCTGGGCTACAAGTACTCCACCAAGGGCGCTATCTCCGTGTCCATCGCCGATATGGTGGTTCCCGCCGTCAAGTATGAGCTGGTTCACCAGGCCGAGGACAAGGTGGTGGAGATCGAAAACTACTACCGCCAGGGCTATATCACCAATGACGAGCGCTACCGTCTGGTGGTACAGCAGTGGGAGAAGACCACGGCGGATGTGACCAATGCTCTGCAAGGGAACCTGGATGAGTTCAACCCCATCTACATGATGGCTGACTCCGGTGCCCGAGGCAGCATGGCCCAGATCCGTCAGCTGGCCGGTATGCGCGGCCTGATGGCCGATACCGCCGGCCGTACCATCGAGATCCCCGTCAAGGCAAACTTCCGTGAAGGCCTTAGCGTTCTGGAATACTTTATTTCCTCCAGAGGCGCCCGTAAGGGCATGACCGATACGGCTCTTCGTACCGCCGACTCCGGTTACCTGACCCGCCGAATGGTGGATGTCAGCCAGGAGGTCATCATTCGGGAGCGGAACTGCGGCACCAACCAGGGTATCTGGGTGGGCGCGGTCATTGAAAAGGGCGACGTCATCGACACCTTCGGCAACCGGATCCGGGGCCGTTACCCGGTGAACGACGTGATCTCCCCCATCACCGGCGAGGTGCTCCACTCCAAGGATACCATGATGATGCCCGAGGATGCCGCCAAGTTCGAGGCCCACGGCATTGATAAGATCTATATCCGCACCATCCTGGGCTGCCGTGCCCGCAGCGGCGTCTGCGCCCGGTGCTACGGCATGAACCTGGCCACCTCCAAGGAAGTGGATCTGGGCGAGGCTGTCGGTATCATCGCGGCCCAGTCCATCGGTGAGCCCGGTACCCAGCTGACCATGCGTACCTTCCACTCCGGCGGTGTTGCCGGTGACGACATCACCCAGGGTCTGCCCCGAGTCGAAGAACTGTTCGAGGCCCGGCGGCCCAAGAAGATGGCCCAGATCTCCGAGATCACCGGTGTGGTCAGCATCGACGATACCCACCGTACCGCCCTGCGTAACATCACCGTGACCGCCGAGGACGGCGAGGTCAAGGTCTACCAGGTGCCCTACTCCGTGGGCCTGAAGGTCAGCCATGGCAAGACAGTCCAGAAGGGCGAGCCCATCACCGACGGCGCCCTGTATCCTCAGGACGTGCTGCGGATCTCCGGCGTGGAGGCGGTCCAGAACTATCTGGTCCAGTCCGTCCAGGCGGTGTACCGTCAGCAGGGCGTTGAGATCAACGACAAGCACATCGAGGTTATCATCCGCCAGATGATGCGCAAAGTCAAGGTGGAGGATCCCGGCGATACCAACCTGCTGGTGGGCGCCGTTGTGGACACCTTCGAGTTCGAGGATGCCAACGCCGCCGTGCAGGCCCGGATCGACGCCGGTGAAACCGAGCTTCGGCTGGCGGTGAACAGCCCGGTGCTGCTGGGTATCACCAAGGCCTCCTTGGCTACCGACTCCTTCCTGTCCGCCGCCTCCTTCCAGGAGACCACCAAGGTCCTCACCGACGCCGCCATCAAGGGCAAGGTGGACCACCTGGTGGGTCTGAAGGAGAACGTCATCATCGGCAAGCTGATCCCCGCGGGCTCCGGCCTGATGGCTTACCGGGACTTCAAGCCCGGTGCGACCCCTGCCTCCCGGCTGGGTCAGCGGCCTGTGGAGCAGCCCAAGCAGACGATCCCCGAGGATATCGAGGACGATGAGGATCTGGATAACGAAGATCTGATCGACGACGGCATCGAGGATACCGAGGAATAATCGCCAATCCCCATAAACTGCCCCCCTGCGGCATTGCGCCGCAGGGGGGATTTGACATTTTGAAGCAGCGTTTAGGCTATCCGCTTTCGTAAGCAAATTGGGGATTTGTCGGAGAAAACGGTATCGATTCTCTTCGTAGGGGACGGGTTTCCCGTCCCTTTGCATAGCAGCCTATTTACCGCTACGCCCAACCCTTTTGGGTGATTTTCCCGCTTGCTGCGGGAGGCGAAACGCCTCCCCTACGCCCTTACAAATTGGAATTTATCGAATTCCCGGTCATTGCGAACCAGTCCGCAGACTGGTGTGGCAATCCCCCGGTTAGACGTACCACTTCTCGTGGATAAATTCCGAGAAACGGCCCAAAAAGGACAGTCTGTATGACGATGGGCCGCACGGAATTCGATGGAGATTCCCACGCCAGTGTGAGCACTGGCTCGGAATGACACTTTTTTCGATTGTGGTTATCGGTTTTAATAAGCTGATCGTGAAATTGGAATTTGTTGAGCTGTTTGGGCAGTGGTGTGCAGTGTCGATGCGGTATACGGCAAGGGCTCCCCTGTGTAAGGGGAGCTGGCAGCGAAGCTGACTGAGGGGTTGTAACGGTGGACTTCCATAGTGATAATCGTCAGAACGGACAGTGTCCTTTGTGGTCCCTTTTTGCCGATTCGTTGTCAGTATGAAAACGTTTTACTGCACAATCCCTCAGTCGCTTCGCGACAGCTCCCTTTACACAAGGGAGCCTTTGCCGTGTCCCATTTTCCACCCGCTTACCATTCATCAAACAGCCCGACAAATTCCAATTTGTCAGTGTGCTTACGAAAGCCGATAGCCTGTTTTTCGATTTGCGGGCAAATTCCAATTTTTCCCTTTTCTGCATTAAGCCGATCGTTTCATCAGAGCCTCCCTGACCTGCGCGCCGGTCCGGAATACGGAAAGGCCCGGCAGGGAATATCTTCCCCACCGGGCGCTGCTGTCAGGCTCTGTTCACTTCGTCGATAAAGTCCAGGAAAGCAGACTTTCCTTCCGAGGTGCGCTTGTAGACCCCGGCGTCCTCCAGGACCCCGGCAAAGACCTTGCCGGTCTCCCTGCGGAGGATTTCCGCAGTATTCTCCGGCGTAAAGGTGTACTGCTCCTTCAGCTCCGCCACCCAGGGGGCGTGCTTACTCAGAACAGGATCGGCGGCAATATCGGCACCGTTCAGAATTGCGTCCCCCAGGGCAGCCAGTTCGTCTTTCAGACGGCTGGGAAGCACCGCCAGGCCCATGACCTCGATAAGGCCGATGTTCTCTTTCTTGATGTGGTGCTTTTCGGCGTGGGGATGGAAAACGCCCAGGGGGTGCTCCTGGCTTGTGATGTTGCACCGCAGAACCAGGTCCAGCTCGAAGTCCTCCCCCCGCCGCCGGGCGATGGGGGTGATGGTGTTATGGGGCTCCCCGTCAGTATAGGCGTACACCCCCACCCGGGGATCGGAGTACCTCCGCCACAGATTCAGGATCTTCTCTGCCAGGTCCGCCAGCCGGTCCGGGTCCCTGCCGTCCAGCCGGATGACGCTCATGGGCCAGTTCACAAGGCCCGCCCGAATGTCCTCGTAGCCCCGGAAAGTAACCGGGGTGTCCACCGCCGCCTTCTCCATGGGGAAGGTGTAGTGCCCGCCCTGGAAGTGCTCGTGGCTGAGGATGGAGCCGCCCACAATGGGCAGATCGGCGTTGGAGCCCACAAAGTAGTGGGGGAAGGCGGTGACAAAGTCCAGAAGCTTCTGGAAAGCGGCCCGGTCAATGACCATGGGCACATGCTCTGCGTTGAAGACAATGCAGTGCTCGTTGTAGTAAACGTAGGGGGAGTATTGCAGGAACCAATTTTTGCCGCCGATGGTCACGGGGACAATCCGGTGATTGGCCCGGGCGGGGTGGTTCATGCGTCCGGCGTAGCCCTCATTTTCCCGGCAGAGCTGGCACTTGGGATAGCCGGACTGGGGGGCATTCTTGGCGGCGGCGATGGCCTTGGGGTCCTTCTCGGGCTTGCTAAGATTGATGGTAATGTCCAGGTCGCCGTACCGGCTTTCGTACTTCCAGCGGATGTCCTTGGCGATCCGGTAGCGGCGGATGTAGTCGGTATCACAGCTGAGGGCGTAGTACCAGTCCGTTGCCTCCCGGGGGGAGACGGCGTATTTTTCCCGGAAGGTGCGGACAATCTCCCGGGGCATGGGAGTAAGGCAGCCCATGATCCGGGTGTCGAAAATGTCCCGGGCGGTGATATTGTCGTCGCAGAGCCCGTTCGCGCAGGCGTAGTCCAGGAGCCCGGCGAGGATTGCTTCCAGGTCGGAGATCAGAGGCTCCTCCGAGGGGGCATAATCGTCCTTGCGGAGAATGTCCAGAATGCGGTTGCGCAGCACCACGGTGTCCTCCGGCTGGGCAAGGTCCTTCTGGAGGGCGTAGGCTATAAGAGAATCGATGCAGGTCTCAACTTTCATGCGTCTTCCTCCACCGCCATTTCCACGCCGCCCTGGGGACGGATGGAGAGTACATGGCAGGCTCCCTGGCCCAGGGCCGCGTCAATGCCGGCACGGAAGCCGTCCAGCAGATCAAAGGGAACAAAGGCCTGCACCGTTCCGGCGAAGCCGCCGCCGTGGACACGGCTGGCGCCCCGTCCGTGGAGGTAATGCTGGCAAAGCCCCAGGGCAACGGCCACATCCTGATGGGCGGTGTAACCGGCGGGGGTCACGTTCTGTAAGTACATCCAGGAGGAGTTGCCGCTTTCCTGAATCAGGGAGAGGAACCGGGGGAAGTCACCGCTGCGGAGGGCCTTTACCTGCTCCGGCACCCGGGCGTTCTCCTGGTAGAAGTGGATGGCCCGGAGCACCGCCCGGTCGCCGCACTCCCGGCGCAGGGCGGGAACGGCGGCGTAGAAGGCGTCCTCGGGAATCTCGGTCAGCACTTCCTTGCCGAAGTAGCGGCAGACGGCTTTCAGCTCCCCGGGGATGGCGGCGTACTCGTCGGTCAGGTCGGCGTGGCTTGCCCGGCTGTCGATGATGCACAGGGCGTGGCCGCAGGTGGAGAAGTCAAAGTCCACGGGAGTGATGACGGGGTGGCCCTTGTCGAAAAAGTCGATGGTCACAAGATTGCCAACGGCGGAGGCGGTCTGGTCCATCAGGCCGCAGGGCTTGCCGAAGAACACGTTCTCCGCGTACTGGCCGATCTGGGCGATCTCCGGCTGGCTCACCCGATTGTCAAAGAAAAGGCCGTTGAGAATAGTGCCGATGAGCACCTCGTAGGCAGCGGAGGAACTCAGGCCGGAGCCGGGGAGCACCGTGGATTCGCAGTAGGCGTCAAAGCCGGAGACGTCACATCCCAGCTCCCGGAACCGGGCAGCAACGCCGCGAATAAGGGCGGGGGTGGTGTTGATCTCGTCGGCGCGGGGGGTGAGGTCATCCAGGGAAACGGAGCACATGGGATACCCCTTGGACTGGATGCGTATGGTGTCGGTGTCGTTGACCCTGACGGCTGCCCGGGTGTCCAGATTCACGGCGGCGGCCAGGACCCGGCCCCGCTGGTGATCGGTGTGGTTGCCGCCGATCTCGGTACGGCCGGGGGCGGAGAAATACCGTTCAGGCTGAGTACCGAAAGCAGCCTGGAAGCCTGCGTCCAGGGTGAGCTTATCCTGCCTGGAAAGATACAAGGTGGGTGCGGACATATTGATTACCTCCCAAAAGGCCAAATTTTTCACTTTAAATCATTATACAGCTTTTTGGTGAAAAAGCAAAGAGTATTTCTTTACATCAGTGAGAAATCACGATATAATTTATACAGGCTATCTTTCGTAAGTACACTGACAAATTGGAATTTAGCGAATTCCCCGCCTTGGCTCTCCCTATGGGAGAGCTGTCAGCGAAGCTGACTGAGAGGGCCCTCTCCGCCCTGCGGGCACCTCTCCCATAGGGAGAGGCAAGCGCACTGCCATTGCGTCAAATTCCAATTTCACGATCAGCTTATTAAAACCGATAACCACAATTGGAATTTGTCGAGCTAGCGCGGAAGCGCCATGGCTTCCCCCGGGGGAAGGAATTTGGCGCTTCCAAGACGGTGCTTCAAATTCGGATCTATTTCCT
>JAEDNR010000075.1 GCA_016302405.1 Oscillospiraceae bacterium
CCTTCTGACCGGGGGATTCCCACGAAAGTAGTGCGCTACTTTCTCGGAATGACAGCTCTATTATATGTGCAATTTTTCTTTAGTGAGACAGCCCCTTTGTTTTTCGGTTGGATGTCCCCGGACACGACTGCGGCGGCACTGCGGTGTGCGGTATGGTACTTGCATTTTTTGTAAAATCGATGTAAAATGTATGAAATACGTTTTTTCTGAAAGGAGTATATCAGATGCCTCTTGTTACATTAAAATCCGTCATCGATGAATCCCGGGGGAAGGGCTATGCCATCGGCTCTTTTAACTTTAACGGGATCGAGGATGCCCGGGGAATTATTGAAGCCGCCGAGGAGAAGAATTCTCCTGTGATCCTGATGGCAAGTATGTCTGCCGTCAAGTATTTCGGCGGTGTGAAGCCCTGCGCAGCCTTTATCAGGGCCCTGGCGGAGGACAGCCCCGCCCCCATTGTGCTTCATGTGGACCACTGCGACGACATCGGGATGCTGAAGGACTGCGTGGACTACGGCTTCACCTCCGTCATGATCGACGGTTCCGCCCTGAACTTTGAGGACAATGTGGCCATCACCGCAAGAACCGTGGAGTACGCCCGGAAGTTCGGCGTTTCCGTGGAGGGCGAGCTGGGCCGCCTGGGAGGCCGGGAGGAAAATGTGGATGTTTCCGACAGGAACGCCAATATGACCGACCCCAACGCGGTGGAGGAATTCGTTGCCCGTACCGGTGTGGATGCCCTGGCAATTGCCATCGGCAATGCCCATGGTTTCTATAAGGGCACCCCCAAGCTGGACTTTGACCGCCTGATCGCCATTCGTAAGCTGGTGGACTGCGGCCTGGTGCTCCACGGCGGCACCGGTATCCCTGAGCCGGACTTCATCCGGGCGGTGCAGTGCGGCATGAACAAGATCAATGTGGGAACCGAGCTGAAGTACGCCTGCAGCCAGACCGCCCGGGCCTGCATGGCAGCCAAGCCCAATGAGATCGACATCCGCAAGCTGGTGGGGGACAACCGGAAGGCCTGCCGGGAGATCGTCCTGCACAAGATCGACCTGTTCGGCTCCGCCGGCAGGGCCCACAACGAGATCTGATGGCAGGGCTGAATCTGGTGCTGCTGGCAGGACTGCCCGCTTCGGGAAAGTCCCACTTTGCCCGGTTTCTTAGCAGCAAGCTGGGCTATCCGGTGATTGCCAAGGATGCCATCAAGGAGATCCTCTTTGACGATGTGGGCTTTCGCAGCCGCGACGAAAAGGTGAAGCTGGGAGTTGCCGCCATGGACCTTATGTACGACCAGGCGGACACGCTGCTGGGACAGGGTATATCCGTGATCCTGGACAACAATTTTGAAAATGTATCCCTGCCCGGCGTCCAAAAGCTCATGGAAAAGTACCGCCCCAATACGGTGACGGTGCGCTTTGAGGGAGATCCCAAAGCCGTGTATCAGCGCTTTGTGAAACGGGACGCGGACCCCAGCCGCCACCGGGGCCATGTGGTCAACACCTGCTACCCGGAGGCGGGGGAGCCGGAACTCTATGTGCCCATGGGCGCGGAGGCCTTTGAAGAAAAGTTTCGCAGCCGGGGAATTATGGACTTTTACCCCGGCGGAAAGCTCATCACCGTGGATGTGACCAGCTTCGAAAACTACTCCGAGGAAGCGCTGTATCAAAGACTCCTGGAGGAACTGGTATAGAAGAAAGGCTCAGCCGCACATCGTAAACGATAAATTGAGAATTTGTCGGGGTGTTTGGACTGTGGTATGCGGTTCGATGCGGTATGCGCTAAGGCTCCCCTGTGTAAGGGGAGCTGTCAGCGAAGCTGACTGAGGGGTTGTAACGGTGGACTTCCCTATCTACCCATCGTCAGAACGGACAGTGTCCTTTGTGACCCCTTTTCGCCGATTCGTTGTCAGTATGAAAACATTTTACTGCACAATCCCTCAGGCCCTCCGGGCCAGCTCCCTTTACACAAGGGAGCCTTTGCCGTGCCCCATTTTCCACCCGCTCACCATTCATCAAACAGCCCGTCAAATTCCAATTTATCTCTTTCCTGAGGAAAACCGATACATATTTCCATTTTGTACCACCGGTAATCTGTTTACCCGGCAATATATTTTTTAAGGAGAATCCATATTATGCTCTGCAACATGACGGAAATCTGCAAGCCCACTTTGACCCACCATTTTGCCATCCCCGCCTTCAACACCGGCACCTCCATGGTGCTCCGGGCCTGTATCGAGGCTGCTGAGGAGGCCAATGCCCCGGTGATCGTGGAGATCCACCCTGATGAGCTGCGCTTTGCCCGGAAGAGCTTTGCCAAAATGGTCATCGAGGAGGCCCACAATACCAAGATCCCCGTGTGCCTGCACCTGGATCACGGCGCGAACCTGGAGGATGTGATGACCGCCATCGCCTGCGGCTTCACCTCCGTGATGATCGATGGCTCCGCCCTGCCCTTTGAAGAAAACATTGCCCAGACCAGGAAGGTTGTGGAGATTGCCCACGCCGTGGGTGTGTCCGTGGAGGCGGAGCTTGGCACCATCGGCACCATGGAGGGCAACCAGATCAGCTATACCCGGCCCGAGGAAGCAAAGGAATTTGTGGAGCGCACCGGCGTTGACACCCTGGCCATCGCCATCGGCACCCGCCACGGTCTGTATCCCAAGGGACTGACCCCCCACCTGGAGCTGGAGCTGCTGAAGCAGATCCGGGAGGTGGTCTCCATTCCCCTGGTGCTCCACGGCGGCTCCGATAACCCCGATGACGAGATCGAGCAGGCCTGCCTGACCGGCATCTCCAAGCTGAACATCTCCAGCGACATCAAGAAGGCTTTCTACATTAAGGCCCGGGAGGTTTTGAAGGATGAATCCCTGCGGGAGCCCGGCGATATCTACCCTGCCTGCATCGACGAGATGAAGAAGGTCATGCGTCAGAAGATGGACCTGTTCCATACCACCGGCACCGCTGCTTTGTATTAACAGTCTCCGCCGTGTTGAAGCGGCAGCTGCAAAAGGACAGAGCCTTTCCGAAAAAGGAAAGGCTTCTGTCCTTTTTCTTATGGGGTATGGGGCTGTTTCCGCAATGGAGGGCGGATGCGAAGGATACGGAACGGATGCAAGAGGCCTGTATAGATACAGCGTTTATGCAGCCCGGCGAAGTATCGGATAAGAAAAAGAATTCAGCAGATTTTACAAAGAATTTATATAAAAATAGTCAAATAGTAGAAAGTTGCAAATTCGAGAACATTGTTATTGCAATTTTTTGTGAAAAGCGCTATAATCAGTGCATAGTTTGGTTGCCCCAAGCGAATTAATAAAAAACGGAGGTTATGAAATGAAAAAGATTATCGCAATGCTTCTGGCTGTGGTAATGCTTCTGGGTCTGTGCGCCTGCGCCAAGACCGAGGAACCCGCTCCCACGACGGCTGCGCCTACGGAAGCCGCTCCCGCGGAGACCACCGCCGCTCCTACCGAAGCTGAGGAAGAAGACTACTTCACCAAGCTGATCGCCGACGCCCAGGCGGAAGGCGAGCTGGTTATCTACGGCTCCTGTGAGGACCCCTACATCGCGGCTGCAGCGGATGCTTTCGCCGCAAAGTACAACATCAAGACTTCCTGGCAGCGCCTGACCGGCGGCGAAGTACAGGCTAAGGTCGAAGAAGAGAACGGCAATCCCTCTGCCGACGTTTGGTTCGGCGGCACCTCCGATCCCCAGGCTGTCTGTGCTTCCAAGGGCCTGCTGATGCAGTATGACGCGCAGAATGCTGTGAATCTGATGTCCGATATGTACCGGGATGCCGACGGCTACTGGTACGGCATCTACACCGGTATCATGGGCTTCTTCTACAACACCGAGATCCTGGCTGAAAAGGGCCTGGACGCGCCCAAGGATTGGGACGATCTGATTAAGCCCGAGTACAAGGGCCTGATTTGGTTCTCCAACCCCAACACCGCCTCCACCTCCAAGCTGTTCCTGAACGCCACCGTGCAGATGTGGGGTCAGGAGAAGGCTGAGGAGTACTGGTACAACTTGGACCAGAACGTTGAGCAGTACACCAAGTCCGGCGGCGGCCCCTCCAAGAATGTGGGCCCCGGCGAGTGCGCCATCGGCATCGGCTTCCTGCATGACGCGGTTTACCAGATCGTCAGCGGCTATGACAACATCGGTATGGCGGTTCCCGCTTCCGGCACTGCTGCTGAGGTTGGCGCGGTCTCCATCTTTGAGGGCGCGAAGCATCCCAATGCCGCTAAGCTGTTCATCGAGTTCTGCCTGACTCCCGAGTGCGTGGAGCTGGCTGCTACCACCGGCTCCTACCAGTTCCTGGTGCTGAAGAACGCCAAGCAGCCCGAGGTCCTGGAGAAGTTCGATCTGGACATCAGCGTCTGCATCGACTATGACTTTGCCGACGCCAAGGCTCACACTACCGAGCGCGTTGAGCGGTTCATGGAAGTTGTCAACGGCGAGAACGGTTCCGACCGGTTCCTCACCAGCTGATCCTGCTTAACAATTTCATTCAGTTAGCTGACGGGGGGATGACAAACGTCATCCCCCCTGATTCTTGTATCTGCCAAAGGACGGCTTTTTCCGAAAGAATAGCTTTCCAAGCATCCTTTGTCGTTCCCCGCGTTTCATTGATCCCCAAGAAAGGAGAAGCAGCTATATGAAGAAAGATCAAAGCAGGAGACTGGATCGGAAAAAGTTCTTCAGCGACCCCGTTCTGGTTTGCACCGTTGCGTTCCTGATGATCGCAATGTTACTGTTTGTGTTGTATCCCTTGGTTTACCTTCTCATCGACGGCGTACTGGATGAGCAGACCGGCAGATTCACCACCGCTACCTTTCAGCGGGTGCTGAATATGACCGGCTTCCGGAAAGCATTCTGGAATACCCTCCGGGCCGGTATTATTACCGGTGTTCTTTCCACCGTTGTGGGCCTCCTGTTCGCCTATGTGGATGTGTATGTCCATGTCAGATCCAAGTTTGTGGAAAAGCTTTTCAATCTGGTTTCCGTGCTGCCGGTGGTGTCCCCTCCCTTTGTGCTGTCGCTGAGCATGATCCTGCTGTTCGGCAAGCAGGGTATGGTGACAAAGTACCTGCTGGGCATGAAGGATGCCAATATCTACGGCCTGTGGGGCCTGGTCATCGTCCAGACCATGACCTTCTTCCCCGTGTGCTATCTGATGCTCAAAGGCTTGCTGAAAAACATCGACCCCTCTTTGGAGGAAGCTGCCCGGGACATGGGCGCTTCCCGGATGAAGGTATTCACCACCGTCACCCTGCCCCTGCTGCTGCCGGGCCTGGGCAACGCCTTCCTGGTGACCTTCATCGAGTCCGCTGCTGACTTTGCCAATGCCATGCTGATCGGCGGCAACTACGACACCCTGGCAACCACCATTTATCTGCAGATCACCGGCGCTTACGATAAGCAGGGCGCTGCAGCCATGTCCGTGGTGCTGCTGTCGGTCACCATCATCATGTTTATCATTCAGAAATACTATCTGGAATCCAAGACCGCCGCGACCCTCACCGGCAAGGCGACCCGGGCGAGAATGCCCATCACCGATAAAAGCGTCACCATTCCCCTGACCACCATCTGCTCCCTGATTTCCGTGTTTGTCATGGTCATGTATATCATGGTATTCTTCGGCGGCTTCTTCAAGCTGTGGGGACGGGATTACTCACTGAGCATGCGGCATTTCAATAACTTCATGCTGCAGAACGGCCTGCGGAACTTTAAAGACTCCGCGCTGCTTTCCGCCATCGCGGCGCCCGCGACGGCGATTATGTCCATGCTGATTGCCTATCTTGTGGTCAAGAAGCAGTTTAAGGGCAAGGGTATGCTGGAACTGCTGTCCATGCTGGCAATGGCCGTCCCCGGTACCGTTCTCGGTATCGGCTACATCCGGGGCTTCTCCAACGGCATGTTCCGAACCGGATTCCTGGAGGGGTTGTACGGCACTTCCGCCATTCTGGTCATTGCCTTTGTGGTCCGCTCTCTGCCTACCGGTACCCGAAGCGGTATTTCCGCCCTGCGGCAGATCGACAAGAGCATCGAGGAATCTGCCATTGATCTGGGCGCGGGCAGCGCGAAGGTGTTCTTCACGGTTACGCTGCCCCTCATCAAGGACTCCTTCTTCTCCGGACTTGTCACCGCGTTTGTCCGTTCCATCACCGCGATTTCCGCCGTTATCCTGCTGGTCACCCCCAGATGGAAGCTTGTTACCGTTCAGATCAACAGTATGGCCGAAAAGGGCGAATGGGGCACCGCCTGCGTGTACGCGTCGTTCCTGATCATTTTCGTCTACGCCATCATCGCACTGATGAATCTGTTTATCAAGCACTTCGGCACCAGTAAATACATGGAGGGTTGATTACCATGTCAAAAGAGAAAAAGGGCATTAAACTGGACGGTATTTCCAAAATTTACATTGACCCCAAGACCAAGAAGGATTTCTACGCGGTCAATAAGGTGAGCCTTGACATCGAGCCGGGCAGCTTCGTCACATTGCTGGGCCCCTCCGGCTGCGGCAAGACCACAACGCTTCGTATGATCGCCGGCTTTGAAAGCCCCGACGAGGGCGGTATCTGGCTGGGCGGCGAGAAGATCGATGAGCTGACCCCCGACAAGCGGGATACCGCCATGGTGTTCCAGAGCTACGCGCTGCTTCCCCACTACAATATTTTTGACAATGTGGCCTATGGCCTGAAGCTGCGTAAGCTTCCCAAGGATGTCATCAAGCAGAAGGTAACGGACATCCTGGAGCTGGTGGGCCTGACCGGCATGGAAGCCCGTATGACGAACCAGCTTTCCGGCGGCCAGCAGCAGCGTGTCGCCCTGGCAAGAGCCCTGGTTGTGGAGCCCGGTGTGCTGCTGTTTGACGAGCCGCTTTCCAACCTGGATGCCAAGCTCCGGGTCTCCATGCGGACGGAGATCCGCCGCATCCAGCAGAAGGCCGGCATTACTGCCGTCTATGTTACCCATGACCAGTCCGAGGCCATGTCCATCTCCGACAAGATCATCATTATGAACGCCGGCAAGATTGCCCAGATGGGTACCCCCCACGAGATCTACTACCATCCCGTCAGTGAGTTCGTTGCCGACTTTATCGGCGATGCCAACTTCCTGAAGGGCAAGATGCTGCGCCATGAGGGTGAAGTGGATGTGGTAGAGATCTGCGGCAGGGAAGTCCGGGTAGACGGCACCGGTGACCGTGTGGCTGTGGGCGCGGAGACCACCGTGGTTCTGCGGCCCGAGTCCACCGTACTGTGTGACGAAGGCATCCTGCCCTGTGAGGTCATTGTGTCCACCTTCATGGGCGCATACCAGCTCTATCACGTTATGGTGGGTGACACCAAGCTCATTATCCACGAGTATAACCCCAAGGGTAAGAAGATCTACAATATTGGCGACAAGGCCGGTATCTTCTTCGAGCCCAATAACGCCCACGCCCTGTAAGCGCTATGGAGTATACCGCCTGCATCAACGGGATGGATGTGACCGCCCGGTATACGGATGAAAGTGTCAGCACAATCTTCCTGCCCCTGCTGCGGCATCTGACCGAGCTGCAAAAGGAGCGGGGCCGCCGGATTCTCGTGCTGCTGGCAGCGCCCCCCGCGGCGGGGAAAAGCACAATTGTGAGCTTTCTGGAGTATCTTTCCCGTACAGAAGATGGGATTACGCCCATCCAGTCCATTGGCATGGACGGATTCCACCACTACCAGGATTATCTTGGGGAGCACACCGTGGTGAAAAACGGGGAAGAGATCCCCATGGCCCGGGTGAAGGGGTCTCCCATCAGCTTCGACCTGGAACTGATGACCCAGCGGATCCGCCAGGTGTCTTCCGGCGAAAGCTGCGGCTGGCCGGAGTATAACCGCAGGCTCCATAACCCCCGGGACAATGCCATTTCCATTACGGGAAGTATTATCCTCCTGGAGGGCAATTACCTGCTGCTGGACCGGCCCGGCTGGTCGGAGCTTCGGCAGTACGCGGATTATACCATCCGCATTTCCGCGGACAAAAACGATGTCCGGGAGCGGCTGGTGCAGCGCAAGGCGGGCTCCACCGGATGGCCCAGGGAGCAGGCGGAGGCGTTCGTGGACTTCAGCGACATGGACAATGTGGATGAAGTGACGGAGCATTCCGTTCCCGGCGACCTGAACCTGCGCATGCTCAGCGACGGCAGCTATGTGAAAGAATAGAAAACCGGACGGACTATCCGCTTTCTTCAGCAAACAGATAAATTGGGAATTTGTCGGAGAACTCGGTATCGATTCTCTTCGTAGGGGACGGGTCTCCCGTCCCTTTGCATAGCAGCCTATTTACCGTTTCGCCCAACCCTTTTGGGAGATTTTCCCGCTTGCTGCGGGAGGCGAAACGCCTCACCTACTCCCTGACAAATTTGAAATTTGTAGAGGGAAGTCAGGGCATCGAACAACATTGTCATTCCGAACCAGTCCGCTTTCCTGGTGTGGGAATCTCTATCGAATTCCGGGCAGCCCATCGTCATACAGTCTGTTCTTTTTGTACCGTTTCCCGGAATTTATCCACGAGAAGTGGTACGTCTATCCGGGGGATTGCCACGCCAGTGTGCACTACTTTATCGCAATGACCGGGAATTCGGATTCGGAATGACACGTTCTGACGGACCGCCAAATTCCACTTTTCCTATCTGCTGTTTTCAGCCGCCAATTGAAAAACCGAAAGAAGCAGGCGTTTTCCCAGAGGGAAAGCGCCTGCTTTTTGGAAGACACCCTGTTTTTCTCGCCGGGAATTGACAATTCGGTTCCTTTGCGCTACCATTGACCCAAAATAAATGTCGGTTCGGCAGGATGGGAGAAAGAAAGCATGTACGGATTGGGTACGGTGATCAATACCGCCGCTATTGTGGCAGGCGGACTGGGCGGCGCTGTGTTCGGCAGGTTCCTCCGGGAAAATGTCCAGGACACTCTGACCAAGGTCTGCGGCGTGAGCACCTTGTTTATTGCCGTCACCGGAGCGCTGGAGCAGATGCTGAAGGTAGAAGACGGCCGGATTATCAGCGGCGGCGGGATGCTGGTGATCGGCTGCCTGACCATCGGCGCGGTGATCGGGGAAATGCTGAATCTGGAGGGCGCTTTCGAACGCTTTGGGGAATGGCTGAAGCGGAAAACCGGAAACGCAAAGGATAAGGGCTTTGTGGATGCCTTTGTCACTGCCTCCCTGACGGTGTGCATTGGGGCCATGGCTATTGTAGGCTCCATTGAGGACGGCATCACCGGGGATTATTCCATCCTGGCCACCAAGGCCGTGCTGGATTTTATCATTATTATGGTCATGAGCTGCTCTTTGGGCCGGGGCGCGGTTTTCTCGGCGATTCCCGTGGCAGTGTTCCAGGGAAGCATCACAGCCCTGGCAGGGCTGGTGCGCCCGCTTATGACCGAGGCGGCGCTGGGGAATCTGTCCATGGTAGGAAATGTGCTGATTTTCTGCGTGGGTATCAACCTGGTCTGGGGGAAAAAGGTTCGGGTCGCCAACCTGCTCCCGGCAGTCATCCTTGCCGCCGCAGCAGCCTTCCTGCCTTTCTGAGGCGAAGCGCTTAACCTTTACTGTGAAATCACAGTAAAGTGCAAAAAGAGCGCAAAAACACTCCCCCTAA
>JAEDNR010000076.1 GCA_016302405.1 Oscillospiraceae bacterium
GTCATCCAGACCGCCGGGCGGTCTTTTGCTTTCCGGCAGGGATTGAAGGACACAAACGCAAATCCCCGCTTGTTCGCAAAGGTGATCTGAGTCTTGGCGACCTTGATTTTCACATCGGGAATCCGGGTCAGAATCGCATTTTCCAGCCGTTCGTAGATGGGCAAAGCATCCATGTGTTCGCCGAAGAAGGATAAAATATCGTTGTCCATTGCCGCTCCTCCGTTAAATTCCTTTTCTTTGATTACTGCGGTACAGTTTTATTTGAGCATAAAAACTGCCCATGCGCCTTGGTAATCAGATAGATGTTCACTCCAGTAGACCTGCATTTTTCAAAATGACACTTTATCATTTTGAAAAATCTTTCTGTAATTCATTCGCTTTGCAAATATCAGTATTTCCGCTAAGGCGGTGACTGCCACTGTCAGATTGCAGGCGTTCATATCCGATCACCCCTTTAGTTCAGAATATGCGCGCCGGGGGCGAAAAGGTACGGAAAAAGTAAAATAGCGTAAGCATCACAAGGATTCTCTCGCCGGTACCAAAGCGGATGTAGTCCAATTCCGAACCGCTGATCTTCAAAGTACCGTTTTTGCGTTGTACAGCATCGCCCCTACCATTCCTTTTTCATTATAAAGTTTGTAAGCCATACACCTCCGCGCTCCACCTGCTGCTCCCTGACTACGGTGTATCCCCGCTTTTCAAAGAACGGCCTTGCCGTGATGGATGCGTGGGTAGTAAATTCCGCGGCTTCGGTGTTTTGTTCCAATGCATCGCAAATCGCTGTTGCCGCACCCCGGCGCTGGTAATCCTTATGTACATAAAGTCTGTCCAGATAGCCGATTTCATCCATGTCACCGAAGCCAACGATCTTACCGTCCATCTCCGCCACCACTGTGTGGTGCGCCTGAAGGGATTCGTTCTATGCTTCCAGATTTACCTTGCCTGTTGCCCAGGCTGCCAGCTGCTCCTGCGTGTAGTCTTTAGGGCAGCACCGCATAATTTGGCAAGGAAGCTCAGCGAGAGATTTTGTGCCAGTACAAAGTTTCAAAAACGAGGGAATACTGTATGTATTTCCCGTTTTGGAAACTGCAGAACTGGTGCAAAAGATCCGCTGAGATCAACAGACATAATTATGCGGTGCTGCCTTAGCATTCACCGTGTGCACGGTATCATAGAAAAGCCGTGCCAATTGGGCACAATCCGTTTTTACATAGTTTCGGAGTAACATAAACCTCTCCATACCTGTATTCATGTTATGCTTCCGCAAAACTGTGCCTCACGAATGTCATCTCCGTTTCCGCAGTTCCGGGCGAAGCTCCTTATACTTTTGCTTCCAATCCTCCGAAATCCGGAAAGAATCACAGATTTTCTGGATGGCCTTGCCATTGATATTGTATTTCAGGTCGTTTATCTGAAACCACGCATACACCACTTCCGGCTCGTAGATGGCAAGCTCCGCAATGAGCCAGCCCTCCGCCATCTGGACATAGTAGGCTTCATCATTGTGCACAAGAGGCAAAAGCTGCGCGGCGTGCCCCTTGCACAGCCGGGAGATAAACAACACATACCCCCAGCGGCGGATGAAGGGATCTTCCGAATGGATGTAGTTCTTTGCATACAGAAGCGCCACATCAAAATCCAGATCCGCAACGTAGCTGATGAGCTGGTCGGTATGCCACCAGTTGGAAAAGAGCAGATTCTCATGGATGAATGCCATCCGCTCGTCTGCATTTCGGATCTGATTCAGGGGCACATAGAAATAAATTCTATGGAATTGCTGCTGATCCAAAATGTAAGGGCGCAGAGCGGACACGTCTGCTTTCTGTTTCACGTACTGCCGGATAAGCCGGTCCACATCCCCGGTTTTATAATGCTCCGGCAGCGCGTCCAGGTCTTTCTGAACCTGCTCTTTGGTGAGTTTCATGTTGCCGACCATAGGAACCACCTATCTTCCTTCAATAAATTTCCGAATGGATTTTTCCTCAGCCATAGGATTCAGCCGCAGGATTTGCTCTCTGATTTTTTCGTAGCTCTCGTTCGCGTCAAGCACCGGAATCGCAAAGCAGCGCTTCTCCCAGAAGTCCTCCACCGTGGTAAAGACGGTGCTGTTCCATCCGTATTCGATGCCAAATTTGTTTTTCTTCTGCTGCCGGCCGGTCATGGTGATAAACATGCCCATTTGCAGTTCCACCATTGCTTTGTCAAACTGGGCCTTGTCCTCCCTGCCGAAGCCGCCCAGGGCCTTGATCTCATGGAGCGGAGCCTCACTGGCCGATACGATTTCATAGATTCGCTTCGCCATGTGGCTGATGCCGCCCTCGGCGTAGGCTTCTTCAAAGGATTCCCCATTTCTGCGGACAGCATAGAAACAGGGATACCAGTCCTTGGTAATGAATCCGCTGGTCTTGAAGAACACCTTGGAATACGCGATATCCCGACGCTCCTCCAGCACCCGCATCCGCCATTCCCAGGGGTCAACCGCGGGGTCGCCGCAGTGCCACTTCACCGGGGTGTCCAGCATATCCTGATTCGTCCAGTCATAGTCGATCAGCGCGAAAATACCCTTAGCATTGCCGCCGCCCATGGAAAAGCCGCAGGCAAGCAGCTCCCGGCAGAAATCTTCAAAGTTATGGATCATTCCTTGTTTCCTTCTCTCGTAACGGTTCCATAATGACAAAGACTTTCCTGTAAATGATCGTTTATATGACCAATGCGATTCGACAGCTGCACTGGCGCGGGAATCTCCGACGTACAGCAGGGCACGAATCAATTAAGGTGTCATTCCGAACCAGTCCTCAGACTGGTGTGGGAATCCCCCTCGTCATTGTGACCGCTTTCTTCTAAAGATGGAGATTGCCACGCCAGTTAGAGAACTGGCTCGCAATGACCGGGAATTCGTACTCCCCCCGTCCCTGCGCTAGCGCAGGGACACCCCCCTCACAAGTGCGGGGGGCAAGGCGTCTAACCACCCGTACACCATTTGGGGCCGGTGCGCTAAACGATCATTTATATGAGGAATATACAGTAAAAAGCTTTCATTCTCCACTTCCGGACAGGCTTCATAGATATTCATGCCGCTGCCTCCTTATGATTCCACACACAAATTATAGAACATCTGTTCATATCTGTCAATCACTTTACCGGCAAATCCGGTAATTCTTTTCTTTGCTTATGCGGTGTAATTTTACCTTTGTTTCCTCCGTATTCCTTTTAAGATTTAATTAATAAACTTGCATTAAGGCGGGAAATAGACTATACTCTACTTAAATTCATTATGTCGAAATATGCTGACATTGAAAGGAATTGCCATGAAAGAAAGAAGCATTGACGAAGGAAGGCTGCAGCCGGTCAATTCCCGCCACCGTCCGCCCCAAAAGAGAAAGCCCCGTCCCTTTATAGGTCCCTACCTGTTGATTCTGGCGGTGCTGCTGGGGCTCTCCGCCTGCACGCTGCGCTACGTTCACAGCGCCCTGGAAGAGTATGAAGCCTCCCAGCCGGAAAATATTCTGGCCGGCCAGATAGAAAAACTGCGCAAACCGGGAGCCGGAAGCCAATTCGAGGATATTGTGTCCCTGGATAAAATGCGCAGCGAATGGAGCGCTACCGAGGAGGAGGTCGCCCAATTCAAACAGGACTTCCTTGCAAGCTCCATTACCTTCCAGGAAGATCACAGCGTGGTGGATTCTACGAAGAAGACCTTCGACGTGCTGAGCAACGGCTGTAAAGTGGCCACCGTTACGCTGAACCATGTGGGACAGGAGAACCGTCTGCTGATCTTTACACTGGATCGGTGGAGCGTGGGAAAAATGGAAGTCACCGGCTATAAGTTTCAGCTCACCGCCCCCGCCTCCGTGATTATCAAAAGCAACGGCAAGGTGCTGCAGGGCGAAATCACCGATGGGATGGCCACTTATGATGTCCGCAGTCTGGTTCCCCTGAACGTGGAGATTTGCGATATTCTGGGTAACAGCGTCCCCTATGACCAGAAGAATCTCCCTACTTTTACGGACTATAAGGTCACCATCCCCGAAAGCTACACCATTTGCGGAGTGGAGCCAGTATCCATAGAAGCCGCCTCCCTGGAGCCCATGGAGGAACTGAAATATGTGAAGGAATACTGCCCGGATTTGCCGGACATTGCCACCTATACCCTGCGCATCCTCTCCGGCGAGCCGGACTTCAAGATCCTGGACAGCGGCGGCAATGAAGTAGATTTTACCATCGAGGACAGGAAGGTCACCATCGCCGGGAATTTTGCCGGTCAGGATTCCCTGTCACTGTCTGTGAATATTGACCCGCTGGCAGTGGCGAAGCTGTGGAGCCTGTTTATGACCCAGGATCTCACCGGCCCCAACAACGGCTACGGTCAGATTGAGCCCTACCTGATTAAAGGTTCCTATTTGCAGGATGTGGCGTGGAAATGGGCCACCGGTCAGGACATCACGTTCACCAGCAACCATACCCTGAAAAACCCACCTTTCCAGGTGGAAACCATATCCAATTATGTGGTTTACTCCGATAATTGCTTCTCCTGCGATATCCGGCTGGAAAAGACGCTGGTGCTCACCCGTACCGGAGAAGAAGTGAAAGATGTGGTAAACTCCACATTTTATTTCGTAAAATACGACGATACGGATAACGGCGCAGACGACCCCCACTGGTTCCTCGCCGATTACCGTGAAATTCTCTAAGGAGGTGCGCTATGAGAGGAAAATATGAAGCGCCGCCTCAGAAGCGCCGCCGGAAAGAACCGGCACAGCAGCCCCGGGATTTCGCGCAGTCGGTACCCAATCAGCCCCGCCAGTCTAAATACCGCAAACCCACTCTGGGCGAACACTTGCTGCGCTTTCTTGCCGTGGTGCTGACCGTGGTGGTGGTTTTTGCCTGCACCCTGTTCCTGTCCATGAAGATGATCTGCGGCTCCACTTCCCCCAGCGCCAAGCGTACGTTTGTCACTACATTGCTGGAAACCGGGCAGCTGAAATTCCTGGTCTCCTGGTTTGTCCCTGCCGCAGAGGTTCAGGAAATCGTGAATTCCAACTCCATGGTGAAGCTGGACGAGGATGTGGACGCGGGCCTCATTACCTTTGAACCCTTTGAGGATAACGAACAGGATCCCGAAGCCAAGGATCTGGAGGTAATTGAGCTCTCCGGCAGAACCTATACCGCCAAGCTGATTAAAGTCCGGGATCCCTCCCGCATCAGTCTGGCTACCATCTACCCCTGGCGGGATACCGGCGTTACTCTGGAGGAACTGGCGAAACAGAGCGGTGCTATCGCGGCCATCAACGGCGGCATCTATGATTCCACCAACAACAGCGGCGGCCGTCCCTACGGTGTCATTGTGAGTAACGGCGAGATTCAGTACAACAAACCAAACGAATATCCGGGTCTGGTTCTGGTGGGATTTGACAACGACAACATCCTACAGATCATCGATGTAGACGGCATGACCCCTGCCCAGCTGGAAGCCCTGGTGGAAGAGAAAGGCATCCGGGACGCGGTCACATTCCAGGAGGAAAGCAGCGACGCCAACAACCACTTTGTCCAGCTGATTATCAACGGCAATCCCCGGGGTATGAACGGCGTGGGCAGCGGCCTGAACCCTCGTACCGCCATCGGTCAGTGCGCTGACGGTTCCGTCCTCCTGCTGGTTACGGATGGCCGGGGCAAGAACGGTCATCTGGGTGCCTCCGCCGCCGACCTGATCGAAATCATGACCCAGTACGGCGCGGTGAATGCCGCCAACCTGGACGGCGGCAGCTCCACCTGTATGTACTACGATGGGGAGTATCTGATGACCTCCGTCACATTCTACTATTCCAACAGTTCCTGGAAACTCCCCGCCGGTTTTATCGTAAAGTAGGTCATAAAAAACACGCCTGTGTACAAGTGCTGCCGCCTCCCCGGGCAAGGAAATGACCTCCTGTCGGGGGCCTTCAGACTTTTGAACAGGTCCGAAAGCGAAGCTGTTTTTGTCCGTGATTTCCGCCGGTTCCGTAATCGGATCCCGTAGGTCAAAACCAAGATAATGATTGCCGGCTCTGACCCTGAACCCTCAGAACCGGCAATCATTATGTTTTGCAATGTGCATATCGGATTTATTCAGCAGGTATACAAAGTGGAATTTGTTGGGGAGTAGGGGAGGCGTTTCGCCTCCCGCAGCAAGCGGGAAAATCTTCCAAAAGGGTGGGGCGAAACGGTAAATAGGCTGTTATGCAAAGGGACGGGAGACCCGTCCCCTACGAAGAGAATCGATACCGAGTTCTCCGACAAATCCCATTTGTCGTTTAGCTGACTAAAGATATGCACATATACATATTACTAAATTCGTCCCGAAAGTCAAGACCACCGGCCAAAAGCCGGTGGTCTTGATGGTTCAGTCCATTTGCAAACAGATAGGAAAGCTCCGCGCAGTACGCTAAAGGATATACCCGTTAAACGGCGGAAAGCTTCCAATCGCCTGCTGCCGGTTTCTATGGAATTCCGGCAGCCGCCGATGGAAATCGGCCCCGGACTTTCCGTATCCTCAGTCTTCGGGAAAAAGCATTTCCCGGCAATACTTAATAATAGAGCGGCGGGTAACGATACCGATAAAGGCATCCTTATCATCCACCACGGGAACAAAGTTTTGTGTAGAAGCCCGGTCAATGAGATCGTGCATGGAGGTCGTAACCCGAACGGGAACATATTCCTTCCGGTGGGAGATCTCCGTGATCCGGTGGGCCTCTGCCTGGCGCATATCCATATAGCACATGTTTTTGAGGGCCCACAGCAGGTCCCCCTCCGTCAGGGTTCCCCGGTATTCGCCCCGGCGGTTCAGAATGGGAATCGCCGCGTAGCCCGCGGCCTCCATCTTCTCCAGAGCCTGACGAATGGTATAATCATCATATAGATAGGCGCACATGGCCTTTGGCATCAGAAAAAACAGGATATTGTTCATAGGCAACTTCCTTTCGCGGTTTCCTTGGGACGCCCGCCGACAAAAGCCGGACTGGGATCTGTCACCTTCCTCTCACCGTCCCCGTAGTCATTATACCATAGGGAAAAGAAAATTGCATGAACTTTTTTTGTTGCAAGTGCCATCCAATATCCAAAATTTCCTGTTTTGATTTGTGCAAAACGCCAATGCTCAGTTATGGAAAGAGAACTCCGTGCAGTCCAGTGTGGCAAAATAGTCCATGGGGGTCTCCGCCCGGCGGATGAGCCGGAAGCTGCCGTCGGGATGGAGGAGCACCTCCGCGCCCCGTAATTTCCCGTTATAGTTGTAGCCCATGCAGTGGCCGTGGGCACCGGTATCGTGAATCGCCAGAATATCCCCCACCCGGATCTCCGGCAGGCTACGCTCGATGGCGAATTTGTCGTTGTTCTCGCACAGGCCGCCTGTCACATCGTAGACATGGTCCAGCACCGCGTCCTCCTTGCCGAGAACCGTGATGTGGTGGTAAGCGCCGTACATGGCAGGCCGCATCAGGTCCGCCGCGCAGGCATCGAGGCCCACATATTCCCGGTAGATATGCTTCTGGTGGAGCACGGTGGAAATCAATTCGCCGTAGGGAGCCAGCATAAACCTACCCAGCTCCGAGAAGATAGCCACATCGTCCATCCCGGCAGGGGTCAGAATCTGCTCGTACCTTTCCCGGACGCCCTGTCCGATTACCCGAATATCGCAGGCCGGCTGCTCCGGGCGGTAGTCCACACCGATGCCGCCGGAAAGATTGATAAAGGCGATGTGGGCCCCTGTGGCGTTCTTCAGCCGCACCGCCAGCCGGAACAGCTTCGCCGCCAGCTCGGGATAATATTCATTGGTGGTGGTATTGGAGGCCAGGAAGGCGTGAATGCCAAAGTGCTTCACCCCCAGCTTCTGCAGGCGCAGAACCGCGCCGCCCAGCTGATCCTCCGTCATGCCGTATTTGGCGTCCCGGGGCATATCCATAATGGTGTTGCCCAGGCTGAAGGAGCCGCCGGGGTTATAGCGCAGGCAGACCGTTTCCGGCACAGGGCCCAGCCGCGCCAGAAAATCCACATAAGTGGCATCGTCCAGATTGATGTAGGCCCCCATTTCCCGGGCCTTGCGCATATCCTTTTCCGGCGTCACATTGGAGGAAAACATAATATCCTGCCCCGTGATTCCCACAGCCTCCGCAAGCAAAAGCTCCGTGTAGGTGGCGCAGTCACAGCCGCAGCCCTCCTCGTGGAGCAGCTTCAGGATGTAGGGATTGGGGGTGGCTTTTACGGCAAAATATTCCTTAAAGCCCTTATTCCAGGCAAAGGCCTCCCGGAGCGCCCGGGCATTGGCTCGAATGCCGGCTTCGTCATAGATGTGAAAGGGGGTGGGGATGGTTTTTGTGATCTCCTGAATCTTTTCCAGGGTTACAAAGGGGGTCTTTTTCATAGGGATCCTCTTCTTTCTTAGGGTTCTGGCTAAGATTTTATCGGAGATACCCGGGTTTGTCAATGGCAAATTCCCTCTACCGGGGATAGAAAGGTCCTTTCTACCTGCTGTAGAGGGGATGGAAACAAAAATGGCTTCATTTTTTGAAAAAATGTGCTATACTCTTATCTGCTGAGCTGTCGCGCCCTCCGGCGCGGCCAATCTCCACAAGGAAGGAACATGCTATGAAACGCACGAAACTGTCTGACCGGGTTCTTCCCGATTACTCCCGGGGTGAGGAGCTGATGAACACCGTCACCCATATCGTGGGCGGCGCTCTGGGCGTGGCAGCGCTTACGCTGTGCGTGGTCTTCGCGGCCCTCCGCCATAATGTCTACGGTGTGGTAGGCTCCGCCATCTACGGAGTTTCCCTCATCGCCCTGTACACCGTATCCAGCGTGTACCACGGCTTAAAGCCCGGAATGGGAAAGAAGGTCATGCAGATCGTTGACCACTGCACCATCTATTTCCTCATCGCGGGAACCTACACCGTCATCGTCCTGTCCGCCATCCGCCCCCGGTATCCCGTTCTCGGCTGGGGGTTGTTCGCCTTTGAGTGGGCCATGGCAGCCCTTGCCACCACTCTCACTGCCATCGATCTGAAGAAATACAATGTGATCTCCATGATCTGCTATATCGGCCTTGGGTGGGCTATCATCCCCTTTGCCCGGCAGGCCCTGGAGGTGCTGACCTTGCCCGGCTTTCTGTTTCTCCTGCTGGGGGGCATCGCCTACACCATCGGCGCGGTGCTTTACGGCATCGGCAGCCGGAAGAAATGGATGCACTCGGTGTTCCACATTTTTGTGGTGCTGGGAAGCGTTCTGCAATTCTTCGCCGTACTGCTGTACGCAATCTGATTATCAAAGATTCGTGTATCGTTTTTCCACAATCGCCTGCTAAATTGGGATTTGTCGAATTCCCTGTCATTGCGATAAAGTAGCTCACACTGGCGTGGCAATCT
>JAEDNR010000077.1 GCA_016302405.1 Oscillospiraceae bacterium
CCCTGCGGGGCACCTTCCCCCCGGGGGAAGGTATTGGCCCGACAAATTCCAATTTTACGACCAGCTATTAAAAACCGAGAACCTGATCCCGCTTTTATTGGAATCGCCGTGCAACGCGACAGTTTAACTGTCCACTGTCAACTCACTCAGAACCGCTCCCGGATGGCCCGGATTCCCTTTTCCAGCACCGCTTCGGTTTGCGTTCCCAGGGTCTCTTCCAGCAGCGCATACTCGGAAAGCCCTCCGTGGGGCACGGCCCAGGCTCCCGCATCGGTGCCAGGGGCAATGAGGCCCCCCATGGACGCAAAGAGACGGACATTTTCCATGGCGCTTTGGAGGATCGCTTCCACAGCATCCTCCCGGAACCGGCCCTTTCCCCGAAGATTCCCTACGGTGGACAGGGTGGGCACCCACACCACTTTATTTTCCGCCATTGCTTCCAGCGCCTCCCGGTTCAGGTACGCTCCATGCTCCACGGAATCCACCCCCGACTCCGCCGCGGCAGTCACTGCGGCGCTGCCGTTGGCATGGGCCATGACGGACATCCCCGCCTGATGGGCAATGTCCACAAGGTCAGAGATGGTCCCCCCGTCCAACCCGTCCTCGGTCAGCACACCGAACCGGTCAAAGTCCATGAGACCGGAAATCATGATCTTCACAAAATCCGCTCCCCGGGCTTTCTGCACCGCAACCAGAGCCCCGTATTCCGAAAGGGAGCCGTAGACCTCTCCGATGAATGCCCCGTAGTGCCCCCGGGCGCAGAGAGGAGCAAGGGGCGTGCGGTAGTCGATCCCGTATTCCGGGGCCAGGGACCGGGCCATGGCGCCCACGCCCCACCGGTCGCCTCCGTCCCGCAGATAGGTAAACCCCGCCTCCCGGTAGCTTTTAAGCCTTGCCCGGATCCAGTTCCGGTCGGGGCCTGAGCTGTGCCGCCCGATGGCAGCCCTCCAGTCCACCCCATCCAGGACCATGTGAATATGGCAGTCCGCGTACATGGTTATGCTTCCTCTCCCTGATAGTTGGACAGGTTATCCATAATGACTTGAGCAGTAGCGTAAAAGGTTTCCCGCTGCTCCTCGGTAAGCCCTTTGCCGCCCTGGCGCAGGGCTTGCTCTACCCGTTCATCCACCTGTTTTGCCAATATCCTGCCCTTTTCCGTCAGGCGGTAGGGATTGCGGTAGGCCCGCTGGTTCCTGGGCGCGTCGCTCACCACCAGCTCCCGCTCCGCCAGCTGGGACAGGCACCGGGATACGGCAGCCTTATCCTCCCGGCAAATGGCACTGAGCTGGGTCACCGTAAGCCCCGCAGGGTGCTGCCCCAGATAAAAGACGCACATGGTATGGGCGGAGCGCAGACCGAACTTGCGCATTTCCTGATCCTTGATCTTCTGCAGGTAGCGGTTCAGCTCCAGCACCGCGATGGAGAACTTTTCAAACCGGTTTTCCATTTTTGTCCCTCCCGGTATACTTTTCCCTTATCATACCATATTTGCTAATTTATGCAAGCGGGAACCCGGCGATGTCCCGCCAATAAAAAAGCCTCCGCAGGGGTTCCCTGCGGAGGCTGATGTACACAATGGGATCAGGCCAGATACTGCTTAATGCCCTCGCCGGCTTCCGCGGGATCGTCGGAGATGGTCATGGTGATTTCCATGCTGTTATCCGCGGCGAACTTGGCGCACCAGGCGACGAAATCCTCGGCAGCGGCTCTGTCGGTGCCGATGGTCTTATACAGATTGTCGATGAAGACATTGGTAATATCAAAGTTTCCGGCGTGCATGCCGCTGAGGAAGCCCTTGAGCATCTCCGCGGAGCGGATACCATACTCCTTGGAATCCACCAGGCGGACCTTATAGGTCACATCATAGGTCAGCTTCTTGCCGTACTCGATGCAGACCACATCACCGCTGGCGCTGGCGACGGCGGTATTGATGGCGTCGATCAGTCTCTTGGTTTTGCCGGAGCCCTTCAGGCCCATAATCACATGAATCATCGGAATTTCCTCCTTTGCAATGCCAACTTTTTGGCTTGCTCTCATTTTACCAGTTATCCGGAGATTTTGCAACACCAAATTACGATTTCTCTGAAAAACCTTTCTTTGCGGAACCGCTCAGTTCTTCTCGTAACCGGGCTTGCCCAGCAGATGGAACATATTGCGCTTGTAGAACTCCACACCGGGCTGATTGAAGGGATTGACCCCCAGGATGTAGGCGGAAACGCCGCAGCTCAGCTCCAGGAAGTAGAACAGCTCGCCCACCTTCCGGTCATTCAGCTCGCCGCAGTCCATGGTGATGACGGGCACGCCGCCATCCACATGGGCAGCCAGGGTGCCGAGGAACGCCTTCTCGTCCACGAAGTCCAGGGTTTTGCCCTCCAGATAGTTCAGGCCGTCCAGATTCTTCCAGTCGGAGGCGATGGTGTACTTCTGCTCGGGAGCATCGAAGCGGACCATGGTTTCAAAAATGTTCCGCTGGCCCTGCTGGATCATCTGGCCCAGGGAGTGCAGGTCGGCGGTGAACTCGGCGGTGACGGGGAAGATGCCCTTGCCGTCCTTGCCCTCGGACTCGCCGAAGAGCTGCTGCCACCAGCCGCCGAACATCTTAAAGCCGGGCTCAAAGCTCTCAAACAGCTCGATTGCCTTGCCGTTGCGGTACAGCAGGTTCCGCACGGCGGCGTACAGCCACACAGGGTTCTCAAAGGAACGCAGGTCATAGGCTTCCTTGGCATCCATGGCGCCATTCAGCATTTCCTCGATGTCGATGCCGGCCACGGCCAGAGGCAGCAGGCCCACGGCGGTGAGCACGGAGAACCGGCCGCCCACATCCGGCGGGATCACAAAGGACTCCCAGCCCTCTTCGGTGGCCATCTGCCGCAGCGCGCCCTTGCAGGGGTCGGTAATGGCATAGATGCGGCCCCGGGCACCGTCGGTGCCGTACTTACGCTCCAGCATCCAGCGCAGAGCGCGGGTGGCGATGGCGGGCTCCGTGGTGGTGCCGGACTTGGAAATGATGGCGATGGAGAAATCCTTACCCTCCAGCAGGCGGCAAAGATCGTTCCAGTACCGGGTGCTCAGGCCGTTGCCCACGAAGAAGACCTGGGGGTTGCCCTTACCCTTCATCAGGTTGTAGTTGGTGCCCTGCAGCAGCTCGATGGCAGCCCGGGGGCCCAGATAGCTGCCGCCGATGCCCACGACCACAAACACATCGGAATCGGAGCGAATCTTCTGCGCGGCGGCCTGAATGCGGCGGACCTCTTCGCCGGGGGTACGGGTGGGCAGGGTCTGCCAGCCCAGGAAATCGTTGCCGGCGCCGGTGCCGTCGGCGAGAGTCGCGTGGGCAGCGGCAACCTCTTTCTCCATTGCCAGCAGGTCCGGCAGGGCGATCTCGCCCCACACATTGGAAATATCGACTTTAATCATCGGAAATGAACACGTCCTTTCATTACTAAGGAAGCTATGATTCAATCGGCAAGAGCTGTGGGCAAGAGATTTCGGTTCAGATTGAAGTATGAAAAACCGCGTAATACTGGATGTATTTAAGGTTTTTCATACGGATAAGCTGGGCTGAAAAATCCGCCCACAGCCGCAGACGATTTATTCAGAGGTTCCTTAATGTTAGCTGCTTACATGTTACAACAAAAGGAGCCCAAACGCAAGCCCCCCAGGGAAAAGTTTACTAAGTTTTCTTTTTTTCGCTTCTGCCTCTTCCATTTTTCGAAAAGGTCAGGTATAATGAATTCCGATCATTCTGGAATTCCATAGGGGGGCATTTACATATGAAATACGGATTTGGCGTGGATTTGGGCGGTACCACCGTAAAAATCGCCTACTTCGCGGAAACCGGCGCCATGCTTGACAAGTGGGAGATTCCCACGGTAACGGAGGACGGCGGCGAGAAGATCCTGCCGGACATTGCGGCGTCCATCAGCAAATACCGGGAGGACAATTCCATTGATGACGATAGCCTCCTGGGCATCGGCATCGGCGTTCCCGGCCCGGTGAACGGACGGGGCGTTGTAAACAAGTGCGTAAACTTAGGCTGGGGCGTCTTCAATATTCAGGACGTGCTCTCCGGCCTGACCTGCCTGCCGGTTAAGGCGGGCAACGACGCCAACGTGGCCGCCCTGGGCGAATTCTGGATGGGCGGCGGCATGGGCAGTGAAAACATGGTTTTCGTTACCCTTGGCACCGGCGTAGGCGGCGGTATTGTTGTGGACGGCAAGCTTCTTCACGGCGCTCACGGCTCCGGCGCGGAGATCGGCCATCTGGTGCTGAACCGGGACGAAACCGCCGTGTGCGGCTGTGGCAAGCGGGGCTGCGTAGAGCAGTACTGCTCCGCCACCGGCATTGTCCGGCTGGCAAAGCTCCGCCTTAACAAGGATGATGCTCCCTCCTCCCTGCGGAGTCTGGAGGAAATCACCTGCAAGGATATTTTTGACGCTGGGAAAGCCCAGGACGAGGTAGCCCTGGAAATTCTTGACCAGTACTATGCCTACATGGGCGAGTTCCTGGGCGATGTCTGCTCCACCGTGGACCCGGAGGTGGTGGTCCTGGGCGGAGGCGTCAGCAAGGCCGGCAATATGCTTCTCGAGGGTATCAAGCCCTATTTCCAGAAGTATGTCTTCCACGCTGCCTCCGCGGTTCGGTTTGCCCTGGCATCCCTGGGAAACGACGCCGGCGCCTACGGCGCGTTCAAGCTGGCACTGGATGCCTTCGGGGGAAAGAACGACTGAATACATACATAAAAGGCTGATTGGGCTGACGCAGCAGTGTGGTGAATTGGAATTTGGCGGAGAACTCGGTATCGATTCTCTTCGTAGGGGACGGGTTCCCGTCCCTTTGCATAGCAGTCTATTTACCGCTTCGCCCAACCCTTTTGGGAGATTTTCCCGCCTGCTGCGGGAGGCGAAACGCCTCCCCTACGCCCTTACAAATTGGGGATTTGCAGAGGAAAGTGCGGCCCCGAACAACACTGTCATTCCGAACCAGTGCTCACACTGGTGTGGGAATCTCCATCAAATTTCGGGCTGTCTATCGTCATACAGACTGCCCTTTTTGTACCGTTTTCTGGAACTCTTCCACGAGAAGTTGTTCTTCTAACCAGGAGATTGCCACACCAGTCTGAGGACTGGTTCGCAATGACCGGGAATTCGCCAAATTCCAATTTGTCTGTATGTTGCGGAAAGCAGATATACAAATCCATAATATTTGCCGGGCGGAGAAATTCGCCCGGCATTCTTGATGCTGTACGCCATGATCTTTTCTCTGCCCGGCCTTCTCCGGGCCGCCCGCCGCCACAGCAGCGTATTTCATGGTTTGTTTTCTGTCGGCCCAACATTCACTTGACAAGTACCCGTTCACCACAGTATAATATTTTAGTTAACGGCACAAAAAGACCGTCCCGGGGACGGTTTTTTCTTTCAGGAGGATCGAAAGCATGTGTGAAAAGTGTAAAGAAAAATTCTATATTACCACGCCCATCTACTATCCGTCGGCCAAGCTCCACATCGGCCACACCTACTGCACCGTGGCAACCGACGCCATGGCCCGCTACAAGCGGCTGCAGGGCTACGATGTGATGTTCCTCACCGGCACCGACGAACACGGTCAGAAGATTGAGGACAAGGCCAAAGATGCCGGCGTTACCCCCCAGCAGTTTGTGGACAATATCGTGGAAGGCCCCGGCGGCGTTCTGGACCTGTGGAAGCTGATGAATATCAGCTATGACCGGTTCATCCGCACCACCGACGACTACCACGTTGCCGCCATTCAGAAAATCTTCAAGAAGATGTACGATAATGGTGACATCTACAAGGGCACCTATAAAGGAAAGTACTGCAAGCCCTGCGAAAGCTTCTGGACCGAAAGCCAGCTGGTGGACGGCAAATGCCCCGACTGCGGCCGTGAGGTGCAGGACGCGGAGGAAGAAGCTTACTTCTTCCGGCTTTCCAAGTACGCCGGACGGGTGCAGGACCTGCTGGAAAACACCGACTTCCTGGAGCCCCGGAGCCGGGTCAACGAAATGGTGAACAACTTCATTAAGCCGGGCCTTGAGGACCTTTGCGTTTCCCGGACCAGCTTCACCTGGGGCGTACCCGTGGATTTTGACCCCGGCCATGTGGTCTATGTGTGGATCGATGCCCTGTTTAACTACATGACCGCCCTGGGCTTCCAGAACGATAAATATCAGGACCTGGACAAGTTCTGGCCCGCCGATGTCCACTTTGTGGGCAAGGAGATCGTCCGGTTCCACTCCATCATCTGGCCCGCCATGCTCATGAGCCTGAATCTGCCCCTGCCGAAAAAGGTCTACGGCCACGGCTGGCTCCTGCTGGACGGCGGCAAAATGTCTAAATCCAAGGGCAATGTGGTTGACCCCTATATCCTGGCGGAGCGGTTCGGCGTGGATGCCCTGCGGTTCTTCCTGCTGCGGTCCTTCCCCTTTGGCTCCGACGGCAACTTCTCCAACGAGCTGCTGATTAATACCATCAACGTGGATCTTGCCAACGACCTGGGCAACCTGGTTTCCCGGACCGTCGCCATGGCCCAGAAATATTTCGGCGAGCACCTGCCCGCCCAGCAGGCTGCGGATGAAGAAAAGGACGCCGAGCTTGTTACTATGGCTTCCTCTCTCCGGGGGAAGTACGAAGCCGAGATGGAAAAGTACGCTTTTCAGAATGCTCTGGCGGAGGTATTCAAGGTCATCTCCCGGGCCAATAAGTATATTGACGAGAACGCCCCCTGGGTGCTGGCCAAGAGCGAGGAGAATAAGCCCCGCCTGGCCCGGGTGCTCTATAACCTGCTGGAAACCGTCCGGATCTGCGGCGGTCTGCTGACGCCCTTTATGCCGGACACCGCTGGAGAAATCGCCCGGCGCTTAGGCGGTGCCCGGATGGACTGGGACAGCCTTGGTACCTTCGGCGTGCTGGATCCCCAGGTTGCGGTGGTCGCCGGCCCAGCTCTCTTCCCCCGGATTGACGTGGAGAAGGAACTGGCTGCCCTGGAGGAAATGAGCAAGCCCCCGGTGCCGGAGCTGGAAATCGAGCCCTATTCTGATGAAAAAGTGGATTTCGACACCTTCTGCAAGAGCGATTTCCGGGCAGTGAAGGTCAAGGATTGCAAGCCGGTGAAGAAGAGCGATAAGCTGCTGTGCTTCACCCTGGACGACGGCACCGGTACCGACCGGCAGATCCTCAGCGGCATCGCGAAATACTACAAGCCCGAAGAACTGATCGGCAAAACCTTGGTGGCCATCACGAACCTGCCTCCCCGGAAGATGATGGGAAGGGATAGTAACGGCATGCTGCTGTCCGCTGTCCACACTGAAAAGGGCGAGGAAAAGCTGAATCTCATCATGATCAGCGATACCATCCCCGCCGGCGCGAAGCTGTGCTGAAAACAGAATCAAAAATGCTCTGCGGAAATTCCGCAGAGCATTTTTTCAGGTGAAGCAAACAGGGGATCATTTTGTGTTGCTGCAAATGATCGTTTATCGCACTGGCGCGGCAGCGCCCCAAGGCTCCCTTGTGCAAAGGGAGCTGTCGCGAAGCGACTGAGGGATTGTGCAGTAAAACGTTTAATACTGACAACAAATCAGCGAAAAGGGACTGTAAAGGACACTGTCCGTTCTGACGATAGGTAGATGTGGAAGTCCTCCGTTACAACCCCTCAGTCAGCTACGCTGACAGCTCCCCTTACACAGGGGAGCCCTTGCCGTGTACCGCATCGGACCGCATTCCATCCAAGGTAAAGTAGTCAGCTAAACGATCATTTACCGGTTACCCTATCATAGCACAGCATAAACACGTTTTGAGCCAACCGGGAGGTTCCCTTTTGCAACCATTAGGTGCAAAAAAGAAGCGGGTTTCCGCTTCTTTTTTGAATGTGCTTTCTTACTCCAGCTCGAATACGCCGGTGTACAGCTGATAATAGGTTCCCTTCTGGGCAATCAGGTCCTCATGGGTGCCCCGCTCGATAATGCGGCCGTGGTCCAGCACCATAATGCAGTCGGAGTTCATAACGGTGCTCAGGCGGTGGGCTATGACAAACACCGTCCGGCCCTTCATCAAAGCGTCCATGCCGTCCTGCACCAGCTTCTCGGTACGGGTATCGATGGAGGAGGTGGCCTCGTCCAGGATCATGACGGGAGGATCCGCCACCGCCGCCCGGGCAATGGCGATAAGCTGGCGCTGACCCTGGGAGAGGCTGGCGCCGTTGCCCGTCAGAACGGTATCATAGCCCTGGGGCAGCCGGGTAATGAAGTCGTGGGCATTGGCAAGCTTCGCGGCGTGGATGCATTCTTCGTCCGTAGCGTCCAGCTTGCCGTAGCGGATATTGTCCATGACCGTGCCGGTGAACAGGTTGGTATCCTGCAGCACCACCCCCAGAGACCGCCGCAGATCGGGCTTGCAGATTTTGTTGATATTGATGTCATCGTAGCGGATCTTGCCGTCGGCAATGTCATAGAACCGGTTAATGAGGTTCGTGATGGTGGTCTTTCCCGCGCCGGTGGCGCCCACAAAGGCTATCTTCTGGCCGGGCCGGGCAAAGAGGGTGATGTCATGGAGCACCTCTTTCTCCGGCACATAGCCGAAGTCCACATGATCCATGGTAATGTCGCCTTTCAGCTCCCGGTAGGTAACGGTACCGTCCGCCTTATGGGGGTGCTTCCAGGCCCAGTGGCCGGTGTGCTCGGGGGTCTCGGTGATGGTGCCGTCCTCATGAATGACGGCGTTGACCAGCTTCACATAACCGTGGTCTTCCTCCGGTGCCTCATCCATCAGGTCGAAGATCCGTTCCGCGCCTGCCAATGCCATGACGATGGAGTTAATCTGGTTGCTGACCTGGGAAATGGGCTGGTTGAAGGACCGGGACAGGGTCAGAAAAGAGATCAGCTTGCCCAGGGTCAGCAGGCTCCCGCCGGAGTAGACGGCAAGCAGACCGCCCACGATGGCGAGAATGGCGTACTGGATGTAGCCCAAGTTATTGTTCACAGGGCCCATGACGTTGGAGTAGGCACCGGCCCGGAAGGCGTTTTCCCGAAGCTTGTCGTTGAGGGCATCAAATTCCTTTTTTGCGGTTTCCTCATGGCAGAAGACCTTGACCACACGCTGGCCGTTAATCATTTCCTCCACATAGCCGTTGACCGCGCCCAGGGCCCTCTGCTGGCCGATGAAGAAGCCGGCGGACTTGCCCGCCACCGTCTTTGTAACAAAGATAATTGCGGAGACGGTCAGCAGCAGCACCAGCGTCAGGATGGGCGAGGTGATCACCATGGCAATGAACACCACAATGAGCGTCGCAACGGAGGAAATGCACTGGGGAATGGACTGGGAGATCATCTGCCGCAGGGTATCGATGTCGCTGGTGTAGCGGCTCAT
>JAEDNR010000078.1 GCA_016302405.1 Oscillospiraceae bacterium
CATTGGTAATTTCGCTCATAGTCTTGTTGACCTCCTTTATAATCCACGCCGGAGTTGACGCACCGGCAGTGATTCCAACATCATTGGCCCCACGGAAGACTTCAGGGTTCAGCTCCGCCGCGCTGTCCACCTGAACAACAATCCCGCAGTTTTCCCGGCAAATCATGGCCAAGCGGCCAGTGTTGGAGCTTTTGGGGTCTCCGACGACTACCATTGCCTGACATTTCCGACTCAGTTCTTGGGCCTCGTTTTGCCTGCATTCTGTTGCTCTGCATATTGTATCAAATATTTTCAAGTTAGTAAACTGTTTTTTTGCAAAATTTCCGCATTTTTTCCACAAATTTTCCGTGGAGGTGGTCTGACTGACCATGCACAGGGGGGTATCGGCGGGAATTTTTTCCTCCTGCACCCATTTCTGGAAGTCCTCCAGGGTCTCAAAGACCTTGCACCGGGCACACCATCCCGCAATGCCCTCCACCTCCGGGTGGGTGGGTGTGCCGATGATGATGTTCAGGCGCCCTTCCGCCTCCGCTTCCCGGACAATTTTGTGGATCCGGGCAACAAAGGGGCAGGTGGCATCCACAATGCGTACTCCCTGCTTTTGAAGCCTCTCGTATACCTCCCGGCTGACACCGTGGGAGCGGATGACCACCGTCTGGCAGGGCTTAGCCTGCTCCGGCGTATCGATCACCTGAACCCCCATTTCCTCAAAATGGGAAACCACATGGCGGTTATGGATGATAGGCCCCAGGGTCACTGTCTTCTGCCCGTCAGAAACGCAGGCCTCCACCGTGTCCACCGCCCTGCTGACACCGAAGCAGAAACCGGCGCTTTTCGCAACGCGTACGCTCATAGCGGCACCTTTTCCCCGATGATCCGCTTCAGTTCCGCCAGAACTTCCTGTACATTCATTTCCGAAGTATCCAGCTTCACGGAATCTTTAGCCATCTTCAGCGGCGCGATGGCACGGTGAGTATCCTGATAGTCCCGCTGACGGATCTCCGCCAGGACCTTTTCAAAGGAAGGCTTCTGTCCCTTCGCCATAAGCTCCTTGCACCGGCGGTCCGCCCGCACCTCGGCAGAGGCGGTGAGGAAGATCTTCACATCCGCACCCGGAAGCACCACAGTTCCGATGTCCCGTCCGTCCATGACCACATTATGCTGCCGGGCCACCTCCCGCTGCATGTCCAGAAGCACCTCCCGGACCACGGGCTGGGCAGACACCAGGCTTGCTTTCTGACCGATCTCCTGGGTGCGGATGTCCCCGTTCACATCCATGCCATTCATAATCATATGCTGCAGACCGTCTTCATCATAGGTAATACCGATGGTCAGTTCATCGATATACCGGCTGACACCGTCGGTATCCTTGGGACTGATCCCCAGCAGGTCCAGAAAATAGGCCACGGTACGGTAAATGGCCCCGGTATCCACATACCGGAAGTTTAACTGTGCGGCAAGCTGCCGGGCAATGGTACTCTTCCCTGCTCCCGCCGGGCCGTCAATGGCTATGGAATATCGTTTGGACATGGTAATGTTCCTTCTTTCAATATTTTGAGATATTTCCGTTTCTGAACCATTTATTTTTCTGCATTCCGGAGCAGACCCAGGGCTTTCGCCTCCCGGTCCAGGACCTCCCGGGTAGAGAGGCCCAGCCTGGCGGCAGTGGCCTCCGGCGTTAAAGGCTCCCCTTTTTCAAGGCCAAAGCGCAGTGTCAGAAGCTCCGCGTCCTGAGAGTCAAGCTGGGACAGAAGCTCTGCCACACGCTCCCGCATTCGGAAATAGGCGGTATCTTCCACACTTTCGCTGCTTTCCTCCGGTTCCTCCCGGGGCTTCTCCTGCTTTTGCATCATCACGGCATCCGCAAGCATACTGCTGACCGATTCTCCCTCTTCCAGGGTCATATTCAGTCTTCCGGCAATTTCCGCCACCGTGGGGTTACGCCCCAGTTCATTCAGAAGCTGCTTATCCATCTCACAGTAATCCTGCATCGCCTTGCGGAGCTTCTCGCCTACACCGCCGGATCTTGCCTGTAAGGTCACCGCCTTTGCCATGGCACAGCGTATTCGGCGGTCCCGCAGTGCGGGGTAATCCCCCGTATGATAGACCTGGATTCCCTGCCACAGTCCCAGATTGCCCTCCTGGATAAGATCCAGCATCAGAACGCCGTATCCGGCGTATTCCCGGGCAAGCTCCACCACCCGGGCAAGACCCAGATTCAGCAGCCGCGCCTGGGCGCTCTCATCTCCCGCAGCGGCATCCAGGGCAAGGCGGTTTTCATCCCCCGAAGCTCGCATGCAGGCAAGCTCTTCCAGATAGATCCGCAGGGGATCCTCCGGTTCCAGGTCCTGGGGAACAAACCCCACCTGGGCAAGATGGGCTTCTCTGCGAAGCCTTTCGCCCGTCTGGGAGCCGGATTGATACTTGGGAAGTCCGGAAATATCCAGCAGCACTCCCCGGTCCTCCACCGCCTGAAAGGCTTCCTCTGCCGTTTCGGCACTCTCTCCCTCCAAAATAGCAAGCAGATTCCCCGCCTGCAAGGTGTCGCCCTCTTTCCGGGAGCCAAGAAGCACCTCCCAGGGGGCCTGCCCAAAGGAATAGTCCAGCTCTATCATGTGAGAAAATCCTCCAATCCCATATCCGTACCCAGGCGCTGGAGCTTATCCATGGCCTGGCGCTCGATCTGCCGTACCCGTTCCTTGGAAATCCCCAGATCGCTGCCGATTTCCTCCAGAGACCAGCACCTGCCGTCCTCCATACCGAAGTGCAGCCGCAGGATCCGCTGCTGTCTGGGCGTCAGTGTATCCATAAGGCGGCTGAGATTCTCCTCCAGCTCCTGCCGCACCAGCTCTTCCTGGGGCTGGGGCGCCTGGGCATCCTCCAGAAGCATACCCAGAGTACTCTTGTCCTCGTCTCCCGCCGGGGTATCCAGGGAGCAGACCTCCGGCATCAGCCGCAACAGCTGCTCCACCTTTTCCCCGGGAAGTCCTGCCTGGGTGCCAATTTCCTCTGGGGTAGGTTCCCGGCCAAGGCTTGCGCACAGACTCTTTCTTATCGCGTCGATCTTGCGCATCCGCTCCGCGGTATGCACCGGAACACGGATGGGGCTTCCGTGGTTCATAAGGCACCGGGTCACCCCCTGGCGAATCCATTTGGTGGCGTAGGTGGAAAACCGGTAGTCCAGAGAATAGTCAAATTTTTTCGCGGCGGCCAGCAGTCCAAGGCTGCCCTCCTGGATAAGATCCAGCAGCGGCACGCCCCTGCCCGCGTATTCCCGGGCAATGGATACCACAAGCCGCAGATTTGCGCTGACCATCTGGCGGACCGCATCCTCGTCCCCCTGGGCACACCGCCGGGCAAGGTCCCGCTCCTCCTCGGGGGTCAGCCGGGGAATCACCCGGATCTCCCGGAGGTACTGCCGGATGTCGTCGCCGTCACCGGTGATAGGTACATCCTGCTCTTTATCCATAAGCTCTGTCATTGCTTAATCCCTTTTCTTTCCTGAAGACGGCTTCTTACCGCCATAATGTCCTCCTCAGTGCGGACGGCCCCCGTCTGGTGCTCCATCCGGATGGTTCGGGCGCAGTCCCGCAGGGCCTGGACATTCACCGGGCCGTCATACCGCTGCAGGATCCCCGCGATATGGGCCATTTCCTCGGACGTAAAATCCGTCAGGCCGGTGAGGGTGGCGTCCTGCCCCTCCCTGTGCCGCTGCAGCTGCTGGGAAAACACCTTTGCCAGGATAGGGGCGGAAAATTCCTCCGGCGTCAGCTCGGGGATCTCAGAAAGAAGCGCCGGTTCCTTCATCACAGCCGCAACCACCCGTTCCTCCGCCGCGGCGGATTTCACATTGTCATAGCGGATCTGCCGACTTTGGGCCTGCAGGTTCCGGGCGGGGGCCAGGTCGATCTTTTCCTGCTTCCGCTTTTCCCGGGAAAGGCGCCGCTTGTAGGCTTTCTGCACCTCAATCTTCATGGCTTCCGGGCTGATCTTCGCCGCCTCCGCCGCGCGGTTGCCGTAAACCTCCCGCTGGACCGCGCTTACAAGGGTGCTGACAAAATCCGCCGCTTCGGTGATGAAATTCACCCGTTCCTCGTCTATGTTCAGATCATATTTTTTCTGGATGGCTTTCAGCTGATACTCCACCCGGTTGGAGGATTCCTCCAGCAGGATCCGGAACCGGTCCGCGCCGAACTTTCTCAGGAATTCGTCCGGGTCCTTTGCGTCCCGCATTTTCAGAACCTTGACCTGCAGCCCCGCCTTTTCCAGCATGGGAATGGCCCGCTGGGTGGCGTTCTGCCCCGCCTCGTCCCCGTCGTAGATCAAAATGACCTGCTGGGTATACCGGGCAAGCAGGGATGCGTGTTCCTCCGTCAAGGAAGTGCCCAGGGAGGCAACCGCACAGTCAAAGCCGTACTGGTGGAGGGCAACGGCATCCATATACCCTTCCACCAAAATCAGATACCCAAGTCGGGTTTTCTTGGCAAGATTCAGGGCAAACAGATTCTTCCGCTTGTTGAAAATCTCCGTCTCGGGAGAGTTTAAGTATTTCGGCGTGGAGTTATCCATCACCCGGCCGCCAAAGCCGATCACATTTCCCCGGACATCAATGATTGGGAACATCAGCCGGTTGCGGAACCGGTCATAGATGTGCCCGTTTTTCTGGGAGACGGACACAAGACCGGATGCGCGCAATTCCTCTTGGGTATATCCCTTTGCCTCCATGGCTTTGCACAGGGCATCCCAGGAATCCGGAGCAAAGCCAATGCCGAATTTTGTCAGGGTAGATTTGGGCATACCACGCTTGCCGGCGTATTCCAGTCCCGCGGCTCCCTCCGGCTGAAACAGAGAAGCGTGGAAAAACCGGGCCGCCTCCTTGTTCAGCGCCCACAGCCGCTCCTGACGCCGGTACCGGCTCTGGTACTGCTCGTCCTCCGGAACCGTCATACCAGCCCGCTTTGCCAGGGCCCGCACAGCGTCGGGATAGCTCAGGCCCTCGATCTCCATTTCAAAGTTGATGACGCTGCCGCCCTTGTGGCAGCCGAAGCAATAGTAAATTCCCTTATCCGGAGAAACGGAGAAAGAGGGGGTCTTCTCCCCGTGGAAAGGACACAGGCCAAACAGGTTGGACCCGGACCGCTTCAGGTTCACATACTGGCCCACCACTTCCTCAATGGGATTGCGGGCAGCCAGCTCGTCCAGAAACGACGGCGGAAACGGCATATCGGTTCCTCCTTTCACACAGAAATAACAATTGACAGGGTGAGCCTATCTGACCTGCCAGCCGGTGGGAATAAAAATCTCCGTATACTTGTAGACGGCATAGTTATCCGTCATTCCGGCAATATAGTCGCACACCGTGCGCTCCATGCCGTCAAAGGAAAGCTGGGGCTGGAAGTCCTCCGGCATTTCGTTGGGATTGGCCACATAGTATTCGAAGAGCCTCTGGAGCATGGCCTTTGCCTTGCTTTCCTCACCCTTGGCAACGGGGTTGCGGTAGACCCGGTCAAACATGAATTCCCGCAGCTCCCGCAGGGCCCGGTCCGTAGCCGGTGTCATGCAGATGGCTCCCGCCTCCCGGGAGGTGCGGATAGTATCGCAGACCAGCGTATTGATCCGGTCCCGGTGGGTACAGCCCAGAACATCCGAAATGCTTCTGGGAATATCTTCATTGCTGAGAATCCCCGCCCGGATGGCATCATCAATATCGTGGTTGACATAGGCGATCTGGTCACTGCGGCGGACCACCTGACCCTCCAGAGTTTCCGGGATATAGCTTCCCGTATGCCCCAGAATGCCCAGACGGACCTCATTCGTCAGGTTCAGGCCCCGGCCCTCATTTTCCAGTACATCCACCACCCGGAGGCTCTGCTCATTGTGCCGGAAGGGCTTGCCCAGGCACCGGGAAAGGGCTGCCTCTCCCGCGTGACCAAAGGGGGTGTGGCCCAGGTCGTGGCCCATGGCAATGGCTTCCGCCAGATCCTCATTCAGGCCCAGGGCCCGGGTGATAGTCCCCGCAATGCGGCTGACCTCCAGGGTGTGGGTCATCCGTGTACGGTAATGGTCCCCCTCCGGACGGAGAAAGACCTGGGTCTTGTGCATCAGGCGGCGAAAGGCTTTGCTGTGGACAATCCGGTCAATGTCCCGCTGATAGCAGGTCCGCACATCGTCCAGGCGCGGTTCCTCCGGGGCGGGTCTTCCGGAGCTTTTGTCCGAAAAGGCCGCAAGGGGGTTGAGCCGTCTATGCTCCTGAAATTCCAGTTCCTCCCGAACCGTCATAGGGACGCTTCCTTTCTGTCAATATGGTCGCAGAATGTTATCGATTCAGTAAGTGAGTATTATAGCGTTTCCTCTGTTCCCAGAGGGAACGCCCGGTACTCCCGGCCCAGCTCTATTGCTTCCACCGTCCCGGCGGAAAGCTCCGTCAGGGCATCCAGGAACGGCGCGCCGCTCTTTTCCGGCACCAGAACTTCCAATTCCACCTCCGCGCCGAAGTCCGTTTTACGGACAACCCCGCCGAAAGAGGCAATCAAAAGCTTTACCCGCTCATAATAGGGGTACGGACAGGGCACATAGAAAGCCGTCCACACCCGTTTTACGGATTTTCCCGCGGCGTCCACAGCAATTTTCGCGCCCTTGGTATAGGCCCGGACCAGGCCCCCGGCCCCCAGAAGAATGCCGCCAAAGTACCTGGTCACCACGCACACCACATTGTACAGCTCCTCCCGCTGGAGGACCTGGAGCATGGGCATGCCGGCAGTGCCTCCCGGCTCCCCGTCATCGGAAAACCGGACCGGGCCGTCACGGAGAATATAGGCCCAGCAGTTATGGGTCGCGTCATAGTGCCGCTTCTTCATCTCCTGAATCCGGGCCAGGGCCTCCTCCTCGGATTCCACAGGCCAGATCCTGCCAATGAAACGGGACTTTTTTTCGATGAACGCGTCCTCTCCAAAGCCGGTGGGTACCAAGTACTCTTCCAAGGTGTCAGCTCTCCTTCACAACATACTCCCGGAGCCGTCCGTACAAAATATCGTCCAGCACCGCATCAATGGAAATGCCTTCCGGGGTATAGTCCACACGGCTGACCTGGGCATTGTCGTGGAGAACCTCCACCTGGCCGCCCAGGCTGTAGGGCAGCAGCAGCGTCACGGCGTGACGGGCCTTGTCCAGGCCATTTTCAATGGCTTTCAGCAGCTCGTCCATTCCCTGCCCCCGAGCCGCGGAGACGGTAACATTTCCCTCCCCCGTGGGAATGTCCTCCCGGGATACCAGATCCGCCTTGTTATAGCAGCGCAGAACGGGGGTACCGGGCTTTGCCAGCTGGGAAATCAGCTTATCCACCACGGCAATATGGGCATCCCGCTCCGGATCGGCAGAATCGATCACATGAATCAGAAGGTCAGCGTATTCCAGTTCCTCCAGTGTGGCACGGAAAGCGTCCACAAGGTGATGAGGCAGCTTGGCAATAAAGCCAACAGTATCGGAAAGCACCACTTCCAGGTTGTCCGAGACTTTCAGCAGCCGCGAGGTGGTGTCCAGGGTATCAAACAGGCGGTTGTTTGCCGGGATACCCGCGCCGGTCAGCTGGTTTAACAGGGTGGATTTTCCCGCGTTGGTATAGCCCACCAGAGCAACCACCGGGACGGCATTCTTCTTCCGCCGCTCCCGCTGGACGCCCCGGACCCTGCGCACCTGCTCCAGCTCCTCTTCCAGCCGCCGGATCCGCTCCCGGATGTGGCGGCGGTCCGTTTCCAGCTGGGTCTCTCCGGGGCCCCGGGTGCCGATGCCGCCGCCCTGACGGCTGAGGCTGGCGCCCATACCGGAGAGCCGGGGCAGCAGATACTGGTACTGGGCCAGCTCCACCTGAAGACGGCCTTCCTTGGTTCTGGCCCGCTGGGCAAAAATATCCAGAATCAGAGCGCTGCGGTCCAGAACCGTAACCCCTATCAATTCCTCCAGTGCCCGGATATTTCCCGGGGAAAGGGTGTTGTCAAAAATCACCATGGTGCTGTCTGTTGCTTCCGCCAGCATCCGCACCTCCTGGGCCTTTCCCGCACCGATAAAGCTGTGGGAATCCGGCGCATGGCGGTTCTGCAGAATTTTTGCGGTGCAGAAGCCCCCGGCAGTCTGCAAAAGGGCGTCCAGTTCCTCCAGGGTCTGCTCGGTGGCGGTTTCTTCCTGGGTAAAGCAATCCGCGTTCAGGCCCACGAGAATTGCCCGTTCCTGAACCGCTTCCTTAAAATTTGATTCCATAATTACCTCCGATTCAATAATGTGATCCACAGGGTGCGGAGGCTAGTAAATATACACAAAACGAAAGCGTGCCGGATCCCGCAGCCCATATTGCGTCAGGCTGGGGAAGACGGGATGATTTCGTCAGATACATTAAAAAAAGTCCGCACCACGGCTGCCGTAGTGCGGACGAAGGGCTTACTTCAGGCCAAAGCGCTTGTTGAACCGGTCAACCCGTCCACCAGTGTCAACCAGCTTTTGCTTGCCGGTATAGAAGGGGTGGCACTTGGAGCAGATTTCAACACGAATGTCCTTCTTGGTGGAGCCAGTCGTAAAGACGTTGCCACACGCGCAGCGGATCGTGGTCTGTTCATACTTAGGGTGGATACCTTCCTTCATTTCGTTCACCTCTTTCTTATCCGTTAAAGGGCGCAATACCCCGGCTTTTTCATTCACCCGGATATGATAGCACATTAATCCCGGGAATGCAAGCATTATTTTCGGTTTTTTGAAAAATTCCGGTGATTAAAACGCCCAGTTGCCGCCCCGGAAAATGGGAACGACCTTGCCGTCCTCGCAGATGCCGTCGATGTCCAGGCTGTCGCAGCCGATCATGAAATCCTCGTGGATCATGGAATCGTTGATGCCCAAGGCGCGGCACTCCTCCAGGGTCTTATTCTGGAAGTCCTGAATGGTATCGGCAAAGCCCATGCCCAGCGCCAGGTGGCAGGCGGCGTTCTCATCAAAGAGGGTATTGTAGAACAG
>JAEDNR010000079.1 GCA_016302405.1 Oscillospiraceae bacterium
CTCGGAATGACAGTTCTTTTATTTGTGCAATTTTTCTTTAGTGAGACAGCCCCTCAGGCTGTGGATAACCCGGTCATTACGAACTGAATTCCAGGTCATTGCGAACCAGTTCTCTTTCCTGGTGTGGCAATCTCCATCTTTAGGCGTAATGCCGTCTCGATGACGAAGGAGATTCCCACGCCAGTGTGCGCTACTTTCTCGGAATGACACCGTAATTAATTTGCGGCCTGCTATACGAGGGAGATTCCCACACCAGTGACATCGGTCACTGGTTCGGAATGACACCTTAATTGAAAAGCGGCCTGCTGTACGGGCTCAACAAAATACGTACTTTTCCATTCTCCGGAAGGCTTCCTCCACCCGGGACAGGGGGAGGGCCAGATTCATCCGCAGATGGCATTTCCCGTGGAAGTTCCTGCCGTCCTGCACCGCCACGCCCACAGCGTAACAGGCCGTAAGCACATCCTCCACCGTCTTTCCGTGGGCCTTACACCATTCGGTGCAGTCCACGAACAGCATGTAGGTGCCTTGGGGGCGGCAGACCGTCACACCGGGCAGGCGCTCCCGGATGAAATTGCAGGCAAAGGCCACATTCCCCGACAGCACCTGCCGGAGCTCCTCCAGCCAGGCGTCCCCTTCCGGGGTGTAGGCCCCGATGAGGGCGTGCATGGAAAGAACATTCATGGAATTGTAGTGGCAGAGGGAGGCTTCCTTTGCCATCCGGTCCCGGAGCCAGGGGTTATAGCACACGCAGTAGCTGCCCACGAGACCCGCCAGGTTAAAGGTCTTGCTGGGGGCGTACATGGCGGCGGTGCGCATTTTCGCGTCCTCGCTGATCGTCTGCGTGGGGATGTGTTTGTTTCCAAACAGGGTCAGGTCGGACCAGATCTCGTCGGACACCACATACACATCGTATTTGCGGAACAGCTCCATGGCCTTTTCCAGCTCCCACCGCTCCCAGACCCTACCGCAGGGATTGTGAGGGGAGCAGAGAATGGCGGCGTGGATGTGGTTTTCCACGATCTTTTTCTCCATGTCCGCAAAGTCCATGCGCCAGACCCCGTCCTGAATCACCAGGGGGCTGTGAACGATATTGTAGCCGTTGTCATCCAGGGCGTGGGTAAAGCCCACATAGGTGGGGCTGTGGACGAGAACATTGTCTCCCCGGGAGCACATCACGTTCAGGGCCGCCACCACACCGCCCAGCACGCCGTTGGCATAGAGGATATGCTCCGGGGCCATCCCCTCCACACCGTTGTGCCGCCGGTGCCAGGAGATGATGCCGTCAAAGTATTCCTGCCGGGGGGCAAAGTAGCCGTAAGCAGGGTGGGAGGCTCGGGCGATGATGGCCTCAGGGATGGTGGACACCGTGGGGAAGTTCATGTCAGCGATCCACATGGGAATCAGGTCAAATTCCTTTCCCGGCTGCCTGGGCGGATGCTCCACGGCAACGGCATCCAAGCCCCGCCGGTCCATAATGGATGTAAAATCGTATTGCATACAGGAAGCTCCTTTTTCTCTTTTCATGCTTACCGGGTTAACGCAGCGGACAGATAAATTGGAATTTGGCGAATTCCCTTAAAACGCCTTGGCTCCCCCTATGGGGGAGCTGTCACGGCTTAAGCCGTGACTGAGAGGGCCCTCGACCTCAGCCCCGAGGGCTGACACCTCTCCCATAGGGAGAGGCTTTTGGCTCGACAACTTCCCAATTTGCCGCGTTAAGCGGATAAGCATTTTTCTTTTTCCTTTTTCATTATACCTGTCCGCACCGGAATGCGCAAGAGAAATCGAAAAAGGAAACCATCCATTTGCACCAGAAAGGGGTAAGCCGCCCCGAAGCTTGCGGAAAGCTCCGGGACGGCTTATTTCAAAGAACAGGTGACGGCAGCGCTGTCTATCCGTCACATACCTGCCCCGGAACGGTTCTGCTGCCGGTAGGCGTTGGGAAGCATACCGTACCGGGTTTCAAAGCTGTGGTAAAAGCTCGTCAGGTTCCCCATCCCCACTTTCCTCGCGATCTCGTACACCGGCTCCTCCGTCTGCAGCAGCAGCCGGGCGGCCTCCGTCATCCTCTGCCGGTTCTGCAGCTGCTTGAAGGAGTACCCGGTCACCTGCCGCAGCAGGTTGGAGACATACTTGGGATGGTACCCAAAGGTATCCGCCAGCATCCCCAGGGTACATTCCGCAGTGTTGCTCTCCATAAATTTGAACATTTCCAACACCTTCTTTGAGTGGCCGGAATACAGCTGCACCAGCTGACTGCCGCTGTCCAGGTCATACAGCCGCATCAGCTCCACAAGAATCAGGCGCAGATACCCCTGGATCATCTCCTTTCGGTACTGCTTTTCGCTGAAATATTCCAGCAGCAGCTGCTCAAACAGCACGGAAACCGAGGGCTGCTGACCACTGCGAAAAATCAGATAGTGATCGTGGGCAGCGGTATCGGAGGACATAACATGCAGAAAGAAATCAGACAGGACACTCTGCCGCCCCACCCGGCACAGAAAGCTGTCGCTGAAAAAGTCCCGACTCATGCTCAGGTTAATGACGATGTCGTTTTCTCCGGCATACTGCTTGCGCCGGACCACATCCACATCAAACAGGGCCACGTCCCCCTGCTGCAGGGTCACGCAGCGGTCATCCACCAGAAACTCGCACTTACCGGAATAGATATACTGCAGGTTTACATTGGAATGGACATAATAGGGCACATCCGTAAAACGGGAATCCTTCCGGATCAGCACCTCCGCTTCCTTCAGCTGGGCCAGCTGAAAATACAGCACGTCCTTTCCGCCGATCCTGCGGTGCTCCATATCTTTGTACCGGGGGCTGGGCGCCCCGGGATTATCCAGATAATACTGCTCCCGGGGTGTGACCTCCCGCAGAAAGACATCCAGCTCCTGTCGGTCCATAGCCGTCTCAACAACCTTTCTTTTTGTTAGTCATCCTTTTCCCTTATAGCATTGTTTTTTATATTTTGTCATATATAATAAATAATGTCAAGGGAAAGTTCCCAAAACGGAAGAATGTGGCCGCATTCATCACACAAATTCAATCTGTTGCTCCCTGATTTCCGCATCGCTCCAATCACGGTTTTTCATGGTATCCTATCGATTTGTTAGTATTCGGCTTTGCGGCTCTTGGGGAAGCCCACCGGAAAAGAAAGGATTGTATCTATGGATTATAAACAGTTGGCCGATCAGATTATTACATCTGTAGGCGGCAAGGAAAACATCGTTTCCGTGATGCACTGTGCCACCCGCCTGCGCTTTCAGCTGAAGGACGCAGAGCAGTTCGATCAGAACATGCTGAAAAACACCAAGGGCGTCATGGGCGCCATGTACACCGGCGGTCAGCACCAGGTCATTATCGGACCGGATGTGATGCATGTCTATAACGAGATCCTGGGGATCACCGGCCTGACCGGCGGCTCCGTGGATGTGGTGGAGACGGAAGACCTGAAAGCCACCAAGCCCAAGGTCATGGATCGGATCATGGACATGATCTCCAGCCTGTTCACCCCCTGCATCGCGGCAATCACCGGTGCCGCCATGGTCAAGGTGGTTCTGGTCCTGCTCACCATGGCCGGTATTTTGGATTCTTCCGGCCAGACCTACCAGATGCTCAGCATCATCGCCGACGCGCCCTTTACCTTCCTGCCGGTCATGCTGGCCTACACCTCCGCCAAGCGCTTCGGCGTTGACCCCATGGTGGGTATGACCATCGGCCTGGCCATGGTACATCCCAAGTATACCGCCCTGGTGAGCGCCGGAGAAGGGGTCTCCATGTTCGGCTTCCTGCCCGTGACCCTAGCGACCTACACCTCCACCGTCATCCCCGTGATCCTGGTCATTTACGCCGCCTCCTGGGTTCAGAAGTTTGCCGATCGGATCTCTCCCAAGGTCATCAAGTTCTTCTTCCGCCCCATGCTGACCCTGATCATCATGGTTCCCGTGACCTTCTGCATCGTCGGACCTCTCGGAAACCTTGTTGGTAACGCTCTGGCCGCCGGCCTGTCTGTGATTCAGGATAATACGCCCTGGCTGCTGCCCATCTTCTTCGGCGCTTTCGGCCCCATCATCATTATGCTGGGCATGCACTACGCGGTGACCATCCCCCTTGCCCTGGCCGCCATTGCCGCCCTGGGCTATGACATGCTGGGCCCCGGCTTCCTGTGCGCCAATATTGCCCAGGGCGCTGCCGCCTTTGCCGTTGCCGTACAGGCCAAGAACAAGGACTTCCGTTCCCTGGCAATTTCCACCGGCTGCAGCGCGGTACTGGGCACCACCGAGCCCGCCCTCTACGGTGTTAACCTCCGGCTGCGCAAGCCCCTGATCGCCTCCATCCTGGGCGGCGCTCTGGGCGGCATCGTCTGCGGCATCGCCGGCGTGAAGCGTATCGTATTTGGACCCACCGGCCTGACCTCCATCGCCATCTTCATTGACCCCAACAATAAGTATAACTTCATCTTTGCCATCGTGGGCGTCATCGTGACCTTTGTGGCCACCTTCGCCATCACCTATGTCATGATCCGCAAGGATGCCAAGATCCAGAAAGAGATCGGTTAAGCTATGAGCCATTTTCGAAGCGATTTCCTGTGGGGCGGCGCCATCGCCGCCTCCCAGGCGGAAGGCGCCTGGAACGAGGGCGGCAAGGGCATCGACACCCAGGACCTGCGGGTGTTTGACGCCGCCTGGGATAAAGCTCAGCGCCAGGAAAACCGGAATATCAATATGACGAGCGCCCGGTTTGCCGATGCTCTGGCGGCGGAGGATGATACCAACTATCCTTTCCGGTGGGCAATCGACTTCTACCACCACTACCGGGAGGACCTGGCCCTCATGGAGAAGCTGGGACTGAAGATCTTCCGGACCTCCATCAGCTGGGCCCGGATCTACCCTAACGGGGATGACGCCCAGCCCAACGAAGAAGGCCTCCGGTTCTACGAGGATCTTTTTATCGAGTGCCATAAGCGGGGCATGAAGGTATTCGCCACCATTCTCCACTACGCCATGCCCGTGAACCTGGTGACAAAATACGGCGGCTGGAAGAACCGGAAAACCATCGATTTCTACCTGCGCTACTGCAGGACGCTGTACGAACGGCTGGGCCATCTGGTGGATTACTGGCTTCCCTTCAACGAGATCAACTGCTCCCGCTTCAATCCCTGGAACGGCTGCGCCCTCATTAAGGACCAGGAGAAAGACTACGACCAGGAGATCTTCCGCTGCACCCACCACCAGTTTCTGGCCAACGCCCTGGCTGTGAAGCTGGCCCATGAAATGATCCCCGGCTCCATGGTGGGCGGCATGATCGCCCGGTTTACCAGCTATCCCGCCACCTGCGCCCCTAACGATGTGATGCAGTCCATCCTGGACGAAAACTACAAAAACTACTTCTACACCGATGTCATGGCCCGGGGAAAATATCCCTCCTATACGGAAAGGATGCTCTCCGAGCTGGGGGTTACCCTGCCCATTGAACCCGGCGACCTGGAGATCCTCCGGGATAACACGGTAGATTTCCTCTCCTTCAGCTACTACATGTCCATGGTTTCCACCAGTGATACCGGCTACGAGATCACCAGCGGGAATCTCCTCAGCGGTAAGAAAAATCCCTACCTGCCCACCAGCGACTGGGGCTGGCAGATTGACCCGGTGGGTCTGCGTATCTCCCTGAACCAAATGTACGACCGGTATCAGAAGCCCATTTTCATTGCCGAAAACGGCCTGGGCGCCATGGATGTCATCGCGGGTGACGGAAAGGTCCATGACCCCTACCGAATCGATTATCTCCGGGAGCATGTCCGCCAGATGGATGAAGCCGCAGCTGACGGCGTTGACCTGCTGGGTTACACCATGTGGGGCATCATCGACATTGTTTCCTGCGGAACCATCGAGATGAACAAGCGGTACGGCGTCATCTACGTTGACCGGGATGAAGCCGGTAAGGGTACCAACCGCCGGGCGGAAAAGGACAGCTTCGACTGGTACCGGAAATGCATTGCCTCCAACGGCGACGATTTAACCTGATTCTCATCTTCCTCCTCACGATTGTCCATGCTTTGCGCAGCATGGGCAATCTTTTTTGCGCATACCGGCTTTTCACAGCAGACAGAGAAATTGGAATTTGTAAGGCTGGCGGCGCAGCCGCCCTTGCCTCTCCTTTTGGGAGAGGTGCCCCCGTAAGGGGGCGGAGAGGGCCCTCTCAGTCACGGCTTAGGCCGTGACAGCTCCCCCATAGGGGGAGCCAAGGCATTTCTGGGAATTCGATAAATTCCAATTTCCTATTTGCTGTTTTAAGCCGATAGCCTGAATTCCAATTTATCGAGCAGCTGCGGAAGGTCCGGATACATGCCCCCATATATAGAATTGACACATTCGGCTGAAAAATGCCTCTATCCCTTTTGGACCTGAGGCGGTATAATGAAACCGAGGTGAATGACAATGCTGCGAATGGAGATCGCCCTTTTCCTGGTGCTTTCTTTTGTAGCGGGAATCTCCCCCGTCATTGTGACCGCTCTAAAGCTGGGGGTTGCCACACCAGGAAAGAGGGCCGGTTCACAATGACCGGGAATTCGTACTGACAAAAACCCGCGCTGCCGGACAGGGCTCCGGCAGCGCGGGTTTTTGTATCATCCTTTTTTCGTGATTCGCCGCCATAGCCCGGCGGCCAGCAGGGAAAGGAGAAAGGCGGGCAGATAGCTGTAAGGAACCGGCGCGCCCAAATACAGGCAGATGACCCGGCAGTACCTTATGCACAGCTGGTGGATCAGAAACAGCTCAAAGCTGACAGCGCCGAGATACTGGATCCCCCGGTTCTGGAAAAGACCCCGAAGCCAGGGGGCGGTATCCTGCCCGGCAAGGCACCCGATCAGCACGCACACCGGGATTGTCCAGACGCAGACGGCAAACCATTCGCTGTTCAGCGGGAGGGAAAGGGCCAGCAGAATTCCCATGGCAGCCAGCGCCAGGGCCGCCGCCCACTGCCCGGGCAGCGGCTTTTTCTCTTCCTGCCGGGCGGTATGGAGCAGGCACAGCAGGATCCCCGCCAGCAGGTCCAGTAAACGGGCCGGGGGGAAAATATAGATCAGCCACCGGGAGGCCGGTATCTGCCAGGTAAGGCCCGTCCACAGAAACTGGACACCGATAACGCAGACAAGACCGGCGAGCAGGTACCGGCGGGGGAGCTTCTCCGCCCGTTTCAGAAGCCAGGGGCCCGCCAATCCGTAAAACAGATCCAGCGACAGGTACCAGGCCACCACGTTCATGGAAAAGTAGATCCCGGGCACCGGAACCCAGGCCTGGACAAGCAGCAGCTGGCACAGCAGGCTGAGCCACGCCGTTTTGTCCAGAGCCAGCAGCGAATCAAGGCAGAACGGAACCGCCGCCAGCAGGGTGACAAGATGCAATGGATAATACCGTTTCAGCTTCTTTTTCGCATGGGCCCGGGTATCGATGGCTTCCCCGGCATAGTGAAGGGCCAGCAGGTACCCGCTGAGCACGGTAAACATACATACCCCCAGGGCTCCGAACCAGGTGGTTATGGACAGTTCTGAATTTCCGATGCAGATTTTACAATGAGAAAGGAAAATCAGCGCGATTGCGCAGCCCCGCAGGCCCTGAAAAGACCTGACATAGGGGCGGACGGTTTGATTTGGCATTTTGCTTCTCCTTTCCTGCTTTTTGCCGGAGCGGCTTCGCGTTTTAGTATACCAGAATCCGCCCGGAATGACAAGGCGAAAAACTGCCGCTCCAGGACGCGGGACCGGTTCGCAATGACACAGCGGCTGAATATGGTGGTTTTCTTCTTCGTCAACAAGATCATCTTTCCCGAGGGCGAACCCCAGAAAAAATAAGGCAGGCCCGGGCGTCTTTTCCTCCATCCCCAGGGCATCGAAAATCCCACATTCCCCTCTTTCGAAGCGGAATGTGGGATTTTTGTCTCAAAATACTTATTACCCTTAACAAAGAAAACAGATAAAATGTATTTCCCGGCTTCGCCGAAGCGCAGCATATGGCGGTTGTTTTTCAAAACTCCGCTTTGCAGCCGTTTTCAACGCCGGAAAGGAAGCAGGCTTCACCCCGCAGAGGTTCCCCGGCTCATCCCCGTTTTCTGGTTGCAGTATCCTGGAAGCTGAAATACTCCGGGTGGTGGCAGGACTGGGTGTATTCGAACATGACACCGTCAGAATTGAAGGTGTTGCTGGTGACCACAGCCAGACAGTCGTAACCCTCCAGGTCCAGGCACTCCCGGTCAAAAGCGTTTGCCCGCTCTACCGTAATGCGCCGCTTGCTGGTAACGATCTGCATTCCCAAGTGCTTTTCCAGATAGGCGTAAATGGATTCCTGGGCAATTTCCGGGGTCAGGCCAGGCACCAATTCCTCCAGAAAATAGCTGATATCCAGAATGAGGCGCTTTCCATCAATCGTTCGTACACGCCGGATCATCATCAGACGGCTTCCCAGAGGAAAACCGCTTTCCCTGGCCAGCCCTTCATCCGCAGACAGCGTCTGGAACCGAATCACCTGTGTGACAGGACGAAGCTTGTTCCGCCGGGCGGTTTCCTGAAAGGACTCAATGCCTCCAACCGTGAAGGCAGTTTTGTCATTGACAGGCTGATAGATAACCTGAACACCCTTGCCGTAGACAGACTGAACATATCCGTCTTCCACAAGTCCGGACAGCGCCCGGCGAATGGTATTGCGGGAACAATCGTAAACACCGATCAGTGTGTTTTCGGAAGGCAGCAGCTCTCCGTAAAGAAATTCCCCGTTCTCTACTTTATATTTTAAATTTTTAGCAACTATTCAGTCGCCCGTGTCATTGCGATAAAGTAGCGCACACTGGTGTGGCAATCTCCTGGTTTTTTAGATATTTTTCAAACTTTTTGTGGAAGGAAATTGTGGCTACTGAGTGGGAGTGAGTTTTTGAAACTCCGAACCCGTTGCGGCACAACGATTTTGCG
>JAEDNR010000080.1 GCA_016302405.1 Oscillospiraceae bacterium
AGTGTGCGCACTGGTGCCACCCCCCTCGTAAACGCGGGGGGCAAGGCGTCTAACCACCCGTGTACCTTAACTGCCCGACAAATTCCCAATTTGCCGCGCTGCTTAACCCAATAGCATTCGTATTTTTATAAGACCGTTTTACGGATTCAAAAGAAAGATAAGGAGGCCGGACCATGAAGAAGCAGTATGATAACTTCCTTTTTGACCTGTACGGAACTCTGGTGGATATTCACACCGATGAAGAAAAGGACGCGCTCTGGGAAGACTGCGCCCGGGAGCTGAAACGGCAGGGTGTCACGGCGCAGCCGGAAGCGCTGCGGGAGCAGTATGCCGAGGGTGTGAGAACCCTGGAAGCCCGGGACAGGGCAACGCGAGGTCCCGGCGCGGAAATCGACCTGGAGCCGGTGTTCCGTGGGATGCTGGAATCGGGCGGAAAACCAGCGCCCGCAGAGCAGGTCCGTGATTTCGCCGGCTTTTTCCGGATGGCGTCCCTGGAAAAGCTGCGGCTGTTCCCCGGGGCGGCGGAGCTGCTCACAGCCATCCGGCGGGCAGGAAAGCACGCCTACCTGCTGTCCAATGCCCAGTCCCTGTTTACCCGTCCGGAGCTAGACAAGCTGGGCCTGACGGAACTGTTTGACGGGATATTGCTCTCCTCCGAGGTTGGCTATAAGAAGCCGGACCCCAAGTTTTACCGGGCCATGCTGGAAAAATACAGCTTGGACCCCGCCCGCACCGTGATGATCGGCAACGACGACGAGGCCGACTGCCGGGGCGCGGCGGCGGTGGGGCTGGACAGCTGCTATGTGGCTACCGAGCAGTCCCCGGCTTTAACCCGGCCCCTGCCGGAAAACTGCGCCGTTTTATCTGTCATTGCCGATGCCATGGCCCTGGTCTGAAAGGCGGCAGGCGTGAAAGCGGAAAGAAAGGATGCCGCGGCCCTGGCGCCGCTGGTTGGAAAGCTTTGGCCGGAGCACACCGAGGAAGCGCTTGCCCGAATTCTGACAGAGTACATAGCTTCGCCGGAAGCTGCCGTGTTTGCCTGCCGGGAGGATGACAGGTTTGTGGGGGTAGCCCTGTGCTGCCTGCGCCATGACTATGTGGAGGGCTGCGAAACCAGCCCCGTTGGATACCTGGAAGGGATCTATGTGGAGGAAAGCTGCCGCCTGGCGGGCAACGCCCGGGCACTGGTGGGACAGTGCGAGCAGTGGGCAAAAAGTATGGGCTGCCGGGAATTTGCCAGCGACTGCGAGCTGACAAACAAAACTTCCCTGGCCTTTCATTTGAGCCTGGGCTTTACCGAGGAAAACCGGATCATCTGCTTTAAGAAAAACCTGTAAAAATGCTTATCGGGTTAATACAGCAAAGCGATAAATTGGAATTTAATTGACAATTGACAATGAACAATTGACAATTAAGGAATCCCTTCGGGATGATTTAAAATAAAAAGAATTTGGACGAAAATACTCAGAATTATTTTAAAATTGTCCCGTAGGGACACAATAATTGTCAACTGTCAATTGTCAATTGTCAATTCGGCGAAGCCGCTAAATTCCAATTTATCTGTTTGCCCGAAAAGCCGACCATTCCGGAGCGGGCCGGGAACCGAAAAAGGAGGAATCCAATGAAAATCAGCATCCATAAAGAAACCGTCGCCCCCATGACCGCCTGGCTGAAAAATGCCAGGGAGCAGGGAACACGGAACGAAAAGGCCCTGCGGGCCATTCTTTCCATGCCGGACTACGGCGTGGAGTTTCAGCGCTACGCAGAGCCGAACCTGCCGGTGTGCGGCATCGGCTTTGAGGAAGCCGTGGACTTTTTCCTCCATTTTGATGAAAAAGATTTTGAGAATCCAAGGCTTGCCTATAAGAAAGAGTCCTTTCTGGCGTTCTATAACGACCTGGATAACCGCCTGAAGAAAATGGAGATGCTTGACAGCATCACGGCGGAGGACCTGGGGCTTGTGGAGCGGCTGCTGGAAAACGGACTGCCGGATTCCATGGTAGCGGAAATGGACCGGTTTACGGTGCTGCTGACCGTGTCCATCGGCAACTCCATGGGCTGGCCCTACGGGGAGTACATCCATTTTGACGTAGCCAATCTGGATACTCTGGGGGATAAGCAGACCTTCCTCCATGTTCTGGCCCACGAGATCCACCACATCATGTTCTCCCAGCTTCTTCCGGAGGAAATGTCCCCCCGTCAGTATTTCTTTGTGAATTTTGCCTTTGAGGGCCTGGCGGTGCATTTCTGCAACAACGCCGCAACCCCCGGCAAGCCCGCCAAGTACCCCGGGCCCACGCTGGGCATGGACGAAAATAGCTGGCAGTTTTACCGGGAGCAGCATGCGGAGCTGATTCGGAAGGTCCTGGCGGACGGGGAAAAAGCGAGGGACATGACCATGGAGCAGGTTGAGAAGCTGGTAAGCGAATATGAGCAGTTCACCTTTACCTCCCTGAAAACCGGAGAAACCCGGAAGGTGCTCCAATATCCTACCTATTATATTGGCTGCTGCCTCTGGGGCCGCATCGACCTGGCCCTGGGCAAGGAGCGGCTTTTCGAAGCGCTGGGTAGCTTCGACGGCTTCCTGGATGCCTGGAAAGAAGTGGAAAGGGCTTCGTAAGCTTCGCCGCCCCCGGTGGGGCGCGGGGCAGAAAAACAGCCGCCTGTGGTCAGGCGGCTGTTCAGTGCGTCAAAAAAGTTAGAGTCATTCCGAGAAAGTAGCGCACTACTTTCGTGGGAATCCCCCGGTCAGAAGGGAAACCTCCTGATACCGACTCGAAAAATCGGGGGGGATTGCCACACCAGTGACATCGGTCACTGGTTCGCAATGACAGCTTTCTTTTTCTTTGTGCTATTTGACGAAACCTTTCCTTAGTGAGACAGCCCCTTCATAGTGCGGCCGGCATGGGCGAAATCTAAAGGGTGAAAGTCCCGAACCCGCCCGGTAGTGGGAAGGGGATAGCTGAACACCAAGGGTGTCCATTGTGAGGTGGAATCTGAAGGAAGGTGTAAGCTGACGAATCCTCCTGCCCTCAGGAATGAGACGGCAGGAGGATTTTTTGCAATTATTCAAAGCGTATATCATCCGTTTCCACAAGGAACGGATACGCTGGACTGCCGGGAGGGCAGAGCCGACCCTATGAGCGAGGCTTTCTTACAGATGGCTGGTGTATTCAGTCAGTTGGAACTTGCTATGATACGGGAGCGTGTGCGGTCTGGGATGGCGAACGCCAGAGCCAAGGGCAAACAGATAGGCCGTCCGCAGACCACCAAAGACAGCATTCCCGCAATCTTCCTCCGGCACTATCCCGCATATAAAAGCGGGCAACTCAATATCACGGAACTTTCAAGGGTGTGCGATTTGAGCAGAACGACCATTTACAAATACATTTCTCTTTTGGAAGTATAAGGAAACAGGGGGCCGTGGCTCCCTGTTTCCTTATACTTGGTAAAATGTATGTATGCGTCAGAATTACCAATGTTCTTTCTGTATCCTCATATAATAGTCATAGTCATTAGTAATTGACAAATCCTAAATCGGCCATTGTAAAGCCAGTATCAGCATTATCAAGAATTTTTTCAAAACAAGAGGTAATAATCGTTTGCTGCATAGCAACCCGATTGTTAAATGCGGGTGCTTTACGGGTATCATCCATTGAACCATCTGTGTCAATGTGAATAAACTCCGACCATTGAACTGGGTCGTTGGCTTTGTAGGAGGCTATATCCCATAAGCAAGTTCCAACATTCTGGAAGGTTGAAGAACCTTTGGGTCCCTTAAATGTTACTTCTGCTTTTGCTTCCAGTTCAGGTTGCATTTGCTTTCCATCAAAAGATACCACCGTATTTGTGACTGTAGTTTGACTTGCGCTGAGAATTGGGTAACTGATTTTTTCGGTAGATTGAATACTTACAACGATGCTTTTTCCTTGCTTGCGGATTTCACAGAGGCTTTCTACCTGAGTGCTTTCTTCCACATCATATTGGTCAAATTTTTCACTAATTGGGCCGTTCTCACCCAGAAAATTAATAAATATTCCCCAAGCAGTCAGACGCAGATATTCACTAACTTCCTCTGATTGCTCCGCTATCAAAAACTGCTCTCGTGCATTAACGTAATCACCGTTTTCAAACAGCATCTTCGCATAGTCATAACGGCACTGGTTAAGTAAGTCTCGACTATTTTCATAATCGCCCAGTGCTTCAAATCTTTCCATTGCTTCAAGATAGTTACCGCTCTCATACAAAGAAACTGCTTTCTTGTAATCTGAACTATCACATCCAGCAAGTGTTCCGATTATTGCTAAAGACAGAATTACCGCAACAATCTTCTTCATTTTCCATCCTTCTTTCTCTAATTATAAACTATAAGCACATATAATAGCCCATAGCATTTGTGTAATTCTATCAAATACGCCTATATAATTCAAGTATAATTTCACTATATAGGCGGTGATTTGATGGATTACTACAAGATAGGGCAGAAGATACGCAAAATCCGCAAGGCACATGGACTGTCGCAGGAGGAACTTGCAGAAAAGGTCAACATCTCCACCACCCACATGAGCCACATTGAAACCGGGAACACCAAATTGAGCCTGCCCGTGTTCGTAGATATCGCAAACGCTTTGGAAGTGCGAACCGATGACCTGTTAGATAATCCAGCCACCGCAACCACCAGCACCTCCCTTGATGAAATCGCCACCGTTCTGGAACGCTGTTCCGCACAGGAAGCAAAAGTCATAGCCGATGTGGTAAAGGCTACGAAACGCTCCATAGACAAGCATTTATAACAAGGGCGGGCAAATCCGCCCTTTTCTCTTTCCTTTTGGTATGCTATACTGACAGAAAACCCACCACGGAGGAGGGATTGTATGGAAGAAAAGGACAGTTGGGGTCTCACGGAGGAAGAAATCAAACAGAGACTCCGTCGGCAAAACCAAGAGAACAGCAAAAGGGGATTTGCAGGGGGAGGCCGTTCCTCTGGACAGGGCGTAAAACTGCTCTATATCCGGGATTATCTCTACGCCAAAGCCACCAAGGAGCATCCAAAGAAAGCCAAAGAGATACAGACATTTTTAGCATCAAAAAACATTGTGGGATTGTCCAGATAAAGATAGTTTTTTGGACATAATTCAGACCTCATGCCTTTCTCAAAAATGGGGGAGCAGGCATGAGGTCTGATTTCTGGAAAAGAAAAACCCTTGAAAACACTTGGCTTTCAAGGGTTTGGTGGAGACTACGGGACTCGATTGCCGGTTTGCCGATGGCAAACCGTAAGGTAGTGACCAGTTTTTGAACTGGTCACCCCGACAGTCCAGCGGACTGTCGGATATAATGGGTTCGAGTCCCTGCTTCATCAAAATGAAAACCCACACCAGAAGGTGTGGGTTTTCATTTTGGTGGAGACTACGGGACTCGAACCTGTGACCTCATGCGTGTGAAGCATGCGCTCTAACCAGCTGAGCTAAGCCTCCGAACCGGGACGAAGAACATTATAGCATATTTCCTCCGAAAGTCAAGCCCTTTTTCAGAGGGAATCCCTGTTTTTGGGGCCCGAATTCCGGGTCATTGCGAACCAGCGCGCACGCTGGTGTGGCAATCTCCATCGTTAGAAGAACGCGGCCTCTTTATTCGTGTCATTGCGAGCCAGTGCGCACACTGGCGTGGGAATCCCCCAGTTTTAAGGTTGAACCTATCAATTTCGGGCCTGAAAAGTTGGGAGATTGCCACACCAGGAAAGCGGACTGGTTCGCAATGACCGGTTTTTCGACAGGCTCAATGCGAACCAGCGTGTGCGCTGGTGTGGCAATCTCCATCGTTAGAAGAACGCGGTCTCTTTATTCGTGTCATTGCGAGCCAGTGCGCACACTGGCGTGGCAATCTCCCGGTTAGGAGAATGCGGTCTCGATGACGAAGGAGATTCCCACACCAGGAAAGAGAACTGGTTCGGAATGACTCGTTATTTAAATGCAGCCGGTTGTACGGTCTACCCGGGCACTTACAGAACGAATTCACCGGAAAGCCGGGTTTCGCCGCTGTCGCAGAGGAACCACTGGATTCTGCCGGGAACCGTGACTGCCTTTCCGCTGCCGTCAAACTGGGTCAGGGCTTCCTCTCCGATAGGGATCTCCACCGTTACAGTCTCCCCGGGAGCCAGGAAGCGCTTGCAGAAGCCGCAAAGCTGCCGCACCCGGGAGGTGGCGATGCCCTGGGTCCGGTGCAGGTACAGCTGGGGCACGGCCCAGCCGGGACGGCTTCCCGTATTGGTCACCGTGGCGGTGACGGACAGAGCGTCCGCTGTTGGGGCGCTGTCCAGCCGGAACCGGAAAGAGGTATAGCTCAGGCCGGAGCCAAAGCCGTAGGTCACCGCGGGAATCCCATCGTAGTAGGTCATGGGTCGGTAGGAATCCTTGGCGTTGTAGTATACCGGCAGCCGTGCGGCATCGTCCGGCAGGCTCACGCTCAGTCGTCCGGCAGGCTCCAGAAGTCCCATGAGGATTTTTCCGATGACCTCGCCCCCCAGAGGGCCGGGATAGAAGCTGTACAGAATTCCGTCGGACAGCCGGGATATTTCCGCCATTTCGTAGGGACGGCCCGCGATGACCACGGTAACAAGGGGCTTTCCGGTCTCTTTCAGCCGGGCCAGGAGCTCCAGCTGCCGCCCGGGCAGCTTCAAACCCGCGCTGTCCACGTTTTCGCCGCAGTCCATGGTAAGCTGCTCCTGGGATTTCATGGCCCCGTTGTCGTCAAAAGCGCCCCGCAGGGCAAACCGGCTGGAAGAGCCGCCCACCACGGCGACAATGCAGTCACAATCCTTTGCCGCGTCCACGGCGGTCTGAATTTCCCCATCACTTCCGCCGAACAGGGAGCAGCCGGGGACATACCGGACATCCGTCAGGGCTTCCAGCCCCCGGCGCACTGTGGTGCCGGTGCCGGGGCGCAGGGGCGGGGTGTAGTCGCCCAGCTGGCTGTAAATATCGTCGGCGTTGGGGCCGGTGACCAGAAGCTTTGCTCCGGGGGCCAGGGGCAGGCACCCGTTGTTTTTCAGCAGGACGGGGGTGTGCTCTGCCAAACGCCTGCCCTGGGAATAGTTTTCGTCGTTGCAGCTTTGCCAGGCGGTATCCTCCGGCACATAGGGATTTTCAAACAGCCCCAGTCGGAATTTCAGGGTCAGGACCCGTTTGGCGGCGGTGTCGATGGCCTCCCGGGAAATCAGGCCCCGCGCCACCGCCTCGGGCAGCTTCTGGATGCCGGTATCCCACAGGCCCATGTCCACGCCGGAGCTTACCGCCAGCGCGCCGGAGGCTGCCCGGTCCCCGGTGACCCCGTCCAGCTGGTCGATGGCCACGCCGTCGGACATGACAAAGCCCCGGAAGCCGTACTCGCCCCGGAGAAGGTCCGTCAAAAGCCAGCGGTTCGCGTGGCAGTAGGTGCCGTCAATTTCATTGTAGGCGGCCATGAAGGCTTCCGCTTCGGCCTCTACGCAGGCCTTTACCGGGGGCAGGTGAATTTCCCGCAGCTCCCGGGGGCCGATCCGGGCGGCACTGGCGTTAACGCCCCCGGTGGTCTCCCCCTGGGCGCACAGGTGCTTGGCGACAACGGCCACGCCCTGGCTACGGATGCCCTCCACCACGGCTGCGGCCATCTGCCCGGCAAGGTAGGGGTCCTCGCCGAAGCATTCTTCACTCCGGCCCCACCGGGGGTCCCGGAGCACATCCAGGGCGGAGACCAGAGCCAGGTGGATGCCCATGGCGGAAAGCTGTCTGCCGCTGACCTTGGCGGCTTCCCTTACCAGCTCCGGGCAGAAGGAGGCTCCCGCTGCCAGATTGACGGGGAGAAGCCAGCCGTCCAGGGCCTGATGGCCGTGGGGACATTCGGTGCTCAGGAGCACCGGGATCCCCAGCCGGGAGTGGGAAATGACATATTCCTGCACCTGATTCGCGGCCCTGGGGGAAAGCACGCCGTCCAGGCCGGTTTCGAAGGTGCGCCCGGACCAGGGGTCCGCCCGGTGCAGGCCGTACAGGGCGCCCAGGCCGGAGTATCTGGCGACCTCCTCCCGGAATTCATCGGTGAGGGTGACCGTATCACCCTCCCGGGTAAAGCACCGGAAGCCATAGAGCCGCTGGCTCAGCTGGCCGACCTTTTCCTCCAAGGTCATCCGGGAAAGCAGATCCTCCGCCCGCACTTCCGGGGAGAGGGATGGATTTTGATAGGGATACATAGAATCCTCCGTTGATAGGTAAATGTCCGGCGGGAATATCCGGTTCGTTACGCCTTGCCCGCCTGCTCCGGGGGGACAAAGTCCAATGTGATGGATTTGAGGTTGGTGGTGAGTTGGGTAAACTTCACCCCGGCGGAGGTGAGCATCCGCTTGGAGGCCAGGGTGGCGGCGCTGTCGGCGTATTTATCGGAAAGGTACAGCACTTCCTTTACACCGCTTTGAATGATGGCCTTGGCGCACTCGTTGCAGGGAAACAGGTCCACATACAGGCGGCTGCCCCGCAGGTCCCGCCCGTTGGCGTTGAGGATGGCGTTCAGCTCCGCGTGGACCACATAGGGGTACTTGGTCTGGGCCCCCTCCCGTTCCCAGGGGTACTCGTCGTCGGAACAGCCCTTGGGCATGCCGTTGTAGCCTGTGGAAATGATGATGTTGTCCTGGGACACGATGCAGGCGCCCACCTGGGTGTTGGGGTCCTTGCTCCGCTTTGCCGCCAGCATGGCGATGCCCATAAAGTATTCGTCCCAGCTGATATAGTCCTCCCGTTTCATAATGGCCCTCCTTTTGGATGATGAATCGAATATTGAAAGAACTCGGTATACAGATAAATTGGAAATTGTCGGGCAGTTAAGGTGCGCGGGCGGTTAGACGCCTTGCCCCCCGCACTTGTGAGGGGGGTGTCCCTGCGCTAGCGCAG
>JAEDNR010000009.1 GCA_016302405.1 Oscillospiraceae bacterium
TTCTCGGAATGACAGTTCTTTTATTTGTGCAATTTTTCTTTAGTGAGACAGCCCCCTTCCATTTCGTCATTATTCATTTTGTGCTTATCGGGTTTGCGCAGCAGTCCGGAAAACTGCGACCCCCGGTTCCGCGTCAGCGGAACCGGGGGGATTGCTGTTATTTCAGAATTTTGCCGATGTCTTCGCCGCTGCTCAGGGTGAAGGTCACTTTGTCGCCGTCATGGGTCAAGGAATAGCTGTCCACGGCGGTCATGCTGGCCAGAAGGTCTGCCAGGGCGAAGGTGGAGGTTGCGCCGTTCGTCACAAAGACGATGGTGTCAATGCCCTGAGCCTTCAGGGTTTTCAGGCCGCTTGTGCTGCCGGTTAGGGTTGCAAAGTCAGCATCCACGGTGATGGTCAGCACGCCGCTGCTCTGCTCTGCCTTGCAGGAGATCGCCTTGCCGTCCTGCCCGATGACCCGATAGAGGGGAGCGGTCTGGGCAGTCTCCTCCCTTACCAGCTTGCTGCCGGGGTCGGGGATGGTGTCGGTGGCATCGCAGTGGTCGCACTTGGCGGTCTTGGTGCCGTCCTGCTCATAAGTGGCGTTGCCGTCGGAAATGTAGTTGGTGAAGCTGTGATCCTTGATGGGGTCGGGGACAGTGTCGGTTGCCGTACAGTGCTTGCACATTGCGGTTTTGGTGCCGGCCTTGGTGCAGGTGGCGAGGTTATCGGCATCGGGGACATATTCGCCAAATTCGTGATCCAGCTTGGAGTTCGGAGCCATCTTTGTGTGCTCTGCTGTGCATCCAGGGACACTGCACTTGCCGGTCTCGGTGCCATTTTTGGTGCAGGTGGCATCATCGTTGGATACATAATTGTCGTAGTAGTGGGTCGTGACCGCGACCAACTTATCACCAACTTTATAGCCGGCTTCATGTCCGTGGGTGTCAGAGGTGGCAGACACTGCTGCTTCAATCGTGATATTCTGGTTCGCGGTTGTCACTGTCCCATTGGCATCCTTATAGGTCAGGCTGTTGGGGGTAGCGGTATTCATATCGGTGGTGCCGGGAGCGTAGGTGGCAACCCAGCCCTCGTTCAGATCATCGGTGTTGGGTGTCACATCCTGGCCAGCCTGGTTATAGGCTCCACCGTTGCCAATGGCAGCGCCTGCACCCCAGACTCCTGCAATATTACCGCCCTGGGCTTTCACTTGCGCATCCTGGGAGACCGTAATATCTCTGCCGCTGCCGGAGCCGCTGCCGGAGCCGCCGCCGATGCCGGCACCCAGATAGCCGCCCTTGGCGGTAACTTCCGCGCTGCCGGTGATGGTGATGCTGCTGCCGATGCCTTTGTTGCCGCCGCCGATGCCGGCACTACCAATGCCGCCTTGGGCAATGACTTCCGCGGTGCCGCTGATGGTGATGTTGCTGCCGCTGCCGGAGTCGCCGCCGCCGATGCCGGAAGCCCAATCGCCGCCTTGAGCTGTTACTACCGCGCTGCCGGTGATTTCGATGTTGCTGCCGCTTTCGGCAAAGCCGCCACCGATGCCGGCTCCAGCCACGCCGCCGGTGGCCTCCAGGCTGCCTTGGGTTTCGTTTTCGTCGGTGATGGTGAACTTGCCGTTACCGCTGCCGGGCTCGGTATCCGTAGCGGCAATGGCGTTTTTCTCCACACCGGAACGCATATAGCCGCTCTGGACAGTATTATCCCCATCCAGCTCCATGGCCACATTGCCGTTGCCGGTGATCTGGACAGCCGCTTCACCGGAAAAATCTTTGTTTTGATAATCGTCGTAGCCACCGGTCCCGCCCACATCAATGTTCACGCCGTCCAGGGTGACATTGGCTTCCGCGTTCTCCGCCACAACGATGGAGACCGCCGCCTGTCCGCTGTGATCCTGGGGAGCACCGGCGGGGTCGCTGATGACAATGTTCACATCCTGTATGGTCACATTGGCGGTGGCATTCTCCGCCGCATTGATGGTAATTGTGTTAGTGGTGATTGCGGTGGACTGGGTAATCACTGGAGCGCTGTCAGGCACCGCAGCGTTGGAGCCGTGGGTTACGGTCTGCCCGGATTCCGTGGCGTTCACAATCACGCTGCCCAGGGCAAGGTCATATTCTGCCGCAAAGGCAGTCACCGTCAGGCTGCAAACAAGCAGCAGAGCCATCATGCAGGATACAATTCTTCTCAGCTTCATAGGGATACAGTCTCCTTTCCTGGTTTACGCCCCGGCACATATGTGCCGGGATTCGGTACAACTATCCATGATCTCATTATAGCAGAAAAACCACCCTTTGGGAATACCCGTCAGTGGGAAAAAATGGGTATTTTTTCTGTATACCTGATATGGGTTCGTGTAATTGCAGACAAAACGCCGGGTACAGACCCGGCATTTTACCGCATATCAACCCGAAACGCTGCATGATTCCCTTTGGCTGTTGAAACCGTCGGATCCCTTACAAAGTCGCGCCCATTATGGACAGAAGCAAGTTCATTTCTGAATGAACGAAGATATTGCCACATTCTGTAAAAGAACCGCAAACCGAAACGCACCCCATCCGCAAATGGGGTGCAATCAAACCTGCGGTATCATTATCAGGGTAATTCGCCAGAAAACAACCTTTGTCTGATTGACAAGGGTTGTTTTTTTAAACCTTGCAGGCCCGGCATTGACTTTCTTACCCTGTCGTGCTATTTTATGCTCATATTCTAATAATACGGTGATGCTTATGGACAACTCATCCACAGTGTGTCTTCTCAATGACTCTTTTCCGCCCCTGATTGACGGGGTCGTAAACGCGGTCATGAACTATGCCGATGCTCTGCCCGAAACCGGATTTTCCCCCATTGTCATCACACCGGATCATCCTCAGGCAGAGGACAGCCTGTTTCCCTACCCCGTGATCCGCTACCCCAGCATTGACTTCCGGGACAAAACCGGCGGGTACATGGCTGGGATTCCCTTTTCTCCCGACATTGCCCGGCAGCTGGAAGGGCAAAAGATTTCCGTACTCCACAGCCATTGTCCTATCGCCTCCACGATCCTTGCCCGGGAGCTGCGGAGCATTGTGGATGCGCCGCTCATCATGACCTATCACACAAAGTTTGATATTGATATTGCCAATGTGGTCCATTCCCGCGCTCTGCAGGTCGGAAGCAAGCGGGCGTTGGTGGATAATATCAGTGCCTGTGACGAGGTCTGGGCCGTCAGCCGGGGCGCCGGAGAAAATCTGAAAAGTCTGGGCTACGAGGGTGACTATATTGTCATGCCAAACGGTGTGGATCTTCCCCGGGGCAGGGTTTCCCATGCGGCAATCGCCGCCGCCTGTCAGGGCTTCGATCTGCCAAAAGATACCCCCGTCTACCTGTTTGTCGGAAGAATCCGCTGGTACAAGGGACTGTGGATCATTCTGGAAGCCCTTGCCCAGCACAAAGCCGCCGGAAACAGCTTTCGGATGGTATTCATCGGCGAGGGCAGTGACATGGAAGAGGTCCGGGCCTATGCCAGCGAGCTGGGGATCGGCGGACAATGCATCTTTACCGGCGCCATCCGGGACCGGGAAGCCCTGCGTGCCTGGTACTGCCGGGCAGATCTGTTCCTCTTCCCCTCCACCTTTGATACCAACGGACTTGTGGTTCGGGAGGCGGCAGCCTGCGGTCTTCCCGCAGTGCTTGTTGGGGGCAGCTGCGCCGCCGAGGATGTCACAGACGGTCAGAACGGCTTTCTCATCGCGGAGAATGCCGCAAGCATGGCTTCCCTCCTTGCCCGGCTTGGGCCCGAAGAAATCCGCCAGGTGGGGCGCAATGCCCAGGCGGAGTTGTACCTGTCCTGGGAGGACGCGGTCAAAAACGCCGCCGCCCGATACGAGGTGGTGATCGACCGTTACCGCAGCGGCCTGTACCCTGTAAAGCGCCGTCCCATGGAGCATGTTCTTCGCCAGGGCGGTGAGCTGATGGAGGATTTTGCCAGGCTCCACGATTCCCTCCGGTCCTTTGGGGACAAGCTCCGGGATCGAATTGATGAACGTTTTCTCTGAGAAAACGCAAACAGACCACATTACCGGTTTTGAGACGGATAATGTGGTCTGTTTTATTACCGTTGATGGGTTAGAATCGGATCGCGTCTTTTTTACATGCCGCGGCGCACTCCATGCAAAGGATGCATTCCGTACCGTTCTTCCGTTTGCGGCTTGGATCCATGATATCCACATTCATTGGACAAGCACGGCTGCAGCTTCCACAGGAGACACATTTGCTTTTATCCACCTTGACACGCAGCAGTGAAAAATAACTTGCGGGTTTCAGAAACACCGTTACGGGGCATATATATTTGCAGAATGCCCGGTTATCCTGAAGCGCAAGAGCCAAAGAAATGCCCGTAAGATAGTACAAAGCATTTCCAATGAGAAAACTCCAGAACATGATTCTTTCTTTGTTTCCCACATTCAGGAGGAAAAGCGCGGCTACGAATACGAGGGACAATCCAAAGGTGATATACCGCAGAAAGCCCCACTTTTTTCGTTCTTCCAGCGAGCGTTTATAGGGAAGCAAATCCAGTACCATTGCCGTCCAGCAGGCGTAACCGCACCAGCCCCGTCCGAAAACAAAAGGGCCGAAGATTTTTGCCACGGCGTAGTGAATGGTTGCTGCCTCGAATACGCCGGAGAACAGGTAATACCAGAAGCCCTCGATTTGCATGTTTTCATTGCAGATGAGGCCCAGATAGACCAGCATGTACAGCCCGACCAGCAGCTGCGTTACACGTCTTGCATGGATGTATTTATTTTCAAACAGCGCCAGGCCAATGGCTATGGACATGCCTATATAGCTGAAATTAAACAAATAAAAAAGGTTATCCATTGTCAGCCAAAGGGTAACGGCAATGGCCTCAAACACAAGAAACATCACAAGGGGGCCGGTGTAGTTTTTAAGTATTTTCATGATTTCTCCATTTTGCGGGGCAAAAGACTGCCGTCAGATTCGCGCGGGGCAAGGAAAAACAGCAATCCGCCATGTGCCGCGGCTTTTCGTAAGACCTCTATTCTAAAATGGTATTGGGAATGCAATTGACCAAAATACATCGGATCGTATCCCGGGTGCGTCCGCCAACAGTACAGGTAAACAGCGTCAGATCCCAGTCTCCGCTCTCCATTTCCTCCGGGGCAGTTGCCGGAATCGCCTCCATAGCAGCCACCTTGTAGATAAATACATTTCCGTCAACGTCTGTAAAGGAGACGGTATCGTCCTCGTGAAGCTTTCTCAGACGCAGAAAATGGGATTTGTAGTTATGCCCGCAGATGATCAGATCGTTGAGATAGGCCGAACCCATATACCGGCAGGGAGCCACCTTGAGATTGTCCTCGTTCCACGCATTCATAATCGGCAGCTCCAGCTCCAGGGACGGGATTTTTAGAATGCCGATATAATCCTTTCCTTTTACCGTTACCACAGGCATATCCTTTTGGGGAGCAAGGATATAGTCCGGTATTACCTGTTCTTCTTCATAATCCGCTTCTTCCGGTTCTTCACGGGAATCCGCAAGCGCTTCCTCCGTGGATTCCTCGGGCAGGCATTCATCCAGCAGAGAAACAACCTGGCTGACAGAATTCTTCGCCTGCATTTCTTCATAAAAATTGTACAACACAAGGGAAAGGGCTGCTGCGATCAGCAGCAGCCCCAGTGTAATGAAAACAGTGCCTTCATGCTTGAAACGATTTTCAGTTTTCATAGCGGATACCTCTGCGGCGGGCAAGACCGATAATGATGAACAGCAAGCCAGCGGCAATCAGCACCGGCACCGGCCACCAAAGCTGTCCGGTTTTGGGAAGCTCGCCGGAAAGTGGCGTCTCGTTGTCCTCGATGGTTTCCCCATAGGTATTCGTCACAACAAAGGTGACTCCCTCCCGTGTTACCGTAACAGTGTAGCCCTCCAATTCCTTTTCCACGACTTTCCAGGCATAGCGGCTGTCCAAGTCGGTCCAGGTATACCGCCAGTTATTGGCCGCATTCAGTTTCACGGTACTGTACACCTCACCGCCGCGAAGCAGCTGAACCTCAATTTCCTTGGGGCGCTCCGCCTCAAAGCCATCATCCTCCCAGACTTTCAGGACTTTCCTGCTTATCCGGGTGGTGCCGGGCGTAACCGGAGGATTGGTGGGAATGGCAGAAGAATCGTACTTGGCATTGACAGCAATATCATACTCCCAGGTATTGTAGGTTATATTCTGGGCAGGAAGCATAGCCATAAAGGGAGCGGGATCATAACGGCGGCCATTCTGGGTAAGCCGGGAGCCAATAACCAGATATAACCCTTGGGTGAGCTTTTTTCCGGTGGACGGAAAGGTAATCGATCCCTGTCTGTCGGTAGTCCCCTTATCGGCAGGCGTAAGGCCGTCCCGAAGGACATAGCCCTCCAGGGTGGAGGCCAGTGTCCGCCAGGCAGCATCATTTTTCCCCCGGATCTTCACGTTATAATTTGCAAAGTCGTTGGTGGTGGTCAACTCACCGTATTCGTCAACCGTAGCTACCAGATAGACGGAAAAGGAGGCGCCCCGCAGAGCCGTATTGCCGTCCCGGTAGGAAATCGTCAGGCTGACATCCCGATTGGGGTCAATGCTTCCCGCCGCGAAAGCCGAAACCGGCAGGAGCATACAGATAAGGAGCATTGCGCCTAGGAACGCGGAAAGCCGTTTAAAAATCGTCATCGGGATCACCTCCATGTTTTTTCTTTGGCTGCCCGGGAAGAAGCAGCAGGATCAGGAGCAGAAGCAGAAGCGGAATTGCCACAACCGGGGCAACGATCAGCGGTTCGATCTGCACCGCGTCCGCGGTGACACGGACAATCTTCGCCTGGGCAATGTTTTCGATCCGGTGGCCCCGCACCAGAAGCCTGTGGGTGTTGATGCCGTAGGGCGTGCAGGTCACCAGGGTGCAGTAGTCCTTGCCCGCCTCGATTTCCAGCGCGTCCATTTCATGCGGCTCCACAATCAGAATCCGGTCAACTTCATAGGTCAGGGTTTCATCCAGTACACGAAGAACAAAAATATCTCCGTCAACCATTTTGTCCAGATCGGTAAAAAGTTTTGCCGAGGGTAAGCCCCGGTGACCGGATAAGGCACAGTGGGTCCCCTGCCCGCCCACAGGCAGGGAGGTTCCCGCAATGTGCCCCACCGCGATTTGCAGCACGGCTTCATCCGTTCCATGATAGATTGGCAGGGAACAGCCGATAGACGGTATTTCAATATAGCCTATGATGCCGTTTCCGGACACATTCAGCAGGCTTTCATATTCTGTAAGTTCTTCATCCGACAGTTCATAGCGGTTTTCCTTACCGCACAGCGTTCGGTTGTAGCTTTCCGCATCCGCCCAAAGCTGATCGTAGACATTGTTATCGATTTGCGCAACCTGTTCCGCGTAAGAGGCAATGGCACGGGATTGGTGAAAGGAATTCCAGTAGTCACTGACGGTGGGATACAGCAGCAAGGACAGTCCTGCAAGGAGCATCAGGAACAGAAAGATTGTGATCAGATTACCGCTTTTTTTCTTCATGCAGGATTCTCCTTACCGCTGCCGCCGGGGAGGAAAACCTCCCCGGCAATGGTGCGGCGGTATTTCTAAAATCAGGCCTTGGCACTCATGCGCTTCTTGGTGACCAGCAGAACAACCGCGGTCAGAACCAGAAGTCCGCCCAGGACATAGAAGATCGTAGTGCCGATGCCGCCGGTTTCAGGCAAGACCGTACCAGCGTTGTTCACCACATCGGCGGACAGGTAGGCACCAGAAACATTCTGTGTGAATGTAATTTCGCCGGAAACCTTGTTGCCAGTCAGATTAGTCAGGGCGGGGGTATCTCCGTCGCTGTGAACAGCTTCCACAGTGAATTCGATTGGCTCGATGCTGTTATAACCGGCGGGTGTCACCGTTTCAGTCAGTCTGTAAGTACCGTCATCCAAACCGGTGAATTCGAAAGTGGAGGCAGATTTCTGCTCATCGACGGTAAAATCTTTCACCAGTTGCCAGGTGTCCTCGGCACCGTCAGCACCCTTGATCTTTTTTTCCAGCTTGAAAGCGGCGCCGGTCAGGGGAATGTACTCCTTGGAACCTTCCACTTTGGAGTCATAGTCGGGATTCTTGGTAACCTTGTTGATGATGGTCTTGTAGGTAAAGACGATGACGGTATCCTTGGGGGTGTTGCCGGTCTCGTTGTTGCCTTCTTCAGACTTGTTGGGGTTGTTGGAGTACTCCAGATAGACCTCGTTGGGGTTACCGGCGGAGCCGAGAACGGCATTTTCATTCAGCTTTGCGGTGTACTCCACGGTGATCACAGAGCTGTTGCCCGCACCCAGAGCCTTGACATCATCGCAGGAGACGGTCAGCGTGGTGGTACCGTCAGCATTTTTCACAGCAGTGATGACAAAGTTCGCGGCTTTGTCTGCGTCTGCGTCTCCGACTTTGACCGTCACACCACTGGTCACAACATTGGCGTTCTCATCTTCGCCATAGGTTGCATTGAGCGTCAGACCCTTGGACAGGGTATCGTGGAAGACCACCTTGTAGGTGGTGTAGGAGGAGACATTATTCGCCAGAGTGGCCTTGAGCTGGAAGGGAATGGAATCGCCAATGTCATAGTCGGCGGAGTCCTGCCAGCCGGAGGTAACGCCGGTGGAGTCATTGGTGTCCTTGACCTTCTTTTCCACGGTGGGAACGCTAGACTTGGGAGTTGCGGTGGTGTCGCTCACGACCTTGATGATGTATTCAGTGTAGGCGTCAGCATCACCAGTGAGGGAGCCGTCCTGATCCTTGACCAGATAGTAACCGGCGGCCAGGCCGGAGATGACATACTTGCCATCGGTGACGGTGTTGGCGGAACCGGCAGCGGTGGTCAGATAGGGAGCGACCGCCTTGGCAAACGCTTTGGCATCGTCCTCGGTTTTCAGCGTTTCCGCCTTTGCGGCAGCGTCACCCAGCGCGGTCTGGCCCGCTTCGCTGATGCCGGAGCCCCAGACGATGTTGGACAGGATCTTGGTTCCGTCTTTCTCAACCAGATCGCCGGTGAAGATCTGATAAGCCTCATAGGTGTGGCCCTCGGCGGAATTGTTGATGGTGATGGAATAGGTGGTAGTTTCATCCGCAAACGCGGTGGTGGCCAGAGCAAATACCATGACCAGAGCCAGCAGGAGGCTGGCAAGTTTTGTTACATGCTTCATAATAAGGATTCCTTTCTTTCTTTTATAGCGAAAATAATTTGCTCCGGCGTCTCAGGGGGAATGCAGATCCCCCTTCCTACGCTTTGTATGGGGAATTATCAGGAGCACCGCCGCGCTGATAAGCATCGTAAGTCCTCCTATGGTATACAGACTGGTTCCAGATCCGCCGGTCTCCGGAAGTTCCGGATAGCTGACGCTGTTGGTTACAGTTACCGTGCTGGATTCGCTTCCCCCAATGGTTACCGTAAACCCGTTCTGATAGGTGACAGCGAATTTCTGGCCATTCACAGTGGCGGTCTTTCCATCGTAAATCGGCTTCCCGCTGTCGTTCAGCTCGTAAATGTAGTAGGTTTTGTTCAGCTCCAGATTGGTGAACTTCGCTGATTTTTCGCCGGTCTCTCCGGTTACGAATGTAATGGAAACAGTCTGCATGGGATTGCCCACGGGATTGGCAGTATCGTAAAGACCAAACCGATAGGTTCCGGCTACCGGATCTGCCATTGTGCCGAGATCGGCAAAAACTTTCATCACCGTGGCTTCCCCGCGTCCGTTGCCCATACGGTATTCGTAGGTATCGCTTTCATACCACACATCCACACCGTCGGGATATTCAGGATAGCTGCCGTCAGTGTTCGCCTTGGCGACCAGGAAGTAAGCGGGGGTGCTGTCCAGCACAAATCCATCCGGTGCCTTCGTTTCGACAATTCGGTAGACTGTGTTGTACGCCATAAGCGGATCAGCTCCGAACGCAAGCACGCCATTGGCATCCGTTGTTCCGGTCCATGTTTTGCCCTCTGTTGGCGTAAAGGTGCCATTGTCCATGGTCCCCTCTGCCATTTCGAATTCTGCACCGGGCAGCCGGGTAGTGACGGATCCTGCGTCGTACTTGATAATCTGCACATAGGGCGTGGAAGAACCACCGGCAATGCCGCCGACAGAATACTTGTAACCCTTAATTTCAATACTGCCGCCGGTTGTCGATGCATATCCCTCCCAGTGGGCATCATTTTTGATGTCCACCGTTTCACCCGGTTTGGCAAGTACCTTTGCCTTGTAGCTGATCGTCAGCGGCTGGCCGTCCGGAATCACCACGCGCAGGGTATTCCCATCCACCGAGGCGGTATATGGCACAGAGGCCTGAGTTTTGCTGTTCGTCACCGTAATGGATGTCGGATCGAGCTGCAGGGTATCGCTGAGGGTGTCCACAACCGTTAATCTGTCCGCCCCCGCCAGCAAGTCCTCCCCCAGGCTGTTTACGGTAATCGTAAAGGGAAGCGTTCTGCCGCCCTGCTCCACCGTCTTTTTCAAGGTTTCCGTCGTAACCGAAACCGACTGGGTGTCAATATCCCGCTGGCATCCGTCCTCGCTGTAAAGCGTGACCTGGTTATTAAACTGTTTCGTCTCACCGCCCAAAAGCACATCAGGGTCCGTGACACGGCAGACTACCTGGAATGTAACAGCGCTGGTATTGACATTTCTCCCTGCCACCAGGTTGTCCACATCCCAGACAATCGTGTTCCCGTCGGTGTAATAGTAGTAGGAGTCGTTTCCCGGCATGGAATGCGCGGTATAGTCTCCGCCCAAACCGCTAATCTGCTCCACACAGGCTTTTGGGGCATTGCTTCCACGCTGCTGCAGCCGGACGTAGGCAAGCTCCATGCCGTCAGGAAGAGATTCCACCAGTCGGTATCGTCCGGACAGATCTCCCCCCCGGTTGACCATGATATCCCAGGAGACAAAGAGTCCGGGTTCCCCAAGGGCGGAGGTTACGATAGTCCCCGTGCTGCCACTTGTTGTTTCTTGAATATTCTCGCCGTTATACTTGAAGACCGCGCCGACTTTTTTCCATAGGTTGGTGCCCTCATAGAGTATTTTGCTTGTAAGTCCGCGATTTTTCCAGTCTATTCCATCATCGCTGGTCAACAACTGGTTATGATAGCCGATTGTATCTCCAAAAAAAGGATGAGGCGGAAGTACGCCAGCAGCCGTCTTCACTATGATATACAAGGACTTGTCTTTTAGCACCAGCGTTCGCTCCATCTTAATGATTAAAGAGGTCTGCCGATTGCCGTCAACAGTGTGATCTGTTCGACTAAATGAAAAGTAATTATCATCAATCCGGGATAACTGACCACTGGCAAGTACTGATGCAAGATCGTTGTAGTTTTGAATTTCGCCATCTGTTAATGAACTTGTATATAATCCAACAAGCGCATCATCCAGCAGATAAGTATGTTCACTTCCTTTACTACAGAAATCTTTTATGTACAACCCCGCAGGAACAGAGTCACCGTCAATTTTAATGATCCAGTAGAGTGTTCCATATTTATAATCGCCCGTGCTGCTTGTCGGCCCCTCATAGTACCAGGACGACTTTTCCGCTGTGATGGTATTTCCGCCTTTCAAAATCACATCCTTTGAAGCGGTCACACCGGTGAGTACAAAGGGATCGCCCGTGCCGGGGATTATGGTGCCGGAGAGGGTGAAGCGGTTTCTAACGAGAACAGCAGCCGTTCCCTCAATGGTCTTAGGTTGGGCATAGTAACTCAAACGGTAAGCATATTGATTGCCGGTCAGTCCCAACTGAGCCATGGTGAAGTTAAAATCTATATTGCCGTCCACCTTGACCCACAGAGTGTTCACAACCGCGTTCCCGTTTTCGGTATCCAGCGCTTCCACCTTTACATAGCCGACAAACTGCATGAAGGTGCCGTCAATCCGGTCCGTCATACTGGCCGAGGTCACATCCCAGTCACCTTTTTCATTGACCAGAACCGTATAAAGGTAGCTGCCTGCCGGGGCAGTAAAGTTCTGCGGAGCGTTTGTTTCCTGAACAAGTTCCGTCCCCGTGGCATCGTAGATACTGCCGCTGATGGGAACGGAAGTATCTGCCGAAATGGGCTCGCCCACTAACTTCTTTGCCCAGTGTTCATATTTGACAAAGCTGTTTTTATCCGCAAATCCCAAGTAATCAAAGCTGTCCTTTTTCGCGTTGTCTGCATAGGCAGTGGCTCTGTTGTTAACATCGAGCCTTACCCCGCCAGATTTCGTCAATGCTTCCACGGGAACGGTAACCTGATACTGGATGCAGAAGCCTTGTCCGGGAGCAAGGCTTCCCAGGTTAACCGAAAAGCCTTTCCCGTCCTCGTTGAAACACGGTGTCAGGGATTCGGGCGTTCCCGAGGCGCTCGCCTGGGGGTAATACAGGAAAGAACCCTCCACATATTGGACATAAGGCAATACCGCTTCCGGGGTGGGACTGTCCGGATTATTGAGGGAATCCGCAATCCGGACATTTTCCAGGGTAAACTGGTTGCTGCTGTTTGCCTGCCCGGTAACCGTATAGGTGATGGTATAGCTTCCGTCCTCATTGCGAACAGGATCGGTCGCGGTTTTGTTCAGAATGAGTCCTGCCTTGGGCTCCAGGTCCGCGCAGGCGCTGTCTTTCGGGTACTGGGCTGCAAAAGCATCCGCCTCATTGGAGATCAGCTTGCTTTCGCTGTTCTGAATAAAGGTATAGCCGTCTTTGAGCAGGACCCGGTAGCGGAGGGTACGGGTCTCGTTGGCAGCCATGTCGCCGATTTCCCAGATCATATTCCCATTGGCATCCAGGCTGACGGAACCGTGGGTTTTTCCTACGGCAATGGTTTCGCCGGGGGTTCCGGAGCTGGTGAGGACCTGGGGCGTGTCGCTGACACCAATATAAGCAATAAAGCTCCCATTCGCAGTAAAACGGTCCGTCACCTTGACCTTGGGACAGCCCTCTGTTCCCGCAGTGATGGTCAGCGTATACTCTGCGTAGTCGCCGTCCGGGGATTCCACGATTTTAGGGGCAACCGTTTTTGTAAGAGAAACCTCGCCGGTTTTGGCAGCCACATCCTCCTCAAAGTGCGCGATGATTGTAACTTTTCCAAGCACAAGCTGCGCGTTGCCGTTATCATCGATTCCGGATGGGTCAATCCGGCTGGAAACATTGAAAGAGCCGCTGATGGAGGTGGCTCCGTCGTTTGCCTGCTCAGTCAGCCATTCATCATAAAAATCAATGGTCAGAATGCCATTGCTGACGGAGACATCGCCGATTTCATCTCCATTACCATCTGTCATGGATCCTTCCTTGACTGGATCCAGAAGAAGCTCCGGAAGCGTACATTGCAACAGTCCGCCGTTTGACTGAAGTGAAGACAGTGGAATATTTCCAAACTGCGCCGTGAGCTTCAGCTTCGCCGTTCCGGGAATCTCTGTATCCTCCTCAGCTTTGATCCAGTTTTTTCCGCCGTCAGTGCTATAATAGAGATCAGCCCCGGTGATGTATGGCTCAACATCAATTGGCTCCGAAGCCGTTTCGTCCGGAAGCCGCATAAAGGTATAATTCACCGCCGCTTCTTCCACGTCGGAATTCTCTTCAACAGCATCCTCTTCAAGGGTATCTTCATCGGCAGTCACTTCTTCGGATACATCCGCGCTTTCGTCGGAAGACTCGGGATCGGCAGAAAGAACCGAGCAGCCGAGAATCGCACCGCTGTGAATGCCGTAAGCCGTCAGCTGAACACTGTTCCCCAGATCACCCGTTATAATCTGCACACTGTTGTCGGAGACAGTATTTACAAAGCCCGCGCGGTCCGCGCGGCCGTCCCCATTTTCATCCAGGAACAGAATATCGCCTCGTGCAGGTGTATAATCTGCAGCACTGCGGAACCTGCTCCCCGACGACGACAGCAGAGAAGCGCAGGAGCCTGCCGTCGGGACGACGCTCTGGGGCACCTGGGCATAACGCAGGCAGAAAGAAACAAACATCGCGCACCAGTCGCCGTAAGGGTCGCCATACCACTGACCGTACCGGGTGATTCCTTTCATTTCCCCGCTGTCGGTAACAATGTAGTTTTCTGCACTCTCGGAATAGCCAAGCTGGCTGCGGGCAATTGCAAGAACATCTTCCGCCCAGGTTCCGGTGAGCGCCACCCCGGACAGGGTGCTTTCCCACACGGATGGGCTCTCCACATCCGCATCCGGATTGGAATAGCAGGCCAACGTATGCTCGTGTTCCGTTATCTCACAAATCAGGACATCCGCATAGCATTCGTCAGAGTGGACATGGGTATCTTCTGTGGATTCCGGAAGCTCGCAGATCAGAACACGCTGGGATTCGTAGCATTCCGTCCCGTGTGCATGTCCACCCTCGCCCTCGGTCATTCCGCAGACATAGGTTGCCACGCTCCCATAACACTCCGGTGTGTGCGTGTGGGCGCCCTCTCCCTCGGTTTTTCCGCAGATATAGGATTCCACAGTTTCGTAACAGGAGTCGGTATGCTCGTGCATCTCAGTTTCGTCAGTACAGGCAAGCGTTTGTTCGGTTTGAACACATTCATCCGTGTGTATATGACCGGAATTTTCCGCCAAACCGCATACCAAGCCCTCAGTGACGGAGGTGCAGCTATCGTCATGAACGTGGCCCGGGGTCTCTTCCAAAGTGCAGACCAGTACCTGCCGTTCCTCATAACAGTACTCATCATGAACATGGGAAACGGCTACCGTCTCCGCAGTATCGTCCTGCTCCGTTTCATAGCCGCAAACAAGGCGCTTTTCATAGCATTCTTCCTCATGCGTGTGCGCCTCCACATGACAATACGCGGTCTGCTCCATGGTAACGGCAGGGAGCATCATCGAATAAACGGTCCCAACCGCAACAACCGCAGCCAAAAAAGCCGCAGTCTGATGTCTGCGCTTTTCCCGCCGGCGGGCAGATATGTACTTGTCCACATTTGGCGGAAGGATCTGTTTCATATTGGATCGTCACTTTCTCTATTTCAGCGTTCCAAGATTGGAAAGGGGCCAAACCCGGAATACAATTTTTCCAACAATTTGTTCTTCAGATATACAGCCTACACTGGTGTGCCGGGAATCAATGGAAGTCAGCCTGTGATCGCCTACGCAGAAGTAGCGGCTCTCCGGCACCTGATAAGGCAATTCTATGTCACAGTCTCCCAGGGCTTTTTCCGTCAGATACGGCTCGTCCAGGAGCTTACTGTCCACATAGATATTCCCTGCTTCGTCTATATTGACCCATTGGCCCGGACCGGCAATACAGCGCTTCACAAGAATCTTATTTCCAAAATAAAAGGCCACAAGATCGCCCTGCTTGAAGTCCGAGCCCTTAATGGAGACAACAACATCTCCCTCACGAAGGGTGGGCGACATGGAGGAACCGAAAATCTGCAAAACCGGCATCCAGATGGTCGCAACCAGAACGGCAATGGCAGCAACAACCACCAAAGTATATACCGTACTGCGCAGGACCCGACGATAGCGTCTTTTATACCGCTCCCGGCTCAGCTCCGCCGACAGCTGCTCCAGCGACGGCAGTTCCTGGGAGGGCGCTGCTCCTTTTTTCATTCCATCATACCCTTTCCGGCAGATTGAACCATTTCCCGGAGGGCATCCTGGTCTTTCAGAAGCTTTGCTGCTCTATCTATGACCTGTTTCCAGTAGGCATCCGCTTGCTCATGGACTTTCCGGCTGTAGGCATCAGCCTCCTGCCGGATCTTCTCGGCATCCGCGCGGATCGCCTCAGCCTCCTCAGTCGCCTTTTCCCGTATGTTCCGGCCGATCGTATCCTGCTCCTCACTCATTCGCTGAATATTTTCCAGGTACTGCTGCGCTGCTTTTTCGGCAGCCTGAAAAACGCCATTGAGCTGCAGGGAGGCTTCCGCGATGGAACCGGCCTTATCCACTGCGATCCTGCGGTCGAGAAGCTGGTCCTGCATCTGATCGACCCTGCTTTTCAGCACCCGGTTCTCCTCCGTCTGAGAAATCAAAAGCTCCAGAAGATCGGAACGGCTGAGCTTCCGTAATTCTTTATCCGTCATATAATACCTCCTGTTGTTCCTCACAAAATAAATAACAACGGGTAATAGGCTTTCCGCAATGAAGCGGGCAAATGAACCGAAGCAATGCTTTACAAGTCAATGCATGCCCGCACAAAGGGGCAGCACAAACTTTGGCATATTTTCTCTCTTGGTCTTATTCTACATCACGCATCTATGAATTCGCTATGATTTCACGCTATTTCTCTGCATCTTCAAAAATTTTTCTGTTTTATTACAGAAAGAAAAATTCCGACATAGCGCACCTGGCTATATCGATCCTTCGCTGCCGGAATCCACAGGAAAAAACCGTTGGTATCCGAACATACTTCCGCGCATTATATCCATAAAAATTGACATTCACATTATATATCTTTTGACCAAAATTTCAAGTGTATATGCGCAAATTGACTAATCCTTTTTTCCTCCGATGTCATAGTGCGTGGATATTATCACAAAAGCGTCAAAACGGAGATACACGAAAACGCCAATCAAACGATGAAGATCAGACGCAAACAATCTTCAACGTTTGATTGGCATTTTCGTTCTCTGTTTCCATTCCGCCAGACGCAGAGCATCCGGCGGAAACCACTACACCCCGGCCCTCAGCTTCTCCAGTGCCGCCAGCTTCAGGCAGGTACAGAAGATCTCCATTGCCTTTTCCAGTTCCTCTACGGGAGGCAGGCTGGGAGCGATACGGATATTCCGGTCCTGGGGGTCTACCCCATGGGGGAATGCCGCTCCCGCCGAAGTCATGGTCACACCGGCTTCCTTACACAGCGCCAGGGCCCGCTTCGCTGTTCCGGGCATGGTATTCAGGCTTACGAAGTAGCCGCCCTGGGGGTCATTCCACTGGGCAAAACCCAAAGGTGCGATCTCCCGGTTCAGGTAGTCGGCCACCGTGCGGAATTTTGGCTCCAGAATCGCCGCGTGTCCCTTCATGATCTCCAGGGTGTGTGCCTTATTTTTAAGGTAACGTACATGCCGGAGCTGATTGACCTTATCGTGACAGATCTGCTGCACACCGAACAGGCGGGAGAAATACTTGATATTGTCCACGGAGGCAGCCATGCAGCAGATACCGCCGCCGGCAAAGGTGACCTTGGAGGTGGACGCGAATTCAACCACCATATCCGGATTTCCAGCTTCCGCGCACAGACGGATAATGTCCGGGAATGGGACGTACTCCCCACGGAACTCGTGGATACAGTAGGCGTTATCCCACATCAGAATGAAATCCGGAGCGGCGGGCTTCAGATTGGCAAACCGGCGAATGGTCTCGTCACTGTAAATGATGCCATCGGGGTTTGAATACTTCGGCACCGTCCAAATGCCTTTTACGGCAGGGTCCTTTACCAGCTCCTCCACCACATCCATATCCGGGCCATCCGGCGTCATGGGGACGTTCACCAGCTCGGCGCCAAAGGACTGGGTGATTAGAAAATGCCGGTCATAACCCGGGCAGGGGCACAGAAATTTTACTTTCTCTTCCCTGCACCAGGGACGCTCACTGTGGAGCAGTCCGTGGGTAAAGGCCCGTGAAATTACATCATACATAAGATTCAGGCTGGCAGCGGCACCCACAAAAATTTCCTCAGGCCGGCAGTCCAAAATATCCGCCCAATACCGCCGGGCGCAGGGCAATCCCGCAAGCTCGCCGTAGTTACGGGTATCGATGCCCTCATCGATACAATCGTCGGCTGTCTGCACCTGGGTAAGGATGCCGCTTACCATGTCCAGCTGTGCCTTGCTCGGCTTGCCCCGGGACATATCCAGCTTCAGGCCAAGGGCCTTTACCCGGTCAAAATCATTCAGCGCAGTCTGATAGGCCTGCTCCAGTTCATTCCTGTTCATGCAAGAATAGGGGGTCATTTCCATCGTCCTTTCGGCTGTTCTGTGTTATTTCTGGGGATATTATATGCTCTGAGGCAAGAAAATGCAATATCGATTTTGATAAAATTGCATTTTTCACGGCTCCGTCCGTCATTTTCAGCCCTTTGAACAAAGAAATGCAATATGGAATTTCATTTTTCAACAGTTTGCCGCCTGTTCCGATGGACGAAACAGGCGGCAAATCCTATGGCAACACCGCACAATTGCGTCAGCGGATCTTTTTCACCCTTTCTGCAGTTCCAAAAACGGGAAATATATACAGTATTCCTCCGTTTTTGAAACTTTGAACTGGCACAAAATCTCTCGCTGAGCTTCCTTGCCGAATTATGCGGTGTAGCCCTATTTTATTTTTTCGTTGACTTTTCGGTTTTCGCGGTTTTCTTCTTGGGCGCTTTGGGTTTGGGAGGCAGAGCTTTCGGTGCCCCCTCCCGAAGAACAACGGCGGTCCGGGCGGGCAGATACACAGTTACGGTGGAATTCCCCTTTTCATCCGCATGAGCAGGATAGTCGATGTGTCCGATCAGCCCCTGTCCGCCGTACACTTCATCGTCCGTGCTCAGAGCAACCGTATAATCGGCATAGGCAGGCAGGGATATCTTCACATCCGTATAAGACTTGTCCGGGCTGAAGTTAAATGCAAACAGCAGCCCGTGGCGGTAGAAGGCCAGCACCTTTCTTCCCGGATCGCTCAGACGCAGGTCGCCCATTTGCTGCAGGAACATGCCGGAATCCTTGGTCAGGTGGATCATATCCTTGTCAAACTGACCCAGCCACTGATATTTCAGGAATCCGTTTTCCACCAGGCTCCACTGGCGGCGGCAGTAATGGAAGCTCCAGCCGTTGCCCTCCCGGGGGAAGTCGATCCACTCGGGATGGCCGAATTCATTCCCCATGAAGTTCAGATAGGCTTCGCCGCCTCCCGCCAGCGTAAACAGGCGGATCATCTTGTGCAGGGCAATAGCACGGTCGATAACAGGATTGTGGGTAGCCTTATCCATATCCGTATACATGGCGGCATCCGCCAGACGGAAGATCATGGTCTTATCTCCCACCAGCGCCTGATCATGGCTCTCCACATAGGCAACGGTCTTTTCACCGGGACGGCGCAGGCACATATCGCACCACATTTTGAAAATATCCCAGTCCTCGTCCCGCTTTTCCTTTACCGTGCGGATCCACATATCCGGCAGGCCCATGCCCAGCCGGTAATCAAAGCCGATTCCGCCGTCCTCAATGGGCAGGCACATGCCGGGCATGCCGGACATATCCTCCGCCACTGTAATGGCGTTTGGGTTCACCTGCCGGATCAGCTCATTGGCAAGCTGCAGGTAGGTGATGGCTTCCACATGGGTATTGTAGGAAAAATACTTGTGATTGTTGTCAAAATTGGTGCCCAGGCCGTGGTCGTGGTACAGCATGGAGGTCACACCGTCAAACCGGAAACCGTCAAAATGGTACTCCGTCATCCAGAACTTCAGGTTGCTCAGCAGGAAGTGGAGCACGCCGGTCTTGCCGTAATCAAAACACTTGGTCCCCCAGGCGGGATGATCCCCCTTGGGTCCGTCGTGGAAGAACTGCCAGGTCGTTCCGTCGAACATATTGATTCCCTCAGCGGTATTCTTCACCGCGTGGGAGTGGACCACGTCCAGCAGCACCCGGATTCCCATGGAATGGGCAGTATTGACCAGGTATTTCAGGTCCTCGGGCCTACCGAACCAGCTGGACGCGGCAAAGAAATTGGATACCTGATAACCGAAGCTGCCGTAATAGGGGTGCTCCATGATGGCCATGAGCTGAACGGTATTGTAGCCGTCGGACTTGATTCGGGGTAAAACCTTATCCGCGAATTCCCGGTAGGTACCGACTCTGCCCTCCTCCTGGGCCATGCCCACATGGGCCTCGTAAATATACAATGAGTCCTCGCCTCGGAAATCGCTGTCCGTCCAGGGGTACTGCTTTTTATCATCGGTGACCTCGGCGCACCAGGTGATGGTCTTGGGGTCCTGCACCACCCGGCGGGCATACAGGGGGATATGCTCCGTGCGCTGCATATTGGCATCCACCACAGTCTTTACCCGGCAGCCCTCCCAAAGGGCGTTCTCTCCCTCCAGGAGAAGCTCCCAGTCGCCGTTGCCCAGAGGGCGGAGGGGATGGCTTGTCTTGTTCCAGCCGTTGAAATCGCCCTCCAGATAAAGCTGGTAGGCGCTGGGCGCCCATTCCCGGTAGGCCCAGCCGTTTTCCGTCCTGTGGAAGCCGTAATAATTGTGGGCATTGGCAAAATCGTCCAGAGTCTGTCCCTCCGTCAGGATGCGGCTCTTCGTAGCACGGTACAGGAACATGCGCAGGTCGATGTCCCCGGCAAATTCCCGAAGCTGGGGGTTCAGTTCCATAATTCGGTACATAATAATCTCCTTTCTTATCGCGTTCCTGTGGAGCCAAAGCCTCCGGCTCCCCGGATGGTTTCGGAAAGCTCCATTGCTTCCTCGTAAACGGGATGGAGCACCGGAACCACCATGAGCTGGGCAATCCGGTCCCCATGGGTGACCGTTCTGGGTTCGCCGCCGTGATTATGAAGGGCAACGATAAATTCCCCCCGGTAGTCGCTGTCAATGACCCCGACCTTATTGGCAGGCGCAAGGCCCATCTTACAGGCCATGCCGCTGCGGGCACAGATAAGTCCCACATATCCCTCCGGCAGTGCCATGGCAAGTCCCGTGGGAATAAAGGCCGTCTGCCCCGGCTGGATCGTCACGCTTTCCTCCAGGCAGGCATACAGGTCCGCCCCTGCCGCCTGCTGGGAGCCGAAAGTGGGAAGCTTTGCTCCCTCCCGGAGCCGTTTTACTGGAATCATTTCCGCATCCCCCTTCCTTCCGTCTGCCAGTCCTGCCAGGGAACAATGTGTCCCGCGGCAAGGGTTGCAGGGATGTCGATCTGGCGCTGGTTCTCCGAACCCCGGAACCGGAGGGAAAGATTCTTCTTGGCCTCGATAAAGGGACCGTCCACCAGCACATCCAGATAGCCGAGATATTCCTTTGTTACCGCCCAATCTCCCAGGGTGCCGGAGGTGATTTGCTCATAGGTATAGCCGGAAAAAGCCCAGATGGTCTTTTCCGGGTATCTGGCTTTCATTTGCCGCAGAAGTTCCACCACCGGTTCCTGGTTCTCCGGCTCAAAAGGCTCCCCTCCCAGCAGGGTCAGGCCCCTGATATAGGCAGGCGCCAGCATTTCCAGGATCGTGTCAATGGTCTGCTGGGTAAAAGGCTCCCCGTAATGAAAGTCCCAGGCAACTTCATTGAAGCATCCGGGGCAATGATGGGTGCAGCCGGAAACGAACAAGCTCACACGGACACCGGGTCCGTTGGCAATGTCGCAGTTTTTTATGGTCGCATAGTACATGGGAATGAAACTCCTTATTTTGGTTAGCAGACGAGGACTACCTCAGGGCGCTTCCTCATCACTTTTTACTGTCTGTTTATGCTGCCGGGTTTCTTTTTCATCGTCCGGGTAATCGGCCTTGTACTTCTCCCACAGCTCCGGATGCCCCCGCTTTCTCAGTCCCCGGCAAACCAGCCGCTTGACCAGGTCATAGAAAACCGCGAACACGGGGACGCAGATCACCATACCCACAATGCCCCACATGCCGCCAAAGAGAATAATGGCAAACATGACCCAGAAGCCGGACAGGCCCGTCCGGTTCCCCAGGATCCTGGGGCCGATCACGTTGCCGTCAATTTGCTGCAGGATCAGAATAAAAATGACAAACCAAAGGGCCTTCATAGGATCCTGAATGAGGATCAGCAGTGTGGCAGGAACCGCGCCGATAAACGGTCCGAAGAAGGGAATCACGTTGGTCACGCCCACAATGGCGGAAACCAGAAGCGCATTGGGAATGCGCAGAAGGGAGCAGCCAATGTAGCACAGCACACCCATAATCGCGGAGTCCATCAGCTTTCCGTCAATAAACCCGCCAAACATCCGGTCAATAAATTCCACTTCATCCAGCAGCAGGTTTGCCCACTTCTCTGAAAACACGCTGCGGACGATCAGTACACACTGCCTGGCAAAGCGCTTGCGCCCATAGAGCAGGTATGTGGCCACGATCAGGCCGATCAGGATATTATAGAGGAATTTCAGAACCTTCCATACACTCATGCCCACACCGCTGACAATACTGGTGACCTGGGGCATCAGCGTATTCTTCGCCCAGTTGTCCAGGGTTTCGTACAGTGTTTCGTAGCCATTGCTGAAAATCTCATACAGTCGCTCGTCCTCACCAAAGGTAACCTTTGCCCAATTCAGAAATTCCTGTACACGGCTGGGGATCATATTCCAAAGGGTGACAATACTGTCCAGAAGCTGGGGCGCGATCATAATAATAAGCGCATAAACAACCAGAATACCGGTAATCAAACTGATGACTACCGCGAGAGCCGGAGCTGCCTTGCGCATTTTCCCGGGTAAATGGGTCTCCAGAAAACACTGGCTGGAATTACAAATAGGGCGCAGCAGGTAAGCAATCACGCTGCCGTAGACAAAAGGCGCCAGAATGGCACTGATGGACCCCAGGGCATCTCCGATACCCTGAAGCCGGTATATCATAAAAAACAGAATGACGCTCAGACTGATTGCGCCAAAACCGGCCAACATAAAGTATAAGTAACGTTTCCGAAGCGGATCTTTCATATCCATTCCTCTTTCCCCCGGGCATCCCCGATACAACATGAGTATACCAGTTTCGCGCAAGCAATATTTGAATAAAGTGTGAACAATTTCTTCCGATGCCCCGGCACGGAAATCCCTTGCCAATTTCCGCCGTTATGCTATAATAGAAACAACACACTTTGAGGAGCGATGATAATGTTTTCCCATGAACCCCGCTGCCATTACCGGCGGAATCCTCTGGGTGAGGTGATCTGCCAGCTCCGGTTTCCGGAGATCCTGGCAATCAGCGCCAATCCGCCGGTAGCTTTTCAGGAAGCAATCCGGGATGACTATCCCCAATTTCTCCGGAAAGAAGAAAACCCCGCGCCGAAAATCACCGGCGCGCCCGGTCATCTGACCCTGGAAAACGCCCCTGCCACGGTAAACTACCAGTTTGCCTCCCGGGATGGCGCCTGGCGGGTAAACCTGACCAGCCGGTTCATTTCCCTGAGCTGCTCCCGCTACGATTGCTGGGAAGACTTTGCCCAGAAGCTGGACAAGCCCCTTGCCGCCTTTATCCGGACCTACAAACCTGCCTATTTTGAGCGGATCGGTCTGCGGTATCTGAATTTCTTTTCCCGTTCCGCCCTGGAGCTGGAGGATGTTCCCATCTCCCAGTTGTTTTCCCCCTGCTATCTCGGCCCCCTGGGGGAGGAAGATGTGGTACCCAGCGCTGTTACCCGCTGCGGCGTGGATATAGAGCTGGCTATCCGTGGCGGATGCCGGGCAAAGATCCATGCCGGGCCCGGTCTTCTCCGGCAGGGTGGAAAGGAAGACAAGGAGGTCAAGTTTATTTTTGACCAGGATCTTTTTATGGCGGGACAGGTGAACGTTTCCCTCACCACCGGTGCCCTGAACACCCTCCATGTTCAGGCTGACAGTATTTTCCGGGGCGCAATCACCCCAGCGCTGCACGAAGCCATGGAGCCCGTGGAATAACAGAACGACGGATTTCCCGATACCATTTTGCAAAGGAGTTAAGCTATGCCCTATTACTACGGTTTTGACTGGACCTATGTGGTCCTTGTACTGCCCTGTATCATTCTTTCCATGTGGGCCAGTGCCAATGTGAACAGCACCTTTAAGAAATATTCCGGTCAGCTGTCCTCCCGGCGGATCACCGGTGCTGAAGCTGCCCAGCGGGTACTCATGGCAAACGGCGTTCAGGGTGTGAAGATTCAGCGGATTTCCGGAAATCTCACAGACCACTATGATCCCCGGACTAATGTGATCCGCCTGTCCGACAACGTATATGACAACACCTCCACCGCCGCCATCGGCGTTGCCTGCCACGAGGCAGGACACGCTGTACAATATGCCCAGAGCTATGCCCCCATCAAGCTCCGCGCCGCCGTGATCCCCGTGACCAATCTGGGCTCCAAGCTGGCAATGCCCCTGATCCTCATTGGGCTTCTTCTGTCCTACTTGGGAAATTTCTCCTATATACTGGTCTACGCCGGTATTGCCTGCTTTGGACTGTCCCTGGTCTTTCAGCTCGTTACCCTGCCTGTGGAGTTTAACGCCAGCCGGCGGGCTCTCGCCGCCATTTCCTCCGGAAATCTTCTGACAGAAGAAGAACAAAAGGGTGCCAGGAAGACCCTGACCGCCGCGGCCCTGACCTATGTTGCCGCCACAGCCACTGCCCTTGCCCAGCTTCTGCGGCTCCTCGTTCTGTTCGGCGACAGAGGCAACCGGCGCAGAGACTAAAGGAGGTATGCCCAATGGCTTCCTGGATCGTCCACCTGCGGATCGCGGACCAGCTTCTGGACCGAATCCCGGACCTTAGGAGCACCGAATTTGTTGTCGGCAATATTGCCCCGGACAGCGGTATCCCCAACGAGGACTGGTCTGCCTATACTCCCAGCCCTGTTCTTTCCCACTTTAAAACGGATGATTCCGTACCAAAGTCCATTCACATCCCCCTCTTTATCGCCCGCCATTTTTCAGAGGAAAAGCGGGCAGAATATACGAAAGAAGAATATTCTTTTTTCCTGGGCTACCTGGTTCACCTGCTCACGGATCAGCTCTGGTCCTCTCAGGTGGCAAGTCCGCTCCAAAACCGTTTCCCGGAGGAATGGGCTGCGGACAAACACAGGCTGATCCAAAAGGCCAAGGAGGACTGGTATGACCTGGACATCCGTTATCTGAAACAGCATCCCGGCTTTCGTGCCTACGCCATCTACGAAAACGCTGTCGGGTTCCGAAATACCTTTCTGGATATTTTCAGCCCGGATGCTTTTGATAACCGCCGGGAATATATCACCGCTTTCTACCGCCAGGAAAATGACCATCTTGACCGGGAATATCCTTATCTGACGGAAGCGGAAATGGATTTTTTTGTTCAGAACGCCGCCGGTCAGATTCTCGCCCGTCTGAAAAGTGAATGCGGCCTGTAATCAGCCAATCCTTTTTTCCGCTCCGGTATTGACAACCGGAGCGGAATTATGTATAATCCCGCTGGTGTGAAAAATATGAAAAATGTGAAAATGCGAAGAAAGAAGGGATGCTATGCCCGGAGGCAAGCATGTTCTGGGGAAAGGGAATGTCCAGCGCGTCTTTGGCACCGCAAAGGTTGGTGACCGTGGACAGATCGTCATTCCCAAAGAAGCCCGGGAAATGTTCGGAATTCAGCCGGGAGATACCCTGCTGATCCTGGGAGAGGCGGATACGGGCCTGATCGTATCCCGGCCGGAGGAACTTACCACTCTAGCGGACAAGATGCTGAATAATCTGAGGAAAGAGAAGTAATTATGGAAGAACTGGAAATGCTTTATCAGGAAATGGGCATCTCCCCCGCCGTGTACGCCCGGGGAGAAAAGGTGCTGGGCACCCTGCAAACGCGCTTTGCCGCCATTGACAAGGTGGCGGAATACAACCAGGCGAAAGTGATCGCCGCCATGCAGAAAAACCGGGTCAGCGCCGCCTGCTTTGCCGCCACCACCGGCTACGGCTACGACGACCTGGGACGGGACAATCTGGAACGGGTATACGCCGATGTATTCCACACGGAAGCAGCCCTGGTGCGGCCCCAGATCACCTGCGGCACCCATGCCCTGACCGTGGCCCTCAGCGCCAATCTGCTGCCGGGAGACGAACTGCTCTCCCCTGTCGGTATGCCCTATGATACACTCCAGGAGGTGATCGGCATTCGGGAAAGCCCCTGCTCCCTGGCTGAATACGGCGTCACCTACCGGCAGGTGGATCTGCTGCCCGACGGCGGCTTTGACTACCCTGCCATCCGGGATGCCATCAACGAAAAGACGAAGCTTATTACCATTCAGCGCTCCAAGGGCTACGCCACCCGGCCCACCTTCTCCGTGAAGCAGATCGGCGAGCTGATCGCGTTCTGCAAGGGCGTGAAGCCGGATGTGCTTGTAATGGTGGACAACTGCTACGGTGAGTTTGTGGAAACCATAGAGCCCTCGGATGTAGGGGCGGATATGACTGTGGGAAGCCTCATTAAGAATCCCGGCGGCGGCCTTGCCCCCATCGGCGGCTATATCTGCGGCACCGCCCAGTGCATCAGCCGCTGTGCTTACCGACTCTCCGCCCCCGGACTGGGTCAGGAGGTGGGCGCGAATCTTGGCCTGATGCCTGCGCTGTACCAGGGCTTCTTTATGGCGCCGACCGTGGTAGCCGGTGCTGAAAAGGGCGCGATTTTTGCCGCCAATCTGTATGAGCCCCTGGGCTTCCGGTGCGTTCCCAACGCCACGGAAAGCCGCCACGACATCATTCAGGCCGTGGAGTTGGGCAGCGAAGCGGGCATGATTGCTTTCTGCAAGGGCATCCAGGCCGCGGCTCCCGTGGACGCTCACGCAACACCCATGCCCTGGGATATGCCCGGCTACAATGACAAGGTCATTATGGCCGCCGGTGCTTTCGTGCAGGGAAGTTCCATTGAGCTGTCTGCCGACGGCCCCATTCGTCCGCCCTACGCCGTCTATTTCCAAGGCGGTCTGACCTGGTTCCACGCAAAGCTGGGCATTCTCATGAGCCTACAAAAAATGGTGGAAGCCGGTCTGGCTGATCTTGGTGAATAAATACTATATCGCAAAAGGAAAAGAGAGGTTTTTGTTTCATGAGTTGGTTCTGGTTTTCCATTATCGCCCTGCTTTGCTGGTCCGGTTCGGACTTCTTCTCCAAAATCGGCTGCCGGGATTCCTTCGACAAGTACAGCCAGTTCAAAATGGTCACCGCCGTTGGCGTGGTCATGGGCCTGCATGCCGCCTTTGAAATCTTTGTCGGCGGCGTAGAAATTTCCTGGAGCGTGATCTGGACCTATCTTCCCGTTTCCCTGCTGTACATCGGTTCCATGACCCTGGGCTATGTAGGCCTTCGCTACATCGAGCTTTCCATTTCCTCCCCTATCTGCAACGCCTCCGGCGCTCTTGTGGCGATCATCGCCATCGTCTCCGGCACCGCCGAGGAAATGGTTCCCATCCAATATGTGGCTGTGTTCCTGGCCTGCGCCGGTGTGATCGGCCTGGGCTTTGTGGAATCCCATGAGGACGAAGCGCTCCGCGCCGCCCGGCAGGAAGCCTCCAATTATAAGTACGCCAAGTCCTGGCTGGCTCTGGCCCTGCCCATCGCTTACTGCCTTCTGGACGCCGCCGGAACCTTTGCCGATGACCTGGTGCTGGAAACCCTGAATGAGGATTCCGCCAACGTCGCCTATGAACTGACCTTCCTGGTTGCCGGTATTGCCGCCTTTATCTACACCGTAGTTATCAAGAAGCAGAAGCTGCTTCCCAAGCTGGAAGCCCCCAAGTACATCGGCGCCTGCTTTGAGACCGCCGGACAGCTGGCTTACATCTACGCCCTGGCCAGCGGCGAAGCTACCCTGGCAGCGCCTATCATTGCCTCCTACTGCATGGTTTCCGTGCTGTGGAGCCGCATCTTCCTGAAAGAGAAGCTGAGCTGGAAGCACTACGCCTGCATTGCCGTAACCTTTGCCGGTATCGTGATTATGGGCGTATTTGATATGTAAAATTCTGCTCCCCAATAAACAAAAAATGCTGCCATTACGTTCCAGACATTTGTCCCGGTTCGTAATTGCAGCATTTTTATTGGGAAGACGGATTGGGATTCCTTTCATCTCGGAGAGAATCCCGCCCGCGTATTCGTCAAGCGCATCCTGGGTCTCGCCGTTCTCGTCCAGCCACTGGGCAACGTTCGTGCACTCCCGGATAATATCGTCATAGGTAACGTTCTCGTCAGAGAGGGCCGTGTACGCCTTTGTGAGAATGCCTGCGAATTCCGCCTTTCCTTCAGCGTCCAGACTTCTTCCTGTCTCCCGCATGATGAAATTGGCGGCGGTTTTGATGGATTCCGGCTTGAACAGCTTCCCGCCGGTGGTCTTCCCCTGGAGCTTCAGCAGTTCCCGCAGTCGCTCCACATCCTCACGAAGCTTGCCGTTCTGCTTTTCAAGAGCTGCCGGCTGATCCTGCTGGCGCTGGGAGTAACGGATATCTGGATTGGTCGTTGGCTTTTTATTTGATACGTTCTTTGCCTGATCCGGATTAAATGCCACATAGATTGTCTGGTCTCCACCCCATGTAGCGTCTTTGACAACGATGCCATCATATCCGGTAGTTTTTCGAAGCACCTTAAACACGGTTTCCATGTTGCCGCATCCATTGATGATGCTGTGAATCATGTTCACGTCGCTGTCGCTGCCGTCATACTCCACTTCCATTGCGGAGTTGATAACGTTGTTCAGCCCTTCCCATGCCACATCACCATAGTTTGCAAGGAAATCAAGCGGCTCTCCGTCCTCATCTACCTGCTTATTCATTTCCCTCAAGAACTTCTTAAACTCAGCACGAGACATAGTGACCTCAGTGTCAGAGAGCGGTTTGGTAATATTCAGATAAACCTCATATAGCCTGCCATCAGCTCCCTGGTGCCGCTGTGCCTCTGTGCCTCTAGCGTAGCTTTCTGCCACACTCTTAGAATCGGTGAAATAAAAGCCATACCCTTCCGCCGTGCCATTGGTTCCCAGGTACTTCAGGCTGAACTCATTGAAATCAGCAGGACTTCCGTGATAGACCGTCTTTAGATTTCCGCCAGAATCCCGTACTACAGAATTTTGAAAATACTTCTGCTGCTCTTCAGAAAGCTGTCGGCCATCAGAATCACGGTCAGAGTACTTAACCCCAGCGTTATAGAAATCTGATTCCACATCGTTCAGTTCAGAATTTTTCTTGTTGACAACCGGCTCAGTATCGCGTATACTGTACTTGGAAGCTTTCTCTCCATAATCCCTTGCAATTGGCGCTTGGGATTCACTGGTGAGATTGCTTCTATTTTTTATTCTGATCAAATTCCCGTTTTTTACCTGACGCTGGATATATTCCTGGAGGTTTCTTTTACCGTAAACAGTAGAAATTTTATTGACATCAAGAATTACGTTGTTTACCGATCCATGTTCATCGATGTACACAGGAACATTGATTCTATTCCCATAACTATCACTGAATTCTGATATTAGCAGGAAATAATTTGTGGATCTGCTCGGATTGTCTGCATTCTTTGTACCTCTGTAAGCTTCTCTTACGTTATCAAGCCCATCAATGATTTTAAGGAATAGTTCCTCCCCTATTCCATGGTAATTTATACCTTTACCAATTCGCAGACCCATTTTTTCTGCTTCCGCCTCAGAGAAAACATTTTCTCTTATGTGCGACGCATTCATTGACATTGGTAAATTGCGAACACCTTTTTGCGAAAGCATTATTTCAGGTGTAACATCTCTTAACAGTACTTCTCCCTTAAAGTTTTTATCATAAAGCGCTCTGTGCAATTCTGTCTCGGCGTTTTTATTAAGGCTGTACTTAACACCACCATCAAGAGCTACATTTCCACTTCCTGCCCCCTCCCTGTAATTCTCCGCCGCGTCCACTGCCATATCCGCCCACATCTGCACCAGGCCGTCCACTTGCTGGATGGTCTTTTTTGCGTACTTGGCAATCTCGCTGTCCGGGTGCAGTCCCTTGTAAGCCTTACGGAGCTTTGCGGCGATGTCCCGGAACCACTGCTTTACCTTTTCAAACAGGGTGGCATCCTTGGCTTTCAGGCTCTGCCCGATCCGCTGGGCAGCGTCCGTGTCCGTCAGCATGGTCTCGCAGGCTTCCGCCACGACCTCGCTTCTGGAAAAAATTCGAAATAATATTACTGCACAATATACGGAAAAATCCCCGAAACCATTACAGTTTCGGGGATTTCCACTTTGGCGGAGAAGGAGGGATTTGAACCCTCGATACCCTTTTGGGGTATACACGATTTCCAATCGTGCGCGCTCGGCCAGCTACGCGACTTCTCCATGCGCAGGCTTTCCAGCCGACTTGCATATGATACATCATCCGATTGGATTTGTCAAGTGTATTTTTCCTTTTTCGGGAAAAACATGCTTTTTGTTATTTCCCATTTTCCCAGCACATGGTTTTACACCGGGTGCTGACGCTGCCGTCCAGGCACCGGGCGGATTCCTGCGCTACCCGGAACCCACAGCTTTCATGCAGGCGCATGGATGCCGTATTGTCCCTGCTTACATGAGAATAGATCCGTGTCCCGGCCGGGGATAGTTCCTGCACCGCCCGGATCAGACTGGCGGCATAGCCCTTTCGCCGCTGCCCGGGTTTCGTCTCTAACCCCTCCAGAAGCTGCCCGCCCCGGAAAGGCCACAGCCGCAAAGCGCTGACATAGCTTCCGTTCTCCGTCCAGATAAAGTACCGGGCATCCGGCCTTGAAAAGAAGTCCTCCTGTAAATACTGGTAAAACCGCTCCTCCGTCAGGGCCAGCTGCCGCTCCGGAGTCTCCATGGGAAAGAATTCTTCGCCGTTCCACTCGTTGGATTCCCGGTAAACTTCCATCAGGCTGCCAAAGGAAAGGTTGCGCAGTCTGTCTGCAATCAGAAGCATATTCTCCTCCTTTGGATGGCAAAAATCTGTGGAAAACCAAAATGGATATACACCGGTTTATACACAGTTTCCACAAGGTTTTCCACAGATTTATTTGGATTTCCCGGATTTAGCCTGGGAAATCTTAATATTTCATTTACATTTCGTAACCACTTTGTAACTAATAGTGTATCTAAATGTCACAGTGCCTCACCCAGAATGGATTTGGTGGCATAGGCGTTAAGGGTCATGTCCGCCGTGTGCCCGGCAAGAAATTCATAATAGGCCTGGGCGCCGATCATGGCGGCATTATCCCCGCACAGGGAAAGGGGCGGCATGAAGAGGGTACCTCCCAGCTTTTCCACCGCCTGGGTCATGTCCCGGCGGATCCGGGAATTGGCGGCAACCCCTCCCGCCACAGCAATTTTTTTAAGCCCTGTCTTTTCCATTGCCATGACCACCCGGGGCACAAGCGTATCGGACACCGCGGCAGAAAAGGAAGCGCACAGGCCGGGAACATCCACAGCCTCACCCACCTGCTCGGCGTGGTGAATCAGATTCAGCGCGGCGGTTTTCAGGCCGGAAAAGCTCATATTGTAGGGGTTTTCCCCGGGGCGGCTTCTGGGGAGGGAATACTTTGTATCGTCACCGGCCTGGGCAGTTTTGTCCAGGGCAGCACCGCCAGGATAGGGCATGTCCAGCACCCGGGCAACCTTGTCAAAGCACTCCCCTGCCGCGTCATCCAGGGTTGTACCCAGAATTTCCATTTGCGTATAGTCCTTCACATGAACAATCATGGTATGGCCGCCGGAAACCACCAGGCACAAAAAGGGCGGCTCCAATTCAGGATAGGCGATATAGTTCGCGGCAATGTGCCCCCGGATATGGTGGACGGGGATCAGGGGCAGGCCCGTAGACAGGGCGACACCCTTGGCAAAGTTCACACCCACCAGCACCGCGCCAATAAGACCGGGAGCGTAGGTCACCGCAATGGCATCCAGGTCCTTTCTTGTCATCTGCGCTTCTTTCAGTGCCTGATCGGCAAGGGCATAGATGGCCTCTATATGCTTCCGGGAGGCGATTTCCGGCACCACGCCGCCGTAAATCCGGTGCAAAGGGACCTGAGAGGCAATGCAGTCCGTCAGCACCTGGCGTCCATCCCGTACGATGGCAACGGCAGTTTCATCGCAGGAGGATTCCACAGCCAGAATATTCATACAGACCACTCCTTTCGCAGAATCAGGGCGTCCTCTCTTGGGTTAACATAATATTTTGGCCGGCGGCCAACCTGGGAAAAGCCCAGACTCTCATAAAGCTTTTGAGCAGGGGTGTTGGAGACCCGGACCTCCAGCATCAGGCTGTGACTCCCCTTTTCCGTCAGCGCATCCACAAGGGCAAGAACCAGGGCACGGCCTGTTCCCTGCCGCCTTGCCTCCGGGGCTACCGCCAGATTCATCATATCCGTTTCTCCAAGCACGGTCTGAGAGCCCACATAGCCAATAAGCTGTCCCCCGTCCACGGCAACAAGCCACACAGAAAGGGGGTTTTCCAGCTCGGAGGCAATGCTCTTTTCACTCCAGGGATCCGAAAAGCACCGCTTTTCCAGCTGCGCGATTTGGGGCACATGGGATGCATTCATAGGTTCAATCATCATTTCGCGTCGTACCAGCTTTTTCCGTATTTTGCTTCCGCGGTCAGAGGAACGGACAGGGATGCAACGCTTTCCATCTGGCTGCTGACCAGCGCCGCCACCTGGGGGGCAATGTCTTCCGGGCACTCAACGATCAGTTCGTCATGAACCTGCAATAGAAGCTGTGCCTCGGGAAAAGACGCGTTCAGCGATTTCTCCACCCGCACCATGGCAAGTTTAATGAGGTCCGCCGCCGTTCCCTGGATGGGCGTATTCAGAGCGATCCGCTCCGCCCCCTGGCGAATATTGAAGTTCGTGCTTTTCAGCTCTGGAATATAGCGCTTTCGGCCGTAGAGGGTGGTAGTAAAGCCGGACTCCCGGGCATCCGCCACCACCTTCTTCATATAGTCCCGGACACCCCGGTAATTGGCAAGGTAATTGTCGATATACTCCCGGGCTTCATACCGGCTGACGCCGATGTCCTCCGCCAGAGAAAACTCGGAAATGCCGTAGACAATACCGAAGTTGACGGCCTTGGCATGGCGGCGCTGGAGGGGCGTCACCTGATCCGCAGGGACACCAAAAACCTGGGCGGCGGTAGCGGTATGAATATCCTCCCCGCCGCAGAACGCCCGCTGCATGGCTTCGTCCCCGGCAATATGGGCAAGGACACGCAGCTCGATCTGGCTGTAATCCGCGTCCACCAGGACATAGCCTGGCCTGGGCACAAACATCTTCCGGATCTCCGCCCCCAGGTCCGTGCGGACGGGGATATTCTGCAGATTCGGCTCCGTAGAGGACAGCCGCCCGGTAGCGGTTACGAGATTCTGGAAGGTGGTGTGGATCCGCCCATCCTCCCGGATCTCCCGCACCAGGCCGTCGGCATAGGTTGACTTCAGCTTGGTGAGCATCCGGTAGTCCATAATGGCAGGAATAATGGGGTGCTTATTTTGAAGCTTTTCCAGCACATCCGCGTTGGTGGAGTAGCCGGTTTTGGTTTTCTTCACTGGGGGCAGGCCCAGCTTCTCAAAAAGAAGCTCCCCAAGCTGTTTGGTGGAATTGATATTAAAGGGGCCGCCGGAGTAGCCATAAATCAACGCTTCACAGTCCGCGATCCGCTGAGCAAGCATCTGTCCAAACTGCTCCAGCTGCTTTCGGTCAATGGCAATGCCCCGCTGCTCCATCCGGAACAGCACATCGCACAGTGGAAGCTCAATATCCCGGTAGAGATCCGTCATCCCAGCCTTTTCCAGCTCTGTTTTCAGCACATGGGCAAGGAACCACAGGGCTTCTGCACAGGCGGCAGCGTCCCCGTCCTCCACCGTTGTGCCCAGGAAATTGGTTGCAAGCTTGGAAACCGGGTAGTCCGATTGGGAGGGATTCAGGTCATAAGCGGCAAGGGCCGTATCAAACAGGACGCTTCCCCAGCCCAGACCCAGCTCCGTCATACGGTGCATGGATGTCTTGGCATCGTGGAGCACAAGGGCGGCATCCGGCGGGAAGGGCTGTCCTGCCATGGCAAGCTCCATAGGAGTCAGCGTGCACACGCCCCCCTCCCAGGCAATGCCAACGCTTCCATCGGGCGCAAAATACACAGCATAGGAATCGGCGGTTTCGCAGACACTGTCTTTCTTTGCAAGAGGTTCTGCTTTCGATTTTGCAGGTGCAGCCGCTTCCCGGTCCGTTCCCCGTAGGCCGTATTTGTCGATAAGCCTGACAAACTCCAGCTTCTGAAACAGGGAATACAGCTCCGGGCGGTTATAGTCCTTGCGCAGAGCGTCCTCCGGGGCAAAATCGATGGGCGCTTCGGGAATGATGGTTGCCAGATCATAGGATAGATATGCATTGTCCTTTCCAGCTTCCAGCTTTTCCCGCAGCTTAGGCCGGATAGAAGCGTCGGTCAGGTTGGCGTAAACCCCATCCAGGCTCCCGAACCTGGCAAGCAGTTCGCCGGCAGTCTTTGGCCCTACGCCAGCTACACCGGGAATATTGTCAGAGGAATCGCCCATCAGGGCTTTGAGATCAATAAGCTTTTTCGGTTCAAAGCCGTACTCCTGCTGAAAACGGTCCCGGTCATAGAGCGTGGCCGTCGTCTGTCCGGCCTTGGTGATCACCAGCTTCACATGAACATTTTCATCAATGAGCTGCAGGCTGTCACGGTCTCCCGTGACGATGACGCATTCCCAGCCGTTAGCGGAACAGATCTTCCCCACAGTACCGATCACATCGTCGGCCTCCCAGCCCTGGCAGGCGTAGATGGGGATATTCATGGCCCTGAGCACATCCTTCATTACCGGCATCTGCTGGGCAAGCTCTTCCGGCATGCCGTGGCGGGTGGCCTTATATCCGTCAAACTTTTTATGCCGGAAAGTGGGTCCGTGGAGGTCAAAGGACACACACACCGCGTCGGGCTGCTCTTCCTTTTCCATCCGCTCCAGGATGTTCAAAAAGCCATAAATGGCATTGGTATACAGGCCATCCCGGGTCGTCAGGGGCTTTACGCCAAAAAAAGCCCGGTTGATGACGCTGTTCCCGTCCAGGATCATCAGCTTCATACTCTTCTCCACTTGGTCCCCTGGGGGGTATCGATGATCTCGATATGCCGGAAGCGCAGCTCGTCACGGATCATGTCCGCCTCGGCAAAGTTTTTCTCCTTCTTTGCCTTCGTCCGGGCAGCAATGAGAGCTTCGATCTCCGGATCGGATTCCTCCGCTTCCTCTTTCTTCTGCTCCTGGCGGTATTTCTCCGCCGCGGGAAGCAGGTTCAGGGAAAGAACGCTGTCAAAATCCTTCAAAAGAGCTACCTTAGTGGCGTCATTGCACTTGGCTTTCAGCACATCGTACACGGCGGTAACAGCCAGGGAGGTGTTCAGATCGGCATTCAGGGCGGAGACAAAGCGCTGCTTGAGGCCCTCAAAGGTCTCCACGCTCACTTTGCCCTCAGGATTCAGGGACGCAATCTTTGCAATCAGTTTCTGATACGCCGCGGCGGCATTGTCCAGATTCTCCCAGGAGAATACCAGGTTCCGGCGGTAATGGCTCTGCAGGCAGAAAAGCCGGTAGACCATGGGATCATAGCCCTTGCTCTCCAGGAGGGACACCGTGAGGAACTCGCCCTTGGACTTGCTCATTTTCCCGGTCTCGGTATTCAGATGGTGAACATGGAACCAATAATTGCACCATTTATGCCCCAGGTAGCTTTCGGACTGGGCAATCTCGTTGGTGTGGTGAGGAAAAGCGTTGTCAATGCCGCCGGCGTGAATGTCCAGATCCTCACCCAGATGCTTCATAGAGATGCAGGAGCACTCGATATGCCAGCCGGGATAGCCCACGCCCCAGGGAGAATCCCACTTGAGGGCCTGGTCCTCAAACTTGGATTTGGTAAACCACAGGACAAAGTCATTCTTGTTCCGCTTGTTGGGATCCTCCTCCACGCCCTCCCGGACGCCCACCGCCAGATCCTCCTGGTCGTGGTCATTGAAGACATAGTACTCTTTCAGCGTGGAGGTGTCAAAGTAAACATTGCCCCCGGCGATATAGGCGCAGCCCTTGTCAAGGAGGGTGCTGACCATGTTTATATACTCCGGAATGCAGTTCGTGGCGGGCTCCACCACGTCGGGCCGCTTGATATTCAGCTTGTCGCAGTCGGAGAAAAACGCGTCGGTGTAGAATTGGGCGATCTCCATCACCGTCTTGTGCTCCCGGCGGGCGCCCTTTAGCATTTTGTCCTCGCCGGTATCGGCGTCGGAGGCCAGGTGGCCCACGTCGGTGATATTCATGACACGCTTTACGTTATAGCCCACATAACGCAGGGATTTTTCCAGCACATCCTCCATAATATAGGAGCGGAGGTTGCCGATGTGGGCGTAGTGGTATACCGTCGGGCCGCAGGTGTACATTTTCACCTGGTCCGGGTGGTTGGGTACAAACAGCTCTTTTTTGTGGGTCAGAGAATTATACAGATACATAGGGGGTCTCCTTTCCGAAACATCCATATTATTTGCAGGTATTTTTGATAAATAAAAAACGCCTCTTATACATTCTGTACAAGAGGCGGTGAATGACCGCGGTTCCACTCTCATTTATCCCTTTGACTATTCCCCGCTCCCGGGCGCACTTTCCCGAAGACCGCCGCCGTCCGGGCTTCCAGCCAGTGACCCGGGCTCTCTGGAGGGTGTCTTCGGTACTCTTCCCATTCATCGCAGATTGTATATATAGTACCATTCCCCCCTGTGCCTTGTCAAGTAGCAAACCGGGTCCCTAAGTTCCGATTTGTACGCTTTGTATAATGGCAAAATATGGAATGAATGGAAAGAAGTGAATTATTAATAAATTCTTATCCTATTGACAATCCCCCTGGTGAAAGGGTATAATAGCGTAAAGAAAAATAGAAAGGGAGGTAACGATATGAATTACCCCTGCACGAGAAAAAATGCTCTGCGCCGGCTCCTTTCCCTGACCGCTGCGCTGGTGCTCCTTTCTTCGCTGCTTGCCGGCTGCTTCGGCAAAGGCAAGGAACCCGATCCCACCGATGATACCGGAAATCTTCCCAATCTGGTAGACGAATCAACCACACCGTCTTCCGATTCTTCCTCCGCCCCCACCGATGCTGACATTCCGGAGAATACCGCGATCGTGAAGGTGCAGGTCAACGTCCGCTCCTCGCCCAGCAACACCGCCCCTGTCATCAGTCAGCTGGATGCCGGCGAGCAATCTGAAGTTCTCATGCTCAAGACGATTCATGGTATTGATTGGGCCTACCTGTCCCAGGGTTGGGTCCCCTGCGAATCTCTGGACATGAGCCATGTCACACTGACTTCCGACTCCACCGACACTCCCGCATCCACCGATCCCACGGCGGATACTCCCACAGAAACCACCAAGGCTACTGAACCGGACAATTCCGGCAGCCAGACCTCCACCACCGGCAAGTCCTACGGCGTTGTCACCGCTACCGAGTTGAACATCCGCAGCAAGGCCGATGTCTCCGGTGATAAAGTCGGAACATATGCCTACGGCACTCGTCTGACTTTCTCCGAAACCAGCAATGGATGGGGCAAAACCAATAAGGGTTGGGTCAGTCTGAAGTATGTGTACATGGACGGCGATAACGGCTCCAACGGCTGCACCGGTGTTGTAACCGCCAGCAGCGGACTGAACGTCCGCAGCGGTCCCGGTTCCAACTATGATAAGATCAAGACCCTGGCCAAGGGTGATAAGGTCACTGTCAAGGAACGGATTAAGATTGACGGCACCTACTGGGGCTATGCCAGCGGCGGCTGGATCTGCATGGATTATGTGGATGTGGATGGCGAGACCAACAATAATAACACCACAACTACCACAGGCAACGGCACCGTCACCGGCAACGGTCTGTACATTCGCAGCGGCGCAGGTACGGACTATGATACCGTCGGTTCCCTCAAGAAAGGCGACCGGGTCACCATTCAGGAGACCCAGACTGTAGACGGCGTCAAATGGGGCCGTATCAGCCAGGGCTGGATCTGCCTGACCTATGTAAAGATGGATTGATTTTCCTATGGGGCCTCTTCGGAGGCCCCTGATTCTATGTATAAATGTCGTATGGTCCTTCCTACAGCGTTATACATACAATTAAGCTGTCCGATTTTTTTGTGTTCTCTCCGGTGTTTCTCGTCAGTGACAAAGCATACTCCATAAAAGCTTTTTGGAACCGCGATCTGGGTGCAACGCTTCTTGGAATCTTCCGCGTTATTACTAGGGCAGCACCGCATAATGGGGCAAGGAGATTCGGCGAGAGATTTTGACCCGAGCGAAAGTATGAAAATGCGGGAATACTGGATGTATTTCCCATTTTTCATACTGCACGATTGGGGCAAAAGATCCACCGAAGCCCGCAGTCCCCATTGTGCGGTGTTGCCCTAGGTTTCCCGGTGAGAATCCTCCGGATGCTGGTTTTTTTCCCTTGACAAAATAGATGGGGTGTGCTAGAATACTCAGGCAGTCAAGTAAATATTATTTTATTCGGAGTGATACCCAAGAGGCCGAAGGGGCTCCCCTGCTAAGGGAGTAGGCGTCTAAAAAGCGCGCGAGGGTTCAAATCCCTCTCACTCCGCCATTGGAAAACCGCCTGGAATCAGATTCCGGGCGGTTTTGCTGTTGTATTGTCCAAGTGGTTATAGAATCATCTCCACCCGAATGGGTGGAGATGATAGAGCCTGTCGAAAAACCGGTCATTGCGAACCAGTCCGCTTAAGTGGTGTGGCA
>JAEDNR010000081.1 GCA_016302405.1 Oscillospiraceae bacterium
AAACGCCTCCCCTACAAATTCAAATGATCTGTTTGCGGCTTTAAGCCGATAGCCTGAATTCCAATTTGTCGTTTTGCTGACTAAAGCCGATATGCACAATTGGAATTCGGCGAGTTATCGAATTCCCGGTCATTGCGAACCAGTGACCGACGTCACTGGTGTGGCAATCTCCATCTTTAGGAGAATACAGCCTCAAATTCGATGGAGATTCCCAGGTCAGTAGTGAGCACTGGCTCGGAATGACACATTTTTCGATTTGCTGTCAAATTCCAATTTGTCGCACTGCTGAGGAAAGCCGATAACCACAAAACATTAATTGAACTTATACAGCTTCTGAGCCATGTGGTAGAGGGAAACGGAGAGCTTCCGCCCCTCCTTGCCGGGAAGGTTGGTGCCCACGTTGGTGAAACTCCACCGGCAGTAGCGGTAGAGCTTGGGATCCGCCGCTTTCAGTTCCTGCCATAGCGATGCCCTGCCTGCCAGGGCTTCATCTGTTCCGGCGATGATGGAGAAAATGGAGGCTACGGTCATCATCATGGACATGAAGTTGCGCATGTACCGCCCCAGCTTGGGATTTTCCGCGGAAATGGTGGTAACGTTGTGGGCCTTGATCATGATCCGGGTGGTGCGGAGCTGGTGATCTACCTGCCGGGCCATCACCGCTTCATTCACGCTCTGGTCGGAACGGCCGATAAAGTAGCGGTACAGGTCCTCGTCCATGTAGTAAAGACTCTTGGCGTAGGGGAGAATCTGATACACATACACATTGTCCACATAGAAGGTGTGCTTGGGCAGAGGGACATGGTGCTCCTTGAGAAGCGCCGTGCGGTAGATGACGGAGTGCATCAGCAGGCACTGCTGGGGGAGAAACGGACGGGTGTCCGCCCAGGTAAAGACCCGGTCAACGGGGAAGGCGTTCTTGTAGCCCATGACCTTCTGGGTGTTGTCCGCCGCGTGCTCATAGACATAGTTGGCGCAGAGCATATCCACTGGGGCGGGGCTGTCCGCGAAGGCACGGAGCTTATCCAGCACCCGCTTCAGAGCCTCGGTATCCAGCCAGTCATCGGAGTCCACCACCTTGAAATAGGTGCCCGCAGCATTGCGGATGCCGGTGTTCACGCCCTCGCCGTGGCCGCCGTTTTCCTGATGAACGGCACGGATGATAGTGGGATATTTTTCCGCCCATTCGTCGCATTTTCCCGGGGTGTTGTCTTTTTTGGAGCCGTCGTCCACCAGAATGATCTCCGCTTCCTCCCCGGCGGTGAGCAGGGTCTCGATGCAGTGGTCCATGTAGGCGGCGGAATTGTAGCAGGGGACGGTAAAGGTAATGAGCTTATCCATGGGATTCCTCCAGAAGCGTGTCACATAGCGCCAGGGCCCGGGCGGCGATGGCATCCATATTGTAGTACCGGTACTCCGCCAGACGGCCCAGGAGGCGCAGGTTGGGGAACCTCTCTGCCAGGGCGGCGTAGCGGGCGTACAGCGCGGTGTTCTCCGGGCTGATAATGGGGTAGTAGGGGATCTGACCGGGAGCGCCCTCGTAGGCCCTGGAAAATTCCTTTACGGTGGAGGTAACACCGGGCAGGATCTGGCCTGTCAGCTGCTTGAACTCGGTGATCCGGGTGTAGGGCATATCCATGGTATAGTTCACCGTGGCGTGGGACTGCACTTTCTCTTCCCGGAAGGTCTCAAATTGAAATTCCAGCGTCCGGTAGGGGAGGGGCCCCAGGGTGAAGCCGAACAGGGCGTCCAGGGCGCCGGTGTAGATCACGGTTCCCCGGAAAGGCTCCCCTTCATAGCGGATGGCATCCCCGGACAGGTCCAGTACCTGGGACGCGTCGGTATTCAGCCGGAGGGTGATGCCGGGATGATCCAGCATCCTCCGGAACATGGCGGTGTAGCCCTCCTGGGGAAGCCCCTGGTAGGTGTCCTGGAAATACCGGCAGTCCCGGGACAGGAACACCGGCACCCGGGCGGTGGTATTGGGGTCGATGTTCTCCGGGGTGGTGCCCCACTGTTTCTGGGTGTAGTATACGAAAACGTGGCTGTAAACGTAGTCTGCCAGGGCGGCAATCTCCGGATCGGGATTCTGCCGCAGCTCCAGAATGGTCACCTTCCGCTCCGGGCCATAGCAGGCAAGGAGCTTTTCTTCCAGCTGCCTTGCTTTTTCCGGAGCAAACGCGGTTTCCAGGGAAACAAGGTTAAAGGGTACCGGGAATTCCTGACGCCCGCCCTTTCCGTCGGGCACATTGGCGGCTACGGTGTGCTGATAATCCCGCCAGGCTGTGAACCGGGAGAGAAAATCGTAGACCCGTTTGTCGTTGGTATGGAAAATATGGGGGCCGTACTGATGGATCAGCACCCCCGCGCTGTCAGGGCAGTCGTAGGCGTTTCCGCCGATGTGGTTCCGGCTTTCCAGAACCAGCACCCGCTTTCCGCCCTCGGCCAGGGCCCTGGCGCAGACGGCGCCGGCAAAGCCAGCGCCAATAATCAGTGTATCAAAGGATTCCAAGTTCTGGTGTCACTTCCTTTTTCTTCACATCTGTTCCCATTATATCTGAGAATTCAAAAATCGCAAGTCCCAATCGACAATCTTAATGGTTTCCCCGGCGTTTTCCAGGGATTCCCCGGCAGGCTCAGGAAAAAAAGGTTGTCTTTTTGGCGTTTATGCGTTACAATGAATAAAATCTGCGTAAGCTTCCACAGAACAGGAGTGTGAAATATGGCTTGGCTGGAAATCACCATTCCCACCGGGGGACAGAATGTGCAGGCACTGGCACAGGCGCTGACATGTGCCGGGTTTTCGGATCTGGTGATCGAGGACCAGGCGGAATTTGAGCAGTTCCTGGAGGAAAACCGGGCGTGCTGGGACTATATTGACGAAGACTTTCAGAAACGGCTGACGGGCCTGTCCCAGATCAAGCTGTATCTGGAGGACACGGACCGGGAAAGCCTTTCCCGGCTGGAGGCCTTTGCGGGAGAAAGAGATCTGCCCCTGGGGAAAGCACCCCTTGCCCAGACGGATTGGGACGAGGACTGGAAGAAAAATTATCCGCCCCAATATGTGGGAAACCACCTTGTGGTGCTGCCCTACTGGCTTGCGGAGCAGGCGGGGGAAGCGGAGCTTCCTGTGATCCTGGATCCGGGCCTGACCTTCGGTACCGGCGCCCACCCTTCCACCCAGATGGTGATGGAGGCTATGGAGGATCTGGTGAAGCCCGGTTTCCGGTGCCTGGACCTGGGCAGCGGCAGCGGGATCCTGTCCATTACGGCCCTGCGCCTGGGGGCTGAGCGTGCCGTGGGTGTGGACATCGACCGGAAAGCGGAGGACGCCGCCCGGGAGAACGCCGCCTATAACGGCTTCGGGGAGCCGGAATTTACCGCCCTGACCGGAAATGTGCTGGAGGACCGTTGCTTGATGGATTCCCTGGCTGCGCAGCACTGGGACCTGGTTTTTGTGAACATTGTGGCGGATGTGATTATTGCCCTGTCGCAGAGCTTGCCCCGGCTGCTGGACAGCGGCAGCGCCGCGGTCTGCTCCGGGATCCTGGATACCCGGCTGCAGGACGTAAAAGCGGCGCTTTCGAAAGCCGGACTGGAAATTATCGGAGAAAACGCGAAAGAAGACTGGCGGTGCGTAATCGTCAGAAGGAGAACACTATGAACATACCCTATCGCACGCGGATCATGCTGCAGCGGATCGGGCTGATCGCGCTGACAATCGCTGTATTTGCGGCCCTTGCCTGGTTCTGCTGGGTTGTCTGGCTGGAACGGTACGTAGTCTACGGCCGGGACGGCAAAGCTACTTTGAATTTTGACCTGCCCGAGCAGGCGCAGACCGGCGAGGTTGCCCGTCCGCCTGCCGCGGAGGGCGGCATTTCCATCTATTATAATGAGGGCGCGGACGCGGTGGATAACAGCGGCGCCCTGACCCAGCTCAGCGGCTATTACATTACTTATGATGATCTGAGCAAGAACCTGACGGGAGTGATGAAGGAACTGGACTATGTTCCCGCCGGTACCGCCGTGATGATCGAATTGAAAGGCGGCTACGGTTCTTTCTATTACTCCTCCGCCCTGTCCGATTCCATCAGCTCCGCCAGCGTCAATGTTACGGCGGTGGACGAACTCATTAAGAATCTGAAAAGCCGGGGCTACTATCTGATCGCCCGGGTCTCCGCGTTCCGGGACTATAACTACGGCGTGAACCATGTGTCCAGCGGCCTGCCCCTGCTGAATAAGCCCTACCTGTGGATGGATGACGGCGGCTGTTACTGGCTGAACCCCACCGATTCCGGCGCTCTGGGCTGGGTCACCCAGGTAGTTATGGAACTCAGGGAGATGGGCTTCCATGAGGTAATGCTGGGAGACTTCCGCTTCCCCAATTCCAGCGAGTACCGCTTTAACGATGACAAGGAGGCGGCGCTGCAGACTGCGGCCCAGACCCTGCTCACCAGCTGCGCCTCCGACGGTTTTACCCTGTCCTTCTGCGTAACGGCCCCCTCCTTCTCTCTGCCGGAGGGGCGGAGCCGGCTGTACCTGGAAAATGTGGATGCAAAGGATGTGCAGGCCAAGGCAGCCCAGTGCACCCTGGACACCCCGGAAACCCGTCTGGTTTTCTTGGGCACCACCAACGATACCCGTTTCGATGCCTACGGGGTCCTGCGCCCCATCGCCCTGGCCGAGGTCCTGGAAGCCCAGAAAGCGGATATGGCTTCCGATTAAACAGATTCACGGGGCACTGCGGAAAATTGGAATTTGCCCGCAGGGCGGGCGGCCAAGTCGTGACGAACGTGGCCTGTAATCGTTTTCACCCTGACCCGCTCGGTATCGTTCTGTTGCGCGGCAAATTGGAATTTGTAGAGGTGAGCGCACGCCCCGGACAACACTGTCATTCCGAACCAGTTCGCAAACTGGTGTGGGAATCTCCATCGAATTCCATGCTGCCCACCGTCATACATACCGGTCTTTTTGTGCCGTTTTCCGGAATTCATCTACGAGAAATTGTACTTCTAACCAGGAGATTGCCACACCAGTGTGAGCACTGGTTCGCAATGACCGGGAATTCGATGACCCGTCAAATTCCAATTTATCTGTTTGCCGCCTTTGATCAACATTCTTAAAAAACTTCGGTGCCCGGGGCATCCCCGGGCACCGATATTTTTTATGTCAGATTCTGGATCCAGCTTCCCTTTTTCAGCATGTAAGCCCCGATGAGGCATTTGAGCATGTCCGGAATCTGGCAGATCATGTACAGCGGCAGAATAGGAAGCTTTGCGTACCGGCTCAGGCAGAACGCCAGGGGCACGCTGCAGACCCAGAGGAAGCCGCTGTCAAACAGGAATGTGATAAAGGTCTTTCCGCCGGAGCGGAGGGTAAAGTATGCCGCGTTGGCATAGGAGTGGAAGATGATCATAAAGGAAGAAATAAGGATCATCTTTACTGAAAGCGCCCTGACTGCGGGGGTGGTGTTGTAGATTTCGGGGAACACTCCGGCAAAGCAGGCCATGAGGGCGCCGAAAGCCGATCCGGCGACCACGGAGGTAAAGATCATCTTCCGGTTGGCATCCCGCACCGCTTCTTTGGATTCCCGGGCGCCCAGCATCTGCCCCATGAGGATGCCTACCGCGTTGCCCATGGACAGGAAGACCACACTGCCCAGGTTTGTCAGGGTGGTGGCAATGTTCATGGCGGGAACCACATCCAGGCTGCAGGTGGAGTAGCACTGATTCAGAAAGGCCACGCCGCAGGACCAGAGAAATTCGTTAACCAGCAGGGGAAGCCCCTTCATGCTGATGGTTTTCAGCAGTCTGCCGGGAATGTAGGCAGAGCGGTAGGCGCCCCGGATGAAGGGCTTCTTTGCGGGATGGGCGTGGGTCCACCCGGCGACGATGCCCAGCTCCGCGAACCGGGAAAGGACCGTGGCAAGGGCTGCGCCCCGGACGCCCAGAGCGGGCAGCCCCAGGTGGCCGAAGATCAGCACATAGTTAAGGCCCAGGTTGATGCACACCGCTGCAATCCCCGCGATCATGGGGACAAAGGTCTCCTGGGTCTCCCGAAGGGTGCTGGAATAGGCGTTGCTCAGGGCGAAGGGCAGAAGACCGAAAAGCATGATAAGAATGTATTCCCGGCCATAGGCAAGGGTTTGGGCGGCTTCCTCCGGGCTTCCCTCTCCGGTCAGGTACAGGCCGATCAGGCTATCCCCGGCGGTGAGGAACAGGGTGATTCCAAGAATAGACAGGGCAGAGCAAATCAGCACCTTGAACCGGAAGGTGTAGCGGATGCCCGCGTCATCCCGGGAGCCGTGGAACTGGGCCGTGAAGATTCCCGCGCCGGAGCTGGCGCCGAAGATGCACAAGTTGAAAACGAACATGAGCTGGTTTACAATGGACACGCCGCTCATGGGAAGCGTGCCGATGCGGCCCACCATGATGTTATCCAGGAGGGAAACAAAATTGGAGATGCCGTTTTGAATGATGATGGGCAGGACGACGTAAAGGATTCGCCGGTAAAACGCCCTGTCCCCGATGTACTTATGGAACATGGATACCTCGTTGTTGTTATGGATATTGGGATGATTCGGGGAATTGGAATTTGTCGGGCCGACGGGTGCGGTATCGAACTCCCGGTCATTGCGAACCAGTGACCGATGTCACTGGTGTGGCAATCTCCCGGATAGAAGCACCATTTCTCATGGATGAATTTCGGGAAATGGCAGGTAAGAACGCCTGTATGACGATGGGCTGCCTGGAATTCGATGGAGATTCCCACACCAGTTTGCGAACTGGTTCGGAATGACAGTGTTGTCCGGGGCGTGCGCTCACCTCTACAAATTCCAATTTACTCCTTTCTGAACTGATGGGCAGAAACCCTTACTGGACTTCCTCGCCTGCCAGGAAGACCCGCTTGGTGCTGTAGTCCGGGGCACATACCAGGAAATCGGCCTGTTTGCCGGGGGCAATGGAGCCGACCACTGTTTCCGCGCCGATGGCGCAGGCGGGATTCCAGGTGGCGGAGCGGACGGCATCCTCCTCCCGGATGCCCCAGGACAGGACATTCTGCAGGCATACCCACAGATTGGTGGCGGAGCAGCAAATCGTGCCGTCGGCAAGCCGGGCAACGCCGCCCCGGAGCCAGCAGTCCTGGCCGCCCAGCTGGAACTGGGTACCATCGGGCATGCCGGCGCACCGGCCGGAGTCGGAAATCAGAACAATTCGCTCACCGCCGAACATGGAATAGGCAAGCCTTACGGCGGCGGGGTGGATGTGGTAGCCGTCGCAGATCATTTCCGCCCGGACGTTGGGGTTTTCCACCGCCGCGGGGATAACGCCGGGAGCGCGGTGGCTGATGGCGGGCATGGCGTTGTACAGGTGGGTCAGATGGGTGGCGCCTGCACGGAACACGGCTCTGGCGTGGTCGTAGTCGGAATCGGTGTGGGCAACGGACACGGTGCACAGCTTCGCGGCTTTTTCGGTAAACTCCACCGCGCCGGGCAGCTCGGGAGCCACATCCACAATGCGGATCAGACCTTCCGCACCATCATAGAGCTTTTTGAAGCCCTCAAAATCCGGGTCCTTCAGATAGTCCGGGTTCTGAGCGCCTCTTTTTTTGTAGGAGAAGTAGGGTCCTTCCATCTGAATGCCCCGGATCCGGGAGCACCCGGCGGGCGCTTCCGCTTTCAGCCTTACAGCGGTAGCAAAGGCCTTTTCCAGCACATCGTAGGGCAGGGTCATGCTGGCGGGGGCAAAGGAGGTGATGCCCTGGCGCAGGTAATAGGCAGCCATGGCCTTAAGTCCGTCGTAGTCGCCGTCGGAGAAGTCGGCGCCGGAATTTCCGTGGCTGTGGACTTCAATGAGACCGGGGATCACCGTGGCCCCGCCCAGATCGATGGCGTCATCGGGAACGGTATCAGGCAGGATCTCCCCAAAGACCCCGTTTTCCACCTGAAAAGCGCCGGTGCGGAACCGGAAATCGGAACAGAAAATTCTCGCGTTCTTATAGTACATGAAGACAACTCCTTCCGAAGAAATTCAATTGGGAACCTGTTTCTATCTTACCATGCGTACCGGCAAAAAGCAACCGGTTTCCCGGCAAAAATGGGGGAAAAGCAGACAATGGACAATAAATAATCGACAATGGACAATTCTTTTCTGGATATGAGATGTAAGATATGAGATATGAGATAGAAAGCGGCGGGGAACCCATATAAGCGGCGGCATTATAATGAATGTGCTTATCGGCTTAACGCAGCGAAACGATAAATTGGAATTTGCCCGCAGGGCGGGCGGCCAAGTCGTGACGAACGTGGTCTGTTTTCGTTCCCTGCCTTTTAATTTAGGTAT
>JAEDNR010000082.1 GCA_016302405.1 Oscillospiraceae bacterium
TCGAACTCCCGGTCATTGCGAACCAGTGACCGATGTCACTGGTGTGGCAATCCCCTGGTTAGAAGTGCTACTTTTCGTAGATGAATTCCGGGAAACGGCACAAAAAGGACAGTCTGTATGACGATAGGCCGCACGGAATTCGATGGAGATTCCCACTGAAGCCGGCGCGCTGGTTCGGAATGACAACGTTGTTCGGGGTGCGCTCCCCTCTGCAAATTCCAATTTGTAGCGCCACAGAACGATACCGAGCGGGTCAGGGTGAAAACGATTACAGACCACGTTCGTCACGACTTGGCCGCCCGCCCTGCGGGCAAATTCCAATTTATCGCTCTTATAATAAATCCAACAAGCATAAACTACCACTCCCGGGAGGCTGCGAAAATGTTTGAGATCACCCTGATCGCCATGGGAAAGCTGAAAGAAAAATTCTATCTGTCCGCCGCGGCGGAATACGAAAAGCGGTTGGGGGGCTACTGCCGTTTCAAGCTCCTGGAGCTGCCGGAATACCGCCTGCCGGAGAACCCCTCCCCCGCCGAGATCACCGCGGGGCTTTCCAAAGAAGCGGAGGCCATTTTCGCGGCGGTTCCCAAGGGGGCCTGGCTGTGCGTATTCACCCCCGAGGGCAAGCTCCTCAGCAGTGAGGAATTCGCCGCAAAGCTTTCCCAGGTGAAAACCGCGGGAAAGTCCTCCGCCTGCTTTCTCATCGGCTCCTCCTTCGGCATTGCTCCGGCTGTAAAGGAAAAAGCGGATTTTCTCCTGTCCATGGGAAAAATGACCTTCCCCCACCATCTGGCCCGGATCATGGTCCTGGAGCAGCTCTACCGGGCGGAGGCCATCCAGGCGGGAAGCCGGTATCACAAGTAAGCGCCCTTTCCCGCCGAATGCGTCCTGACGGTTTTCTCCCCTTTCTATTCCGAAATTTTGTTTGAAAAAGTGCTTGTACCTTTGGGAAGAATGTGATAGAATAAGATGAATGTCATCTCAAAAATCTATCTCATGCAGGAGCGCGGTTATGAACGATACCATTCGTATTCAGGGTGCAAGAGAAAACAATCTAAAAAACGTTGACCTTACCATTCCCCGGGACAAGCTGGTGGTTTTTACCGGCCTCAGCGGCTCGGGAAAGTCCAGCCTTGCCTTTGACACCATCTATGCCGAGGGCCAGCGGCGGTATGTGGAGAGCCTCAGCTCCTACGCCCGGCAGTTTCTGGGGCAGATGGACAAGCCGGACGTGGACGCCATTGAGGGCCTGTCCCCCGCCATCTCCATCGACCAGAAGACCACCTCCAAAAGCCCCCGTTCCACCGTGGGCACCGTGACGGAGATTTATGACTACCTTCGTCTGCTGTGGGCCCGGGCCGGTATTCCCCACTGCCCCAAGTGCGGCAGGGAGATCCGCCGTCAGACCATTGACCAGATCGTAGACCGGGTGGAGGCGCTGGGAGTCGGCACCCGGTTTCTGGTGCTGTCCCCGGTCATCCGGGGTAAAAAGGGCGAGCACCAGAAGATTTTCGAGGATGCCCGGAAGCAGGGCTTCGCTCGGGTCCGCCTGGACGGAATTCTCTATGACCTGACGGAGGAAATCAAGCCCGAAAAGAACAAGAAGCACACCATCGAGCTGGTGGTGGACCGCCTGGTGCTGAAAGACGGCCTGCGCCGCCGCCTTACGGGCTCCATTGAGACGGCCTGCTCCCATTCCGGCGGTCTCGTCACCATCCAGCTGGCGGACTCCCAGGAGGAACTGACCTTCTCCCAGAACTATGCCTGCGACGACTGCGGCATCAGTCTGCCGGAGCTGGAACCGAGAATGTTCTCTTTCAACAATCCCGCCGGGGCCTGCCCCAGCTGCACCGGCCTGGGCTTCCAGCTGATCCCCGACGAGGATCTGGTGATCCCGGACAAAAATAAATCCATTTTTGACGGAGCCATCCAGGCCTCCGGCTGGCAGTCGGCCCGCACCGACTCCATCTTCCGGATGTATTTTGAGGCTCTGGCCCAGAAGTACCACTTTTCCCTCACCGTTCCCGTGAAGGATCTGCCCCGGGATGTAATGGACGTGATCCTCTACGGCACCGGCGGGGAAAAGCTGCGGATGACCTACAACCGGGGCACCGGCATGGGGGTTTTGGAGCAGCCCTTCGAGGGCATTCTGAACAATATCGGCCGCCGCTTCCGGGAGACCCAGTCCGACGCCGCCCGGAAAGAGCTGGAAGAGTGCATGACCACCGCCCCCTGCCCCAAGTGCCGGGGAAACCGCCTGTCGGACATTGCCCTGGCGGTGACCGTGGGCGGCATCAGCATCATGGATTTCTGCCGGATGAGCGTAAAGGATGCTCTTGTCTTCACGGAAAACCTCCGCCTGGAGGGAAATATGGCCATCGTGGCCGAGCAGATTCTCCGGGAGATCCGCTCCCGGCTCCAGTTCCTGTCCGATGTGGGCCTGAGCTATCTGACCCTGTCCCGGGGGGCGGGCACCCTTTCCGGCGGTGAGAGCCAGCGTATCCGGCTGGCAACCCAGATCGGTTCCTCCCTCATGGGGGTGCTGTATATTCTGGACGAGCCCTCCATCGGCCTGCACCAGCGGGACAACGACAAGCTGCTGGCCACCCTGAAGCATCTGCGGGACCTGGGCAATACCCTGATCGTTGTGGAGCACGACGAGGACACCATGCGCGCAGCCGACTTCCTGGTGGATGTGGGCCCCGGCGCCGGCAGCCACGGCGGTGAGATCGTCGCCGCGGGGACAATGCAGGACATTATTGACTGCCCCCGCTCCATCACCGGGCAGTACCTTTCCGGCAGGCTGCGCATCCCCGTGCCCGGCACCCGGCGGACGGGGAACGGAAAGTTCCTCACCATTCGGGGCGCCCAGGAAAACAACCTTCAAAATATTGATGTATCCATCCCTCTGGGAACCTTCACCTGCGTCACCGGTGTCTCCGGCTCCGGCAAGTCCAGCCTGGTAAACGAGGTACTGAACAAGACCCTGCTGGGGAAACTGAACCACGCCCGTGTCCGTCCCGGCAAGTGCCGCTGCATCGAGGGTCTTGAGAACCTGGACAAGGTCATCGACATTGACCAGAGCCCCATCGGGCGGACACCCCGTTCCAACCCTGCCACCTACACAGGCCTCTTTAACGACATCCGGGACCTGTTCGCCTCCACAGCCGACGCGAAAATGCGGGGCTACGGCCCGGGCCGGTTCAGCTTCAACGTAAAGGGCGGACGGTGCGAGGCCTGCAGCGGCGACGGCCTTGTGAAGATCGAAATGCACTTCCTGGCGGATGTGTACGTTCCCTGCGAGGTCTGCCACGGGGCACGGTACAACCGGGAGACCCTGGAGGTTCTGTACAAGGGCAAAAACATTGCCCAAGTGCTGGACATGACCGCCGAGGAAGCCGTGGATTTCTTTGAAAACCTGCCCAAAATTCGCAGAAAAGCCCAGATGCTGGTAGAGGTGGGTCTGGGTTATGTAAAGCTTGGCCAGGCCAGTACCACCCTCTCCGGCGGCGAAGCCCAGCGGGTGAAGCTGGCTACGGAGCTTGCCCGGGTGGCTACGGGAAAGACCATCTATATCCTGGACGAGCCTACCACCGGCCTGCACAGCGCGGATGTGCACAAGCTCATCGATGTGCTGCAGCAGCTTGTGGAGGCGGGGAACACGGTACTGGTCATCGAGCACAATCTGGATGTCATCAAGACGGCGGACTACCTCATCGACCTGGGCCCTGAGGGCGGCGACGGCGGCGGCAGTCTCGTAGCCTGCGGCACTCCGGAGCAGGTCGCCGAGACTGCGGAAAGCTATACCGGACAGTACCTGAAAAAGTACCTGGAAGAAAAATAAAGGCAAAATGTATGGCGGATTGACCTGAACAGAGAGAAAAATTGGAATTTGGCGAATTCCCGGTCATTGCGAGCCAGTGCGCACACTGGCGTGGCAATCCCCCGGTTAGACGTACCACTTCTCGTGGATGGGCACCGGAAAACGGCACGTTAGATCAGTCTGTATGACGATAAGCTGCCTGAAATTCGATGGAGATTGCCACTGAAGCCGGCGCGCTGGTTCGCAATGACAGTGTTGTTCGATGCTCTGGCTTCCCTCTACAAATTCCAGTCTGCTGCTGCGCTAACCCGATAAGCATAAAAGCAAAAATCCCCCTGCCCGGGCGGGCAGGGGGATGGGAAAATCAGTTTTCAATTTCATATAGGGAAAGGGGCAGCACATCGGAAAGCTCGAGCATGGTGTGGTCCCGCTCTCCGGCGTAATCCACCCGAAGAACATTGGAGCGGAGCATTGCCTCACCGCCCTGGCGGATGGCAATGGTCAGGGTTACCCGGGTTCCGGTATCTTCCGGCTGGTCCACCAGCACCGTGCCCCCATGGGCGGAAGCAGCGGCACGGATCAGCACCATTCCCAGGCCCATCCCGTTTCGCCCGTCCTCAATGGCGGGCTGGCGCAGATACCGCCGGAACAGCTCCGGCAGAACATTTTTCGGGATCCCCGGGCCGCTGTCGCTTACACTGAAGCACAGGATCCGCCCCCGCCGGGAAAGGCTCACCCGGATCTCTCCGCCGGCAGGGGTAAACTTCATGGCATTGGAGAGCATATTCAGTGCCGCCCGCTCCAGTGCCTGGCTGTCCGCCAGGGTGTTTACCGGATGCTCCAGCCCCTCGTAGGTCAGCCTTACCCCGGCAAACTGGGCAAGGCATCCGGCCTTCTCCAGCACCTCCCGGAACAGGGCGTCCACATCCCGCATTTCCATCCGGGGCACCGGAACACCATGGGCAGCGTCGGACATATTGCCGATCAGCCGCAGAAGCTGGTACAGCCCCCGCTCCATTCCCGCGGCAGCCTCCTGATCCTCGGGACGAAGCTCCCCCTTGGTCAGACGGGAAGCACCCACCATCACCGCGGTGAGGGGGCCCCGCAGCTCCCGGGCTGCCAGAGACAGGGCACGAAGCTCGCCCGGCTCCGTCTGGGCCTCCACCAGGAAGACATCCATATCCCCCATACGGGTGACGGTTGCCTCCCGAACCGCGTTCCCCACCCGGAGGGTAAGGGTCAGACAGCCGCCGGTAAAGGCGGCATATTCCTCCTGCCCGGTGTACAGATGGGGAGCGATTTCCTCCCCCTCTGACAAAGGCAGCTTCTTTGCTTCCAGATTGGTCTTGATGATCCTGTTTTCCCGGACACAGAAGCCGGGATTGGGGATCAGTTCCAGAATACTGAGATTCTCTTTTTCCATGATTCTCCTCCTGCCGGTGCAGGTGCAGCCTCCCGCGTCGGGCCGCGCCGCTTATAGCATGCGCAGAAACCGTAAAAACTTTCCCGGTGGGTTTCGATGGCTTTCGCTGCTTCCTATTCTAGCGGAAAATGTCGAAAATAGCAAGTAAAAATCTGCCGCACAGGTGGACAGCGCGGCACTGTTCAAGACGACAAATAACCGTCCTATATTTTAATCCTCGCGCAGCGACACCATCATTTTTAATTTAATCAACATCCCGGAGGTGAAGGCTATGTCCATCCATGACGGTCACAGGGAACGGATGAAGAAACGCTTTCTTGAAGAAGGTCTGGACAGCTTTACCCAGATTCAGGCCCTGGAACTGCTGCTTTTCTACTGCATCCCCCAAAAGGATACCAATCCCCTGGCCCACGCATTGCTTGACCGGTTTGGTTCCCTGTCTCAGGTGCTGGAAGCGCCGGTGGAGGAACTGCGGAAGGTTCCCGGCGTGGGAGAACACACGGCTACATTTCTTCACCTCATCACAGAGGCGGGCCGGTTCTATCTGGTAAACCGGTCTTCCCAGGAGAAAATTCTCCCCTCTTTGGAAAGCTGCGCCGAATACATGCTGCCCTTTTTCTTCGGGCGCAAGGTGGAAACAGTGTTTCTGCTCTGCCTGGATGCCAAGTGCAAGGTGCTGTGCTGCAAGGAGATCGGCGAGGGCAGCGTGAACGCGGCGGGCATCTCCGTCCGCCGGGTGGTGGAAACCGCCCTGAACGCCGGGGCCACCACTGTTGTACTGGCCCACAATCACCCCAGCGGCTTGGCCCTGCCCTCCGTGGAGGATATACAGACCACCCGACGGGTAGCGACAGCCCTTTCGGCAGTGGAAATCCACCTTGCCGACCATATCGTTGTGGCGGACGGGGACTATGTTTCCATGGTTCAGTCCGGCCACAGCTTTGACACTGTTCTGTACTGAGGAGCGAACCATGGATCATTTTAAACTGGTATCCCCCTATTCCCCCTCCGGCGACCAGCCGGAGGCCATCCGCGCCCTGGTAAACGGGGTGGAGCTGGGCCTGCGGGAGCAGACGCTGCTGGGTGTCACCGGCTCCGGCAAGACCTTCACCATGGCCTCCGTCATTGAGAAAGTGAACCGCCCCACCCTGGTGCTGGCTCACAACAAGACTCTGGCCGCCCAGCTGTGCTCCGAATTCCGGGAATTCTTCCCGGAGAACGCGGTAGAGTACTTCATTTCCTACTACGATTACTACCAGCCCGAGGCCTACATTGCCCACACCGACACCTACATTGAAAAGGATTCCTCCGTAAACGAGGAAATTGACCGGCTCCGCCACTCCGCCACCTCCGCCCTGTTTGAGCGGCGGGATGTAATCGTGGTGGCCTCCGTCAGCTGCCTGTACGGTCTGGGCGACCCCATTGACTACAAGAGCATGGTCATTTCCCTCCGGGTGGGCCAGGAGCGGCCCATGGACGAGATCCTGAAAAAGCTCACGGAGATCCGCTATGAGCGCAACGACCTGGATTTTTCCCGGAACAAGTTCCGGGTCCGGGGAGACACCCTGGAAATTTACCCCGCCTACTGGTCCGGACGGGCCATCCGCATTGAGTTTTTCGGGGATGAAATTGACCGGATCAGCGAGATCAACGCCGTTTCCGGCATTGCCGAACGGTTTGTGGATCATGTGGCCATCTACCCTGCCAGCCACTATGTTGCCTCCCGGGAAAAGCTCCAGCGGGCCATGCTGGAAATTCAAAAAGAGTGCGACCAGCAGGTGAAATTCTTCAACGAAAACAATAAGCTCATTGAGGCCCAGCGCATCGCTCAGCGCACCGCCTACGATCTGGAAATGCTGACGGAGATCGGCTTCTGCAGCGGCATTGAAAACTACTCCCGGGTGATCCAGGGCCGCGCCCCCGGCACGCCCCCAACCACGCTTCTTGACTACTTCCCTAAGGACTTCCTCATGTTCATCGACGAAAGCCATGTGACCCTGCCCCAGTGCCGGGCCATGTACGCCGGAGACCGGAGCCGGAAGGATTCCCTGGTGAACTACGGCTTCCGCCTGCCCTCGGCCTACGACAACCGGCCCCTTAACTTCCAGGAATTTGACAGCAAGCTGAATCAGGTAATCTATGTCTCCGCCACCCCCGCCGAATACGAGCGTACCCGCTCCGGTCAGACGGTGGAGCAGGTCATCCGCCCCACCGGGCTTCTGGACCCCGTTGTGGAGGTCCGTCCCATCGAGGGCCAGATTGACGACCTGATCGGGGAGATCAACGCCCGGACTGCCAAAGACGAACGGGTCCTTGTCACCACTTTGACCAAGAAAATGGCGGAGGATCTGACGGTGTACCTGCAAAAGGCCGGCATTCGGGTCCGGTATATGCACTCCGACATTGGCGCCATGGAGCGTATGGAGATCATCCGGGATCTGCGGATGGCAAAATTCGACGTGCTGGTGGGCATCAACCTCCTGCGGGAGGGCCTGGACCTGCCGGAGGTAAGCCTGGTGGCCATCCTGGACGCGGACAAGGAGGGGTTCCTCCGCAGTGAGACCAGCCTGATCCAGACCATCGGACGAGCCGCCCGGAACGCCGAGGGCAAGGTCATTATGTACGCTGACACCGTGACCCCCTCCATGCGGGCAGCCATGGACGAGACGGAGCGCCGCCGGGGAATTCAGGATGCCTACAACAAGGCCCACGGTATCGTGCCCAAGACCATTATCAAGTCCGTCCGGGATCTCATTGAGATTTCCTCCCCCACCGCCGAGCGGAAGGGCCGCACCGGCGTGAAGATGACAAAGGCGGAAAAGGAAAAGGAGATTGCCCGTCTGGAAAAGCAGATGAAGGAAGCCGCCCGGATGATGGAATACGAATACGCCGCCGTCCTGCGGGATCAGATCATCGAGCTGCGGGGCAATGGCTTAAAGTAAAACGCAGGGGCTGTCTCACTAAGGAAAGGTTTCGTCAAATAGCACAAAGAAAAAGAAAGC
>JAEDNR010000083.1 GCA_016302405.1 Oscillospiraceae bacterium
TGGCACAAAATCTCTCGCTGAGCTTCCTTGCCGAATTATGCGGTGTTGCCTTTATTTATGCTTACCTTCCCGCTGGGAGAGCTTTCCTTCAAAGCGGTCCTTTGCGGTGCTGATGGGAATTGCAGTGGGATACTGGCCGCTGAAGCAGGCGTGGCAGTAATCCGCCGATCCGATCATTTCCGTCAGATCCTCCAGGGCCAGATACCCCAGGCTGTCCGCGCCGATGATGGAAGCGATTTCCTCCACCGTATGGTGGCAGGCAATGAGGTGGTCCCGGGAATCAATATCCGTTCCGTAGTAGCAGGGGTTGCGGAAAGGGGGAGAGGAAATGCGCATGTGGATTTCCCTGGCGCCTGCCTCCCGGAGCAGTCCCACGATCTGTCCGCTGGTAGTGCCCCGGACAATGGAGTCGTCAATCAGGACGATCCGCTTCCCCTCCACCTCATCCCGGATGGGGCTGAGCTTGATCTTCACCTGGTCAACCCGCTGGCCCTGGCCGGGAGAAATAAAGGTACGCCCGATATACTTGTTCTTGATGAAGCCCAGGCCAAAGGGAATGCCGGATTCTTCCGCATAGCCGATGGCGGCATCCAGCCCCGAGTCCGGTACGCCTACAACCAGATCCGCGTCAACGCTGTGCCGCTTTGCCAGCAGCCGTCCGGCGTTTTTCCGTGCGGCATGGACGCTGACGCCGTCGATGACCGAGTCGGGACGGGCAAAATAGATGTATTCAAAAATACAGGCCCGCCTTTCCGCGGTGCCGCAGTGGGTCCTGTCGGCGTGGACCCCGGCTTCGTCAAAGGTCAGGATCTCCCCGGGCAGCAGGTCCCGCTGGAATTTTGCCCCTACAGCTGCAAGAGCGCAGCTTTCGGAAGCCACAACATGGACGCCATCTGCCGTGATACCGTAACACAGAGGGCGGAAGCCGTGGGGATCCCGGGCGGCGATCATTTTGGCAGAGGACATGAGTACCAGGGAAAAGGCGCCGTCCAGCTCATTCATGGCCCGGCTGACAGCAACCTCAATGGATGCGGTTTTCAGACGCTGCTGAGTAATGATATAGGCAATAATCTCCGTATCGCTGGTGCTGTGGAAGATGGCGCCGCCCAGCTCCAGGGCGCTGCGCAGCTCATAGGCATTGCTCAGGTTGCCGTTGTGGGCCAGAGCCAGCTTGCCTTTCTGATGGTTGACCACAATGGGCTGGCAGTTTTCCCGGTTGTTGCCGCCGGTGGTGCCATAGCGTACATGCCCGATAGCCATTGTCCCTTTGGGGAACCGCCCCAGAACCTCCCGGGAAAAAACATCGTTCACTGTGCCCAAGTCCCGGTGGGAAGAAAAAACGCCGTCGTCATTGACGACAATGCCGCAGCTTTCCTGTCCCCGGTGCTGCAGGGCGTAGAGCCCGTAATACGCAAGTCCCGCAAGGTCGGCACTCTGGGTGCTGTACACACCGAACACGCCGCATTCTTCATGTATTTCTGCCATGGTGTTCCCCTTCCTGAAAAAAAGATAAAGCGCTCACCCGGGGCAGAGAATACCTCTGTCCGGATGAGCGCCTTTACTCACTGAAACCTATCATAACACAGAAAGCGCTGTTTTACAACGGGCAATATCCACAGCTTTTTACGCCCAAAGATGGGAGAAAGCTGTCTATTCCTATTAGATGAGTTGGGCAAATACCCTTTCCACTTCTTCCCGGGTCGCCAGGTACCGGGAAAAGGCGCTGGCGCTTCCCGCGGCAACACCCATGCGGAAAGCGTGGCCGTAGTCATGCCGCTCCTGCCACCCGGCCAGAAATCCGGCGACCATGGAGTCTCCGGCGCCTACGGCGTTCACCAGGGTCCCCTTGGGAGCGGGGGTCAGATGGACGCTGCCATCCTCGGCAACAAGCACGGCGCCCCGTCCGGCCATGGAGATAAGAACATTCCTTGCGCCCTGCTCCTGCAGCTTACGGGCGTAGGGGATAACGGCTTCCCGGGTGGACAACGTGACGCCGAAGAGCTCCCCAAGCTCGTGATTATTGGGCTTAATCAGGAAAGGCCTGTAGCGCAGTACATTAAGCAGCAGCTGCTTTGTGGCATCCACCACAAAGGTGACCCCCTTTGCATAGAGCCTTTCCATAATGTCACAGTAAATGGAAGATGGCATGGAAGCGGGAATGGAACCGGCGAGAACCAGAGTGTCTTTATCCGTCAGCGTGTCCAGCTTTTCGTACAGGGCATCCAGCTGCGCCCTGCCGATGCTTGGCCCCATGCCGTTGATCTCGGTGCCGTCAATGGAGCGAAGCTTCAGATTGATGCGGGAAATGCCCTCCGGTATGGAAATGAACTGGGCGCGTATTCCCATCTCGGCCACCTGACGGCGGATCTCCTCACCGGTGAACCCGGCAATGAAGCCGAGAGCGGTATTCTCGATACCAAGGTTTTGGAGGACGATGGAGACATTTATGCCCTTTCCGCCAGCCATCATCTGCTCCGAGCAGGTGCGGTTCGTCATTCCCAGACGGAAATCCTCCACATCTACAATATAGTCCAGGGACGGGTTGAAGGTAACGGTATAGACCATGGACACTTCCTCCTTTTGTGATGGCTTTTATTTGTGCCTGCCCTGCAGGCAGAATGGCAGTTCCATCCGGTTTGCTTCCAGAAGCGCCTTGTCCCGGAGAATCGTTTCGGCGCTGCCGTCGGCAACGATCTTTCCGTGGGAGAGCAGGATGACCCGTCCGCAGGTGTCGAGGATCATGTCCAGATCGTGGGAGGCAATGAGCTTTGTCTGGGGAAGCCGGTTGATGGTGTTGATCACCGTACGCCGGTTCACCGGATCCAGGGCCGTGGAGGGTTCGTCCATCAAAATGACCTTCGGCTCCATGGCAAGAATGGTGGCGATGGCCGCCATCCTCTTTTCCCCGCCGGATATTTTGTGGTTGTAGCGGTGCTTCAGCTCCGCAAGGCCCAGCTGGTTCAGAACGGCATCCACCCGCTGCTCTGCCTGTTCCTTGCTCAGGCCGTAGTTTCTGGGGCCGAAGATCATGTCCTCATAGACCGTGGGCATGAACATCTGGTTATCGGAATCCTGAAGTACAAAGCCCACGGTCTGCCGGATTTTTGGCAGATTTTGTTTATTCATTTCCAAACCTGCGACCCGGATTTGTCCCTGACCGGAAAGAAGACCCAGCAGCAGCTTCATAATGGTGGACTTACCTGCGCCGTTAGCGCCGATCAGGCCCACGCTTTCCCCCTTGGATATGGAAAAACTCAGGTTTTCCACCACCGGGGAAGTTCCGTCATAGGAAAAGGATACGTTTTGGAATTCGATCATGTTTTCACCCCACGAACAAGCTGCCAAGAAGGCCGGGAATATCAAAAAATCTGGCGCATAAGAATGCCGCTGCCCAGGCTGCCGTATACAGAAAATCCTGGAAGCGGAACGATGGAATATCGGCGTAAAAGAAATTACCGGTAAAGCCACGAAGCACCATACTACCGTAAAGCTCCTCCGCCCGGTCCATGCTGCGCATCAGCAGCTGGCCCAGAAAGGATCCCCAGGCGGAAATATGGATCCCTTTCTGCCCGGGGGCGCGGAGGCTGTAGGCTTCCGTCATAACAGTAACCTCCTCCAACATGACCCCGATATAGCGGTAGGTCAGAAGCAGCAGGGTGGTCAGAATCCCCGGTACATGGAGCTTGCGCAGAGCGGCACAGATAGCGTCAATGGAGGTGGTGGCGATGAGCAGAAAGGACGCCATCAAAGAGAAAATCCCCTTGAGCATCAACGTCACCATGGAAACAAAGCCGCCGGTCACAGTGATGGTCCCCAGCTGCATCAGCGGGGTATGGTCCAGAAAGGGGTTGGCAAGTCCTACAGCGCAGACCAGGGGCAGCACAATGCGGAGCTTGTAAAAACAAAGTCCCACCGGAATTCCGGACACCTGAAAGGCAATGACGGGGTAGAGCACCATCATCACCAGTCCGGAAAAATTATACTTGGGAAAGGAAACAGTAACGGCAATGTAGAGGACCGTCACCAAAAGCTTGCACAATGGGTGCAGCGCGTGAATGGGAGAGCATTCTGCCGCCAGAGCGTCCATTTCCCGAAGCTCCGACTGGGCCTTGAACAGTTTATTCATAGCAGTGCTCCTTGCAAAGGATTCAGCGGTATCCGTGTGAATGCGGTTTCCATTATATCACGAATCACCCGCTTTTTCTACCACACATCTGGCTCCATTGTATCAGTGCGGAATCGGTATTGGAACCCCCCGGGGGGGATGTTTTTTGCGGAAATCAAAAAAGAGGAATGCTGGGAATTGGGATTGAAAAACGGAATGGATTCTGGTAAGATTAGGGAAGCTCTGAATCGCCGGCGGAATGGTTTGGAGCACACGTAAACAAAATAAAAATCCCGGTATAAGGAGATAGAAGATGCGCACAGAGCAAATTGTGGCAGGGCAGACCTGCGTCATGTTTCTGTATATGCTGGTGGGCTTTGTCCTTTCCCGCTCGGGAAAGCTGACGGAGCAGGGCAGTAAGGATCTGGCAGGGATCCTCATTGCCCTGATCCTGCCTGCTGTAATCGTCAAAAGCTTCTGCGAACCCTTTTCTACGGAAAAACTTGTGGAACTGGTTGTCAGCACCCTGGTTTCCGCCCTGGCCCTGGGACTGTGTATGGGAATTGCCAGACTGGTGTTTCCGCGGGCGCCCATTGACTTCTTCTCCGCGTCCTTTTCCAACGCGGGCTTTATGGGCATTCCCCTGGTGCAGGCCCTCTACGGGGTGGAGGCGGTCTCTTACCTGGTGGGCTACATTGCGCTGATGAACCTTTTGCAGTGGGGTATGGGTCTGAGTGTCCTTACCGGGAAAAAGATCCGGCTGGATCTGAAAACGGTCCTGAAGAATCCTCTGCTGATTTCCCCCTTTGTCGGCCTCCTGATTTTCTGTACCGGGCTGGGGGACAAGCTTCCCGGGCCGGTTTCCACAGCTATCGGCGGTATTGCCGGGACGAACGGTCCCGTTGCCATGATCGTACTGGGCTCCTATCTGGCAAAATCCAATTTCAGGAGCCTCTTTATGACCCTGCGGCAGTACGGGCTGTGCGCTGTCCGGCTGCTCCTGATCCCCATGGTCGTCATGGCGGTGTTTGCTTTCCTGCCGGTGGACCGGACGGTCCGGCTGGCGGTCTTTATCGCCTCCGCCGCGCCGGTGGGGGCCAATGTGGCGGTGTACGCCCAGCTTTTCGATCTGGACTATCCCTATGCCTGCCAGAGTGTGGCCCTGTCCACCCTTCTGTCGATCCTGACAATGCCCGTTGTGATCGTTGTCGCGTCGTTCTTCTTCTGAATATCCCTTTCCTGTGAATGATCCGGTGCCTGCGTGGCATTTTTTGGTGAAACTGGGAGGGCAGCGGCAGCGCTCATTTATGTGAGCGCTGCATTTCTTCATCCATAAAGGCATTGATGCATTCTCGCAGCCGTCTGGCGGCAGGGGAGAGGAGCTTCAGATCCATGGCTGCAAGCCCGATGACCCGGTGTTCCTCGGGCTTCAGGCGCAGGACCTTGAGATTCCCCTCCAGACCTTTGGCGGTGAGGCTGGGCATGATGGAGATTCCCCGGCGGCAGGCGATCATCGCCATAATGGAGGTGTCATCCAGAACGTGACAGCTGGTGTGGTATTGCAGACCGTACTTTTTGAAGAGCATCTGTACATCGGCATCGCTGCCCTCCCGCTGAATAATGAAATGCTGGTTGCGCATTTCGTCCAGGGAGATGAAGCCGGGTTCCCGGTTGGGAAAGTCCGGGGGAACGATACACACCAGGGGGTCCACGTACCGCCCGTCCACGGGAAGCTCGCAGGTGCAGGTGGTGGAGAGAAACCCCAGCTCCGCGAAACCGTTTTTGATCCAGTAAATCACATCATCATAGCTTCCCTCGAAAATATTGATCCGAATATCCGGATAGGCTTCTTCAAACCGGCGGAAGATCTCCGGCATCCAGTTTGTGCAGACGCTGTTGAAAATTCCCAGGTTTACCGTTCCGATGCGCAGACCACGCAGATCATCCACGGTTTGATTCAAGGAATCCTCGCAGCCCAGAAGCTGTAAAACCGCGGGATACAGTGCCCGTCCGTTTTCCGTCAGGGTCACACCGTTTTTGGTGCGGTTGAACAGCTTGAATCCAACCTGGTTTTCGGCATCGGTCACGGCATGGCTGACAGCGGAGGGGGTCATGTTCAGGCTTTCCGCGGCTTTCAGAAAGCTGCCCTCTGTGACGACGCGGCTGAAGATGCGGCAAAAGGTCAGTGTCATGGGTACTCCCTCCAAAATGAAATTAATTCAATTTAATAATGAGAATGTTGAGTTTTACTTCATATGAGAATTGTAGTACAATTAGTCCAATCCGTCAAGACACTGTTTTGCGGATGGGGAAAGGAGCGAGTAACATGAAAAAGACGAAACTTACGATGAAAGAGTATATTGCCGTGGCCTCCATGCTGTTCGGCCTGTTCTTCGGTGCGGGGAATCTGATCTTTCCGGTGAGTATGGGACAGCAGGCGGGCAGCCGGATGCTTCCGGCAGCCATTGGCTTCTGCATCACCGGTGTGGGCTTGCCCCTTTTGGGGGTTGCCGCCATGGGCATTTCCGAGAGCAAGAGCCTGTTTCACATGAGCAGCTTCGTCAGCCGGGGGTTTGCCTATTTCTTCACCTGCGCGCTGTACCTGACCATCGGTCCACTGTTTGCCATTCCCAGAACGGCAACCGTGTCTTTCCAGGTGGGTGTCGCCCCTGCGGTGCCGGAGACCATGAAAACGCTGATGCTGGCAGCCTTTTCCTTTTTGTTTTTTGCTGCCGTCCTGTTTTTCTCCCTGCGCCCGTCCAAGATCCTGACCTGGGTTGGCAAGATTCTGAATCCTGTGTTCCTGCTTTTTATGGCTGTCCTCATTGTCACTGCGTTTTTAAACCCCATGGGAAGCGCGTTCCAGGCGGAAGCCTCGGGACAGTACGCCGAACACAGCTTCTTTACCGGCTTCCTGGAGGGATATAACACCATGGACGCCTTGGCATCCCTGGCTTTCGGCATTGTGCTGATTGAGGTCATCCGGGAGCTGGGAGTGACGGATCCGGTCAGGGTGTCCGCCTGTACGGTGAAGTCCGGCGTCTTTTCTACGCTTCCTATGGCCCTGATTTATTTCTGTCTGACCCTCCTGGGCGCCCAGTCGGTCAGAAAGCTGGGAATCAGCACCGACGGCGGCACCGCCCTGTACCAGATTGCCCGGCACTATTTTGGACGGGTGGGCGGCGCGTTCCTGGGGGTCATGATCACCTTTGCCTGTCTGAAAACAGCCATCGGCCTGGTTACTTCCTGCAGCCGGGCATTTTCGGAAATGTTCCCAAAGTTCTGCTCCTACAAGATTTTTGCCGTTGTGTTTTCCCTGTTTTCTTTTGCGGTTTCCAATGTGGGGCTCAGCGCCATCATTCAATTTTCCCTGCCGGTGCTTATGCTCCTGTATCCCATGACCATCGTGCTCATTGCCCTGTGCCTTATGGGAAGACTGTTCCATTACCGCAAATGCGTGTTTCTGTGCACCATGACCCTGACCATCCTGGCGGCAGTGCTGGATATGCTGGCGTCCCTGCCGGATACGGTGCGCAATATCCTGCCCTTTGGCAGACACCTGATGGGCTTTTCTCAGGTTCTGCCTCTTGCAAGCCTGGGAATGGGCTGGATCATCCCGTCGCTGCTGGGATTTGGGGTGGGAATTGGGATTATCTTCTTTGGCGCAAAGCGTTCTGTCCCAGACACCGGCGGAAGCAAAGAGAATTAACAGCGATGGAAAGATAATTGGATATTGTTAAAGCCCCGGCTGTCCAGCCGGGGCTTTCCTGTAGGAAGCATTATGCTTTGAAATCTTGAATCTGCTCCCGGAGCCAGTCGCACCAGGCATCCACACCCTCGCCGGTTTTGGCGCTGATGGGGAAGATCTTCAGATTGGGGTTGCGCATGTGGGCATAGGCAATGACCTTGTCCATGTCAAAGTCAAAATAGGGGAGTACATCGATCTTGTTGATGATGAGGGCATCGCATACGGTAAAAATGAGGGGGTACTTGAGGGGCTTATCATGGCCCTCGGGAACGGAGAGAATCATGGCGTTTTTCACCGCTCCGGTGTC
>JAEDNR010000010.1 GCA_016302405.1 Oscillospiraceae bacterium
TGGACTGGGAGATCATCTGCCGCAGGGTATCGATGTCGCTGGTGTAGCGGCTCATCAGGTCGCCTACGGGATGGGAATCAAAGTACCGGATGGGCAGCGTCTGCATATGGGTGAACATTTCGTCCCGGATAACCTTCTGTGTACCCTGGCCCACCCGGACCATCAGGAAGTTATACAGGAAGGAGGAAAGCATACCAACGAGGTAAATACAGGCCAGTACACCCAAAAACCGCAGCAGGGGGGCGTAATCGGGATCAATATCAGCCAGCATGGGGGTGATGTAGTTGTCCACGAGGGTACCCAGGGAGGCGGAGCTCACCGCCTGGGCAATGGCGCTGAAAATAATGCAGATCACAACCACTACCATGGTGGCCTTGTACTTTGCCATATAGGACAGCAGCCGGGAAATGGTCTGCTTCGGATTTTTGGCCTTACGGCCATCTCCTTTCATTTTTACCGGAGGCATTACTGGAGCCCTCCTTTCTGCTGAGAGTAGAAGACTTCCTGGTAAATGGTGGAGGTCTTCAAAAGCTCGTCATGGGTGCCCATGGCGGAAATTTTTCCGCCGTCCAGCACCACGATCAGGTCCGCGTCCTGAATGGAGGAAATCCGCTGGGCAATGATCAGCTTCGTGGTATTTGGGATCTCTTCCCGAAATGCCTTGCGGATCATCGCGTCGGTGTGGGTGTCCACGGCGGAGGTGGAGTCGTCCAGAATCAGGATCCGGGGCTTTTTCAGCAGGGCCCGGGCAATGCAGAGCCGCTGCTTCTGACCGCCGGAGACGTTGGTTCCGCCCTGCTCAATATGGGTATCATAGCCGTCGGGGAAGGTCCTGATAAACTCGTCGGCGCAGGCCAGCTTGCAGGCATGAACCATTTCCTCGTCCGTGGCGTTGGGGTCTCCCCAACGGAGGTTTTCCTTGATGGAGCCGGCAAACAGCACGTTCTTCTGCAGCACCATGGAGACGGCGTCCCGCAGCGCGGTAATGTTATAGTCCCGGACATCGACACCGCCTACCCGAACGGTGCCCTCGGTAGCGTCATACAGTCTGGGGATCAGCTGCACCAGGGTGGATTTGCTGGAACCGGTGCTACCCAGGATACCCACGGTCATGCCGGAGGCAATGTGCAGGTCGATGTTTTCCAGGGCGCTGCGGTCCGCGGTCCTGGAATACCGGAAAGATACATTGTCAAAATCGATGGAGCCATCGGAAACCACCGTGACAGGGTCCTTCGGGTTATCCAGATCCGGTTTTTCCTCCAGGATCTCGGTAGTCCGGCGCAGAGGTGCCCGGGCCATGGTCATCATGACAAACACCATGGACAGCATCATGAGGGAGCTGAGAATCTGGATGGTGTAGGTGAACATGGAGGTCAGCTGACCGGTGGTCAGGCCCACGGCAATATCATTGCCGGACTGGATCACCATTGTGGCACCCAAATAGGAGATGACCAGAATGCAGGTATAGACTGCCAGCTGCATCAGCGGATTGTTGAACACCAGGGTCCGCTCCGCCTTGCAGAAGTCTTTGTAGATTTCCTCAGAGACGGTGGTGAACTTCTCCGTCTCCCGGTCCTCCCGGACGAAGGACTTGACCACCCGGATGCCGTGGAGGTTTTCCTGAACCACATTGTTCAGCTTGTCATAGGTTCTGAACACCCGATCAAAGATGGGGTAGACCGTTTTCATCAGGATGTACAGGCCCAGGCCCAGAAGGGGCAGGGCCACGCAGTAGACAAGGCACAACCGGGGGCTGATGGAAAAGGCGTTGGTGGTAGCCAGAATCAGCATCATGGGACAGCGGATCGCCATACGAATCAGCATCTGGAAGCCCATCTGGAGGTTGGCCACATCGGAGGTCAGGCGGGTGACAATGCTGGATGTGGAAAACTTATCAATATTGGAAAAGTCGAAGGTCTGCACGTTGTAGTACATGTCGTGGCGCAGGTTCCGGGCAAAGCCGGTGGCGGCGTAGGACGCAAAAAATGCCGAAGCCACACCAAAGGTCAGCGAACACAGGGCGTACAGCACCAGGACCAGGCCGTATTTGACCACAGCGCCCATGTCGCTCATTTCCACACCCAGGTCCACGATTTTGGACAGGACCAGGGGGATTTTGACCTCCATATAAACCTCGCCCACCATGCACAGCGGACTGAGAATGGCGGCCCATTTGTATTCCCGGATACACCGGAGAAGTCGTCTTATCATTAAAAATTATCCTCCTTATGCGGGAACGGTTCCGCCCTTTGTCCCATATTCCGGATGGCACGGGTCAGATAGGCCGCGAACTGTTCTTTTTCTTCCTTGGTAAAGCCCCGGACAAATCGTTCTTCATTGTCCAGGATGGTTCTGTCCATTACTTCAATACACTCCTTACCCTTAGGGAGCATATAAATCCGTTTGCACCGGCGGTCCTCCGAGTCCGGGCGCAGCTCCAGAAACTCCTTCTTTTCCAGGCGGGACAAAAGCCCCGACACCGTGGGATGGCTCAGATGAAAGGCTTCCTCAATATCCCGGGCGCAGGGCGGATTTTCGCAGTGGGCAAGAAAGCCCATAAGATGTCCCTGGGCCGATGTCAGATCCATGGAAGACAGAGCCTCCGTCATGGTCTGGGACGTGCAGCAGTGCAGAATCCGGACAAGATGTCCATAGTGAAGCAAGAAATCACCTCCGCAGGAAACCCGGAACGGCCCGGCCATGAGAGCAGCCGAATCCTCCGGGTCTTTCAAAACATGTAGCAAGCTACGCATTAGTTTACCACGCTGTTTTTCCATATGCAAGCCCTTTCAAAAAAAGTTTACAATTCTGGTTTTCAACGGTAAAAAGACAAATTGGGAATTTGTCGGCAGGTCCGACAGCCAAGTCGTGACGAGCGTGATCTGTAATCGTTCCCACCCTGACCCGCTCGGTATCGTTCTGTGGTACGCAAATTTGGAATTTGCAGAGGGAAGCCAGGGCGTCGTACAACATTGTCATTCCGAACCAGTGCGCACACTGGTGTGGGAATCTCCATCGAATTCCGTACTATCTATCGTCATACAGACTATCCTTTTCGTGCCGTTTTCCGGAATTCATCCACGAGAAATGGTGCTTCTATCCGGGAGATTGCCACACCAGTGACGTCGGTCACTGGTTCGCAATGACCGGGAATTCGATAAATTCCAATTTGAACGAATAAATGATCCCCGGGCGGGAAGGGTGACCCTCCTGTCCGGGGACCGGTTATTTGGTATTTTCCCTGCGGGACTCCATGTGGCCGGACTGGATAACCGGCGGCTTGGGGTCCGTCATTTCCCAGGGTACGGTTTTCTTTCCGTCCTCTTTTTCTTTTTCCGGCATCGCTCTCACCCCGGGAATAGGATTCCCCGGTGAGACGCCGTCCATGCAAAAACGTTATCCAAGCTCTCAGCTTCCGATCCCCTGCCCCAGGAAAAACTCCCGGACCTCCGCTACCCGGTCAAAGGGGCTTTCCAGCTCCGCTTCCTTCAGGAACGCCAGGAAATACATTTCCCAGGTGTCCAGGTTTTCTTCATACCGTGTAAGGCCCGCGCCCGTTTCCTTAAGCTCCAGCTGGTACAGCTGCATGGCGGCATCGTTGCTCACCACATAGCTGATGATATACATGGGATTGGTATAGAAATGGGTCACGGTGATAAAATCCCGGCTGTCAAAGACTGTCTGATCCAGGCCAAAGTCTTTTGCCGTCCGTTCATACAGCCGCCGCAGCCCCTCCGGGGTCAGGTCCTCCCCGGTCAGGGAATACATCTGCTCTTCAAAGGACGCATAGCAGCTCTGCTCCACATAGGTGCTCAGACTGTCGGCAAGCTTCATTCCCGCAAGATCCCGGTTCTGTTCCCCGTAGCACAGGAGCAGATACTCCATTCCCTGGGAGAATACCTCCTCCACATCGATCCCCGCGGTATTTCCGCAGCTTGCGTAGTCGCTGCAGAAATGGCCGAACTCATGGGCCAGGGTCAGACTGTCATACCGATTCAACCCCGGGTTCATAAAGAGAAACGGCTCTTCATAGGAAGGCAGGTACAGTTCAAAGGAGGCGTTATATTTATTGGGCGAATAGGCAATGTCATACAGGCCGGCCCGCTCCATCAGCCGGAAAGCCTCCCAGACCGTGCCGCCCATGGCCTGCACCGCGCCGCGAACGGATTCCAAGGTCTTCGCTTCCGAAGCGTACTCCCCCGCCGCATCCCAGAGGCTGCCGTCCAGCCCGCGGTACAGGGGCACAAGCTGCTCCCGGATTTCCTCCATGTACTGCCGCGCCTGGGCCGGCGTATAGTCCCGGTAATAGTAAAAATCGTAGGCAAAGTCAATGTAGCTGTCATAGCCCTGGCACCGGGCCTGCTCCTGACGGTTCCGGATCAGCTCCACCAGCATCTGGGCCATATCCTCCCAGCAGCTGTCAAAAAACTCCGGGGTCCCATAGGCGGCATCCGATGTTCCATTGGACAGGGCATAGTACCGGCTGCGCAGCTGGCTTTCCGCATCCGTCAGGGCCAGGAATTCCTCGCTGTACATACTCTCTCCCTGGTAGGTGTCAAAGAATCCGGTGCCAAAATAGTCGTCGTCTTCCAGCTCCTGACGCAGGGGGGAGGCCGCCAAAACTCTGTACAGCTCGTCCAGCATACTGTCAACCCGGGCAGACAGCCGCGTGCAGTAGTCGTATTCCTGGGCGTTTTCCTCGTTGGTCAGATCAGCGCTATAGCGGATGTCCGCCAGGGAATAGGCGGTATAGAACCGGTCATAGGCTTTATAAAACCCATTGATCCCATCCGTGACCGCATCCAGATCCCTGTCCTGGGCCGCCTGCTCCGTCTGTTCAAGCAGCGTTTCCAGCTCCATCAGATCCGGCCGGGTATATTCCATCTGGGAATAGGGGATTACATGGCTGCGTTCGATGGCCTCCCGCAGGGAATGACCGCCATCGGTCACACCGGCAGCCTGTCCCAATGCCCGGAAAAAGCCGCCCACATCCACCGCGCCGCAGCCGGTGAGAAGCAGGCAAAGGCAGAGCGCATAAATCAGTATTTTCTTCTTCATAGGATTCTCCATTAATACGTTTGTACGCGTATCGGCTTTTGGCGTAAAACAGATAAATTGGGAATTTGTCGAATTCCCAGTCATTGCGAACCAGTCCGCAGACTGGTGTGGCAATCCCCCGGATAGACGTACCACTTTTCGTGAATGAATCCCGGGAAACGGCAGATTAGAACAGACTGTATGACGATGGGCCGCCTGGAATTCGATGGAGATTCCCACACCAGTGTGCGCTACTTTCTCGGAATGACACGTTCTGACGGTACGCCAAATTCCAATTTTCCGCACTGCCGCGTTATGCAATATTGCTATTCGAATTTACCGGTGAAATAAGGGCTTGACCTTCCGGCGGTAAATGCGGGCAAAGAGCAGCATTGTCACACAGCCGCTGGCTATCTCCGCAATGGGGAAAGCCCACCACACGTTGTGGACACTGCCGGTGAGGCTCAACAGATACGCCACGGGCAGCAGAACGATCAGCTGGCGGCACAGGGACACAATGGTGGAATAGATCCCGTTTCCCAGGGCCTGGAAACAGGCACCGAGAATGATACAGAAGGCAGCGATAGGAAAATGGAAGCTGATGATCCGCAGGGCGCTGGTGCCGATGGCCAGGAATTCCTCCGAGGGGTTGAACAGCCCCAGAAGCAGTCCGGGAGCCAGCTGGAACGCCAACAGTCCCGCCAGCATGATGCACACGGCAACGGAGCAGGCCACCCGAAGGGTTTTCACAATTCTCTCCGGCTTTTCCGCGCCGTAATTGTAGGCAATAATGGAAATTGTAGCGTTGTTCATGCCGAACAGGGGCATAAAGAAGAAGCTCTGGAGCTTGAAATACACACCGAACACACCGGTAGCCGTCTCCTGGAAGCTCTGAAGGATCTGATTCATTCCGAAGTTCATAACGGAACCGATGGCGTTCATCACGATTGCGGGAGCGCCCACCGCCAGAATCGGTCCGATGCTGGCTTTCACGGGCTTCAGGAACCGGAAGGACAGATGCACGTCAGAATTGAACCGGAAATTAAAGTAGACGCACAGGCAGGCCGCCAGCCACTGTCCGATCACCGTTGCCACCGCTGCCCCGGCCACACCCATGGCGGGAATACCAAACCAGCCGTGAATGAAAATGGGGTCCAGGATGATATTAATAATAGCTCCCGTGGCCTGCACAAACATGGTGTGCACTGTCCGCCCGGTAGCCTGGAGCAGCCGCTCCCCCAAAATCTCCACAAACATGCCCAGGGTAAAGACACAGCAGATCCGGGTATACGCAATACCGCCCTCCACGGTCTCGGCCACTTGGGACTGCATGGCGTAATAGGGACGGGTGCCGAGCAGGCCAAAGAGCACGAAGATCACCACAGCGATCAGCATAAGAAAGATGCCGTTTCCCGCTGCCCGGTCGGCAGCCTCCTGATTTTTCTGCCCCAGGCTCTTGGACAGCAGACTGTTCACACCCACACCGATTCCCACAGCAAAACCAACCTGCATATTCTGCACCGGGAAGGCCAGGGACAGGGCGGTGACCGCGCTTTCGGACACCTGGGACACATAGATACTGTCCACAATATTGTAAAGTGCCTGAACAAGCATGGAAAGGATCATGGGCAGCGCCATGTTCACCAGCAGCTTGGGCACGGGCATAACGCCCATCTTGTTTTCTTCCAGTGTATTTGCTTTCATATGAACTCCCAAAATCGTTTGTTTTCGTCTCTATTATACCGGAATATCCTGCGGATGCAAGGAGAAAATTTCCAACCACTGGGGCACTCCTTCCTTTTTACAGTTTTTCCGGAAAAGGGGGTATACTTTTCCGCACAAATTTGGTATACTGGAAAAAATAGGAGGAGAAAAGCATGCAGAAAGTATTGGATCAGATTTCCGAAAAAATGGCCCGGGCCTTTGCCGATGCAGGCTACGACCCGTCCTACGGGCGGGTGACGGTATCCAACCGGCCGGACCTGTGTGAATATCAGTGCAACGGCGCCCTTGCCGCCGCCAAGCAGTATCACTGCGCCCCCATTCAGATCGCCCGGGCTGTGGCCGCACAGCTGGATCAAAAGGATTACGACCTGGTGGAAGCGGTGATGCCGGGCTTTATTAACCTGAAGCTCTCCGGGGCCTTTCTCCGGGAGTATCTGGAAGCCATGCGCACCGAGCCGGACTTCGGTACGGAGAAGATCGGCGCCGGGAAAACCGTGGTGGTGGATTACGGCGGCGCGAATGTGGCAAAGCCCCTGCACATCGGGCATCTGCGCCCCGCCATTATCGGCGAAGCCCTGAAACGGCTGCACCGGTATCTGGGCTACCGGACCATCGGGGATGTCCACCTGGGCGACTGGGGCCTGCAGATGGGCCTGATCATCGCCGAGCTTCACCGCCGGCAGCCGGAGCTTCCTTATTTTGACGAAACCTTTACCGGCCCCTACCCCACGGAGCCTCCCTTTACCCTGTCGGAGCTGGAGGAAATCTACCCCACCGCCTCCGCCCGGAAAAAGGAGGACGAAGAATTCGCCCGGGAAGCCCACATCGCTACCTTCCAGCTTCAGCAGGGCCGCCCCGGCTACCGGGCTATCTGGCAGCATATTATGAACGTATCCCTTGCCGACCTGCACCGGGTATATGACGCCCTGGATGTTCACTTTGATGTGTGGCTGGGTGAAAGCGACGCGGACCCCCTGATCCCGGATATGCTGGCGGATCTCAAGCAGCGGGGCTTCGCCGTGGAAAGCGAGGGCGCCCTGGTCTTCCCCGTGGCAGAGCCCACAGACCGGAAGGAGGTACCTCCCTGTATCCTGGTCAAGTCCGACGGCGCCGCCATCTACGCCACCACGGATCTTGCCACTCTGGTTCAGCGGCAGCGGGACTACGCCCCGGACAAGATCCTCTATGTCACCGACAAGCGCCAGGCCCTGCACTTTGAGCAGGTGTTCCGGGCGGCAAAGAAGAGCGGCATTATCCCCGAGAGCACCCAGTTGGAGCACCTGGGCCACGGCACCATGAACGGCAGCGACGGTAAGCCCTTCAAGACCCGGGACGGCGGCGTTATGCGGCTGGAGACACTGCTTGCGGACATGACCGCCTTTGTCCGGGCCAAGGTGGTGGAAAACCGGATCGTGGACGACAGCGAGGTGGACGCCACCACCGCGAAGATCACCCTGGCCGCTCTCAAATACGGTGACCTGTCCAACCAGCCCACCAAGGATTACAATTTTGATGTGGAGCGGTTTGCCGCCTTTGAGGGTAACACCGGTCCCTACCTGCTCTACACCATCGTCCGGATCAAGAGCATCCTGGCAAAATACGGCAAATGGGAGGACCTGCCTATCCGGCTGCCCGCCAATCCCTTTGCCAAGGATGTCATGCTTGCCCTGACCAAATTTGATCCCACCCTGGACACCGCCCTTCGTACCTCCAGCCCCAATGTGCTGTGCGCCTACCTTTTTGACCTGGCAGGGGCCGTCAACAAGTTCTACCATGAGACCCGGATCCTTTCCGAGGAGGACAAGGACCTTCAGGCAGGGTACATTGCTCTCATCGGCCTTGCCATGAACGTGCTGGAAACGGGTATTCACCTGCTGGGCTTCTCCGCTCCGGAGAAAATGTAACGGCAGCTTAACCCAGCTGCTCTGTAAATTGAAATTTGGCGAATTCCCGGTCATTGCGAACCAGTGACCGATGTCACTGGTGTGGCAATCCCCCGGTTAGACGTACTACTTCTCGTGGAAGAATTCCGGAAAACGGCACAAAAACGACGGTCTGTATGACGATAAGTTGCCCGGAATTCGATGGAGATTCCCACACCAGTGTGCGCACTGGTTCGGAATGACACGTTCTGACGGCCCTACAAATTTCAATTTTGCCGCACCTCCGGACGAAAACAATCAGAATGTCAAACACCGCCGATCCTTTCGGACCGGCGGTGTTTTATAGTATGGAAAAGATTACTTCGCGAAGACCCGCTTCAGGTTCACGAACCGGGGCAGGCCGTCTTCCTTGACCATACCGGTCTCGCCCTGAATGAGGGGCAGGCAGTAGTTGATGAAGCCCTCGTTCACGCCGTTGTGGGCCTCGTTGATCCACTCCAGAGGAACCTTCTTCTCGGCGTTGGCAACCAGGCTCAGGTCGAAGAGCTCAGGCTCGCAGCGGTAGCCGTTTTCATCCCGGGTGCACTTAAAGCCAACCATCTTGTCAGTAATGCCGGCAACCGCGGACTCCACGGCAACCTTACCGGACATAAAGGACTCGGCAATGTCGGTGCCGGAGGCGCAGTGGGCAGCGCAGCGCTGCAGCAGGCTCAGCTCAATGGGCCGGACCTTGACGCCGCCCAGGGCAGCCTTCACCACATCCGCCAGACGGGCAGCCAGGCCGCCCAGCTGGGCATGGCCGAAGCCGTCGGTGCCGCTGGTCTTCGCCTCGGAAACGAAGGTGCCGTCGGCATAGTGGATGCCCTCGGAAACGGCAACCAGGCAGTTCTTCTTCTCGCCGTAGATCCGCTTCACATCGGCAATAAACGCATCCATATTGAAGTCCACCTCAGGCAGGTAGACCAGATCAGGGCCGTCGCCCTTGATGCCCGCCAGAGCGGCAGCGGCGGTCAGCCAGCCGGCGTGACGGCCCATGCACTCCACGATGGTGACCATGCCGGTGTCGTACACCTGGCAGTCACGGCTGACCTCCATGAAGGAGGTGGCGATATACTTGGCTGCGGAAGCAAAGCCGGGGCAGTGATCGGTACCGGCCAGGTCGTTGTCGATGGTCTTGGGCACGCCCATGACCCGGCACTCATAGCCCACCTTGGCCATGTACTTGGAGATCTTGTTGCAGGTGTCCATGGAGTCGTTGCCGCCGTTATAGAAGAAGTAGCGCACATTGTACTTCTTGAAAATCTCCAGGATCCGCTTGTAGTCGGTGTCGTCCACATCGGGATCGGCAATCTTGTAGCGGCAGGAGCCCAGGGCGGAGGAGGGAGTGTGGAGCATGTTCTCCAGCTCCTTGGGATCTTCCTCGTCCATAATCATGAGCTGATCATTCAGCACGCCCTTGATGCCGTGGAACGCGCCGTAGACCTTGGTGATGCTGGGATTTTCCAGACCGGTCTTGATCACGCCGTAGGCAGAGCAGTTGATAACAGAGGAAGGACCGCCGGACTGACCGATGATCAGAGAGCCGACAAGATTCTTTTCGGACATATTGGATACCTCCAGTAATATAATAAATATTTTTTTATGGAATTTGACGGCTATGCCTTCTTCATAGCCCTATACGGGTTTCATTATAACACAATTCTCTTTGTATGGCAAATATTTTTATTGAAATCGGGGAAATTTGTGCTATAATGGCATCATGATATGGGGCAACGCCCCTGAATTGAGAAAGGATGATTTTATGGCACTTGTTACTTCTACCGAGATGTTCAAGAAGGCTTATGCCGGCGGCTACGCCATCGGTGCCTTCAATGTGAACAATATGGAAATCGTGCAGGCTATCACTGAGGCCTGCCGGGAGGAGAAATCCCCCGTCATTCTCCAGGTGTCCAAGGGCGCCCGGGCTTACGCCAACCACACTTACCTTGTGAAGCTGGTGGAGGCTGCCGTCATTGAATGCCCCGAGATTCCCATTGTTCTGCACCTGGACCACGGCCCCGACTTTGAGACCTGCAAGGCCTGCATCGACGGCGGCTTTACCTCCGTCATGATCGACGCTTCCAGCAAGCCCTTTGCCGAGAACATCGAGATCACCCGCAAGGTCGTCGAGTACGCCCATGACCACGGTGTTGTGGTCGAGGCTGAGCTGGGCACCCTGGCCGGCATTGAGGATGATGTGAAGGTCGCTGCCCACGCCGCTTCCTACACCCGTCCCGAGGAAGTGGAGGAGTTCGTCTCCAAGACCGGCTGTGACTCCCTGGCCATTGCCATCGGCACCAGCCACGGCGCTTACAAGTTCACCCCCGAGCAGTGCACCCGGAATGAAAAGGGCATCCTGGTTCCGCCTCCCCTGCGCTTCGACGTGCTGGAAGAGGTCTCCAAGCGTCTGCCCGGCTTCCCCATCGTGCTCCATGGCTCCTCTTCCGTGCCTCAGGACTATGTGAAGATGGTCAACTCCCATGGCGGCAAGATGCCCGACGCCGTGGGCATCCCCGAGGAGCAGCTGCGTCACGCCGCTGAGCTGTCCGTCTGCAAGATCAACATCGACTCCGACCTGCGTCTTGCCATGACCGGCACTATCCGTAAGTTCTTCGAGGAGCATCCCGACAAGTTTGATCCCCGTGAGTACCTGAAGCCCGCCCGTGCCAACATCAAGGAACTGGTCCGCCACAAGCTGGTTGACGTTCTGGGCTGCGCTGGCAAGGCCTGATTTTTCCATCGTACACAAAAATCCGGACCCCTTTCGGGGCCCGGATTTTTTCTTATGTCATAACGATTCAGTCGCTTCTGGGAAATATCCGATAAATGATCGTTTAGCGCACTAACAGCGAACAATCGAATTCCCGGTCATTGCGAGCCCGAATTCCCGGTCATTGCGAGCCAGTTCTCAAACTGGCGTGGCAATCCCCATCGATAGAAGAAAGCAGTCACAATGACGAGGGGGATTCCCACACCAGTCTGAGGACTGGTTCGGAATGACACCTTAATTGATTCGTGCCCTGCTGTACGTCGGAGATTCCCGCGCCAGTGCAGCTATCGAATCGCATTGGTCATATAAACAATCATTTACCATAAGAAATCAGATGCAACCGAATAGAGTCCTTATGTCTTTTCTTTCAACATCTGCCGGATGTAACGGAAGGTCTCACCCTCGCCCCTGTCCTGGAGCATGCGAAGAAGAACTTCCAGTTCCTCCCGGGTCTTGGGGTGCATCAGCTCCCGCTCCCGGCTTTTGAGGAAATAGTTCAGTGCGGAAGCCGGGGTATAGGCTTTCCCCTCATAGGTCTTGCAGGCGGCAATCCGGTCCATTACCATTTCCGCCAGGTACCGCTTGGGCATGGGGACGCTTTCGTAACTCCTGGTCTGCCGGTTCATATCCGTCCAATATTCATAGTGGTGCCGGTTGCGGCCCTTGTGGTGCATCCAGGCCTCGCTGTAACCCTTGTCCTCCCGTTCGGCGGCGTTGGGACTGCGGTTGCCCTGGTAGTACCGGGCCCCCTCCCAGAACTCCGTGGGGGAATACTTGGAAAGGTCATGGGTCAGGCCCTGGCGGATGAGGCCCACCCGGAAGCACCCCGCCATCACGAGAAACCGGTGGTGAGTAATGGTTTTGAAGTGCCCCCAGGTCTTTTTCATTGTGATCTTCATGGCTTAGCCTTCCGAAACCACGATCTCAGAGACAGCAAGTCCCGGATTGCGGCGGCAGGTGAAATCAATGGCCCAGAAGCTTGTGAACACCAGGAGCTTTCCGCCCCGGTAGTCCTCCAGCAGCTCCGCGTCGGAGCCCAGGTTCAGCTCGTCCAGGTCCCCGGGGTAGCTGTCGATCCGGCGGATCTCCTCATAGGGAAGGCCCTCCATCCGCAGCTCCACGCCGTACTCACTTTTCATCCGGTACTGGAACACGTCAAACTGCAATGTGCCTACCACGCCCACAATGACTTCCTCCATACCGGAGTTTGGCACCTTGAAAATCTGAATGGCACCCTCCTGGGCGATCTGCTCCGTACCTTTCACAAACTGCTTGCGCTTCATGGAATCCTTTGCGGACACCCGGGCAAAGTGCTCCGGGGCAAAGGTGGGGATGCCGGAATAGGTAAATTTCTTTCCCGGCACGGTAATGGTATCGCCGATGGAGAAGATACCCGGATCAAACACACCGATCACGTCCCCGGCGTAGGCCTCCTCCACGATCTCCCGCTCGGCAGCCATCAGCTGCTGGGGCTGGCTCAGGCGCATTTTCCGCCCGCCCTGGACATGGTAGTATTCCGCCTCCCGTTGGAACTTGCCGGAGCAGATGCGCATAAAGGCAAGCCGGTCCCGGTGGGCCTTATTCATGTTGGCCTGGATCTTAAAGACAAAGGCAGAGAAATCCTCGCCAAAGGGATCGATGACGCCGCAGTCAGCCACCCGGGCCAGGGGCGGCGGCGTCAGCTTCAGGAAGGATTCCAGGAAAGGCTCAATGCCGAAATTGGTCAGGGCAGAGCCGAAGAACACCGGGCTCAGCTGCCCGTGCTCCACTTCCTCCGGATCCATTTCCCGTCCGGCGGACAGCAGCTCCACATCGTCAATGAGCTGACGGTGCTTTTCCTCGCTGCCCAGGAGGTCTGCCACCTGGGGGTCATACAGGTCCACCGCCATTTCCGCGGCTTTGTTTTTGCCGGAGACACCGGAGAAGAACAGGAGCTTGCTCTTTTCCCGGTCATAGACGCCCTGAAAATCCTTGCCGGAGCCAATGGGCCAGTTCATAGCATAGGTTTCGATACCCAGCTCCCGTTCCAGCTCATCCAGCAGGTCAAAGGGGTCCTTGGTCTCCCGGTCCAGCTTATTGATAAAGGTAAAGATGGGGATATGACGCATGGCGCAGACCTTGAAGAGCTTCCGGGTCTGGGGCTCCACGCCCTTGGCGCCGTCAATGACCATCACCGCCGAGTCCGCCGCCATGAGGGTGCGGTAGGTATCCTCAGAAAAGTCCTGGTGGCCGGGGGTATCCAGAATGTTGATGCAGAAGCCGTCATACTGGAACTGCATCACCGACGAGGTGACGGAAATACCACGCTGCTTCTCGATCTCCATCCAGTCGGAGGTGGCGGCCCGGGAATTTTTCTTTCCCTTGACCACGCCGGCCTGGGCAATGGCGCCGCCGTAGAGCAGGAATTTTTCCGTTAAGGTTGTTTTACCGGCATCCGGATGGGAAATAATGGCAAAGGTCCGCCGCCGGCTGATTTCTTCTTTTAATGTTGACATGTTCGTTCCTCCTGTGAATTTTTTGTTTACACGGGGAACGCGCTACGTTGGACCCATGGGAACCATATGCGGCCTCCTGAAATCTGGATTTTTAGACATTGGGATAAGTTTACCATATTTTTTCCGGAGTTTCAAGAGGATAAACAAAAACCGGGCCCGCAGGGCGGGCAGCCAAGTCGTGCGCAAATATGTGTCGTCGTTTTTGCCCTGCGCCGCTCGGTATCGTTCTATAACGGTTTGGCAAATTGGAATGTATCGAATTCCCGGTCATTGCGAACCAGTGACCGACGTCACTGGTGTGGCAATCTCCCGGATAGTACCATTTCTCGTGGATAAATTCCGGGAAACGGCAGGATAGGACAGTCTGTATGACGGTGGATTATCTGGAATTCGATGGAGATTCCCGCACCAGTTTGAGAACTGGTGCGGAATGACAGTGTTGTTCGGGCCCTGCGCTTCCCTCTACAAATTCCAATTTCCCTTTCTCCGCCTCCGTCCCGGGGGACCGGTTCATAATTTGTTTACGGATTTTATGAAAATAGGGCTTGCTTTTTTGGGGCTGTTGCGTTATGATATGTTAGCACTCAGGAAGGCAGAGTGCTAACATTGTAGATGAATGCGGCGGGTCAACCGCCGGCAGTCTAAATACACTTCGTATGGAGGAATTGAAATGAAACTGAAACCCATGGCAGACAATGTGCTGCTCAAGTCCCACGAGACCCAGGAAACCACCGCTTCCGGTATTATCCTGGCCACCACCAGCAAGGAGAAGCCCGCGATCTACGAGGTCGTCTCCGCCGGCCCCGGCACCAAGGACGTGACCATGACCGTGGTCCCCGGCGACAAGGTCGTTGTGGGTAAGTACACCGGCACCGATGTGACCATCGACAAGGTGGAGTACAAGTTTGTCAAGCAGGATGACATCCTGGCTGTCGTTACTGACTAAGGAGGAACGTAATTATGGCAAAGATGATCGTTTACGGCGAGGACGCCCGCAAGAAGCTGCAGTCCGGCATTGACCAGCTGGCCAATACCGTTAAGGTCACCCTGGGCCCCAAGGGCCGGAACGTTGTTCTGGGCAAGAAGTACGGCGCTCCCCTCATCACCAACGACGGCGTGACCATCGCCAAGGAAGTGGAGCTGGAGGACCCCTTTGAGAACATGGGCGCCCAGCTCATCCGGGAAGTCGCCACCAAGACCAACGATGTGGCAGGCGACGGCACCACCACCGCTACCCTGCTGGCCCAGGCCATCACCAGAGAGGGCCTCAAGAACCTGTCCTCCGGCGCCAATCCCATGGTCATGCGCAAGGGTATTGAAAAGGCCGTTGCCGCTGCCGTTGCCGCCATCAAGGAGCACTCCGTTCCCGTGAACGGCTCCGACGACATTGCCAGAGTCGGCACCGTTTCCTCCGGCGACGAGAGCGTGGGCAAGCTGATTGCCGAGGCCATGGAAAAAGTGGGCACCGAGGGTGTCATCACCATTGAAGAGAGCAAGACCGCTGAGACCGGCCTGGATGTTGTGGAAGGCATGCAGTTTGACCGGGGCTATATCTCCCCCTACATGGTCACCGACACCGACAAGATGGAGGCTGTGCTGGACGACGCCTACCTGCTCATCACCGACAAGAAGATCTCCAACATTCAGGACATCCTGCCTGTGCTGGAGCCCATCGTGAAGTCCGGCCGGAAGCTCGTGATCATCGCCGAGGATGTGGAGGGCGACGCCCTGGCTACTCTGCTTCTCAACCGTCTGCAGGGCCGCTTCAACGTGGTCTGCGTGAAGGCCCCCGGCTTCGGCGACCGCCGCAAGGAAATGCTCCAGGATATTGCCATTCTGACCGGCGGCACCGTGATCTCCAGCGAGCTGAACATGAACCTGGAGGACGCCACCATGAACGATCTGGGCCACTGCCGTCAGGTCGTTGTCACCAAGGATAACACCACCATCGTTGACGGCGACGGCAGCAAGGAAGACATCGCTGCCCGTGCCCACATGATTCGCGCTTCCATTGCCACCACCACCTCCGACTATGACCGGGAGAAGCTCCAGGAGCGTCTGGCAAAGCTGTCCGGCGGCGTAGCCGTCATCAAGGTCGGCGCCCAGACTGAGGTTGCCATGAAGGAGAAGAAGCTGCGGGTTGAGGACGCTCTGAACGCTACCCGGGCCGCTGTGGAAGAGGGCATCGTTGCCGGCGGCGGCACCGCCCAGGTCAACGCCATCGAGGCCGTTGAGAAGCTGGTCGGCACCCTCCAGGGCGACGAGCGCACCGGCGCCAAGATCATCGCCGTGGCTCTGCAGGCTCCCGTCCGCCAGATCGCGGAGAACGCCGGTGTGGACGGCAGCGTGGTCTTTGAGAAGATTCGCTCCAGCGGCAAGATCGGCTTCGGCTACAACGCCGCCACTGAGGAATATGTGGACATGATCTCCGCGGGCATCGTGGATCCCACCAAGGTCACCCGTTCCTCCCTGGAGAACGCCGCGTCCATCGCCTCCTGCGTGCTGACCACCGAGTCCCTGGTTGCGGATAAGCCCGACCCCGCCGCTGACGCCGCTGCGGCTGCCGCCGCTTCCCAGGCAGGCGGAATGTACTGATACCCCCTGAATTTTCAAAAACCCAGTCCGGTAACCGCCGGGCTGGGTTTTTTGTATTCCGGCAGCACTGCCGCCGTATTTTTTCTGTAACTTTTTTATTCGGAATCCGATAATATCTTGCAATGTCTTCCAGGAAAAGCTATAATAAAGTATATTCCTCCCGGTTCTATCCCACCGCCCGACAAATTGGAATTTGCCCGCAGGGCGGGCGGCCAAGTCGTGACGAGCGTGGTCTGTAATCGCTCCCAACCTTTTAATTTAGGTATGATTGCCACCGGCAATCATTAGGATTTTGATTCACTGCGTGCAGCACCACCCGCTCGGTATCGTTCTGTGGCCCGACAAATTGGAATTTGTAGAGGTGAACGCACGCCCCGAACAACACTGTCATTCCGAACCAGTGCGCACACTGGTGTGGGAATCTCCATCGAATTCCGTACTATCTATCGTCATACAGACTATCCTTTTCGTGCCGTTTTCCGGAATTCATCCACGAGAAATGGTGCTTCTATCCGGGAGATTGCCACACCAGTGACGTTGGTCACTGGTTCGCAATGACCGGGAATTCGATAAATTCCAATTTGTCGTTTTGCTGCGTGCGGCCGATATGCACGATACAATATATCTTTTTGGGCAAATGCGTCCTTTGCGGTATATGATTCCTGAAGTCCTGAAAAGAAAGGGATGACCTGTATGAGCGAGATATTTCTGGAATTCTACAAGCTCCTTTCCATTCTGATTGCCTGTGCGGATATTTTTCTGGCTGTGAAAGCACTGCAGAAGAAAACGTCAGCCGGGCAGTTTCTGGGGGCAGCCTGCTTGGGAGCTGCCGTTGTGGATGTCAGCTACCTGGTCAGTATTCTCAACAGCGGTTATCTTTGCATGTCCATCATGTCCAGCATCTATTTTACTACAATCGACGTGATGCTCATTTGTCTTCTGGGCTTTACCGTTTATTTCACCAAAGGGGAGTTCACACATACCGGAAGGGCGTTTATAAAGCTCTGCTGCCTATACACACTGTTTGAGATCGTCGTTTTTTTCATCAATCCGTTTTATGAAATCGCGATTCATTATGTCCCGAGAAATACTGTGATCGCGATGTACAGCTATCAGATGAAGCCGCTTTACTACCTGCATCTGGCGTTTACCTATATGCTGGTTGCGATGGTTGTTGTGCTGCTGGTTTGGAAAATGAGCAGGATCCCGCAGGAATACCGTTCCCAATACCGCTTTGTAATCCTGGGAATCCTCACTATCGTTTCCGTAAACGGTGTATTCCTTTTCTGGCCGGAGGAAAGTGTATACAGCCTTCTGGATTACTCCATCTGCGGTTACAGCTTTACTGCCTTTCTGCTGTACTGGAGCTGCTTTGCCTATTCCACCCATGGAATGCTGAACAGTCTGAAAACCAGCATCTTTGACAGCATCGGCCAGGGCATCGTTCTTTTCGATTACGACGACCATCTGATTCTGCATAACAAGCGGGCGGATGACCTGCTGGGAGGAATTCCTTCGGATCAGTGTACGGTCCTTCGGGGCTTTCTGAACTATTATGACCTTCCCGTCAATTCCGCCGGAGAGGATGACGGCATTTCCGTGCAGTGCTATATCAAAAATGGCGAAGCGGAAAGGCCGCTGCGCTGTGATATTCGCGCGCTGAAAAACAAGAAGGGGAAGCTGCTCGGTCAACTGTTTGTCTTTTCCGATGCTGCCCTGGAGACAGACCTGCTGACAGGCTTCCAGGACTGGGAAAGCTTCCAAATGTTTGCCCAAATCAATCAGAGCACCTTTCCCGTTCCCACCGCTGTGGCGGTATGCGACATCAACAGTCTGTCCGTGATTAACAGCACCCTGGGAAACCAGGCGGGAAACCAGAAGATCCGCTCCCTTGCTGATGCCATGCGGCAGTGCTTCCCCAAGCAAACCTACTATGTGCGCGGACTGGAAGCGAATCTCATTGCCCTGTGCGGCCACAGCAGCGAAGCGGCCATGCGGGAGTGCATGGGGAGGGTAAAAGAAAGCTTTCACGGCAAGATGCAGTATGCCGTCACCGTCACCACGGAGGAGGCCCCGGATATTCTCAAGGCAGTTCAGGCGGCAGCCGCGGCCATGCGGGCAAAAAAGCTGCTCGACCGGGAATCCATCCATTCGGAAATGCTCACCTCCCTGGTCCGGGCGCTCCAGGAATGCGACAGGGACACCGAGCATCATGTTCGCCGCACCCAACAGCTGGGCGCCGAGCTGGGGAAACGCATCGAGCTTTCGGACATTCAGCAAAGTAAGCTTTCCCTGCTCTGCCTGCTGCATGATATTGGAAAAATCGGCATTCCCCTGGAGATCCTGAACAAGCCGGGAAAGCTGTCCGATGAGGAATGGAAGATCCTCCAGTCCCACACCCAGAAAGGCTACGATATCGCCAACAGCAACAACGAGCTCAAAGGCATTGCCGACGAGATTCGCCATCACCATGAGCGATGGGACGGAAAAGGCTATCCCGACGGCCTGAGCAGGGAGAGCATCCCCCTGCTGTCCAGAGTTATTGCGGTGGTAGATGCCTATGATGCCATGACCAACACCCGCTCTTACCGCCACGCTATGTCTCCCGCGGATGCCATGGCGGAGCTGAAACGGTGTGCCGGCAGTCAGTTCGATCCTTTTATTGTGTCCGAATTCCTCTGCACTCTGAAAGAGAAACCGCCTGTTCAGCCGGAAGAAACGGACGTTCCCGCCGGATACATTGCAGGCAGGGATTATTCGGCATACCCGCAGACCGGCGAAGAGAGTGTGCGGACCGTCAGCCATGTCCATCCGGTTCCTTACAGCCGCTATGTGTTAGACGACCACATGCGCATTGTTTCCGTGGATGCCAATTTCCAAAAAATGACCGGGTATACCCCGGAGGAGATCCGGGAAACCGCCATCTACCAGGCGGATCTGCTTCCGGAGGAGGAGCGCATTGAATACCTCTGCCACACAAACGCCTGCCTTGCCAAAAGTCCCCAGGTATTTCAGGAACATAAGCTTCGCCGTAAGGACGGCTCCGACATCTATGTTTTCTGCTTTGGGCGGGTCTATTTTGATTCCGCGGTCCGGGAGGAGCGGTCGGAGATCATCATTGCCGATATATCCAAAACCTATTCCATGAAGATGATGGTGGACGCGGAAGCAAATAAAGCCCAGGTCCGGCTGAAGCAGTGGGAAAGCACCTACCGAAAGGACTCCCTTACCGGTCTTCTGAATCATGCCGCTTTCCGCAGCGATGTGGAGCTGAAGCTTCTGGAGGGTAAATACAAAACCCTGATGATGATGGTAGATGTGGATAAATTCAAAGCATACAATGATAGCTTTGGGCACCACAACGGCGACAAGTTCCTGATTCTGGTAGCCCAGGCATTGGCCGCCGCCCTGAGAAAGGACGACTGTGCCTGCCGCATGGGAGGCGACGAGTTCGCCGCCGCCATGTTCTTTGACACGGAGATTTCCGATTCCGCCATCTATACTCGGGCACAGCAGGTTTTTGACAAGGTGAGCCTTACCCTGAAAAGTGCGGACACGGGAACGGGAATCTCCATGGGCGTGACAATCGCCCAGCCGGACGCGACCTTTACCCAGCTGTATGAAATATCGGATAAAGCCCTGTACCAGGCGAAAGAAAGCGGACGGGGCAGAATGATCATTCTGTAACAGCCCCCCTTTGAAGCAGGAAATCCCTTTCGTTTTCCTACACCCGTGGCTTTTTCCTCTGTTTTTCAGGGAGACAACAAAAAAGGCAGCATGACGCTGCTTCCAAAAATATGGCCGCCGGTCAGTTCCGGCGGCCATGTTTTATGTTCAGATTTGAGAATAGCCGAAGCTGTTGACCAGGGCGTCGATCCGCTGGCCTGCCTTGCAGTAGGGGCAGTCCCGGTAGTCGTAGCTGGCGTAACCGGGCAGGTCGTTGATGGTATACACGGAGCGGACGGGATAGCCCGCCACTTCCTCCACCGCGCTGTAGATGGCGGCAACTCCCGCCACATGGCCGCCATAGTAGCCGATGGCCTCAATGGACCGCTTGGCAGTGAAGCCGGTGGTTACGGAAGCCATGAGCACCAGCACATGCTTTCCCCGGATCATAGGCTGCACATTGTCCCGGAAGATAATCTGGGAATTGGCATTGTACTCCGGCTCCAGCACATAGATGGTCTGGTGGGCGTTGATCGTCCGGAAGCCGCTCTTCGTCAGCTCCCTGGCAACGCAGGTGCCCAGCACCGCCGTACCGTCCAGACACAGGATGGTATCCACAGGGGTATCATTGATAAAATGGGACACCAGCTGCTGGGCGCTGTCCTCCGCCTCGCTCAGGCGGGTCTTCTGGAAGGTGATGTCCACATAATAATTGATATGGGAATGGTTGGTGGCAAAATGGCCCCGGGCGATACGCAGCGGCGCGTTGCCCCGGCGGATGGGGAGATTCATCAGGGTAATCATAGGTTCAGCCTCCTGTAAAGAATAAAAAAGAAAGCGTCCCGACGATGCCAGATCCCGGCCGCCGAAAAGGCTTTTTTTCATCATACCTTACCCGGGCAAAAAAGGCAAGTAGAATCTACACAAAAAATAGCCAAAAATTACCGGTAATGCTTGGGCATATTGCGCAGTTTCAAACGCGCTTCCTGGCGCAGAAACTGCCCGGCAATGATCCGGCAGATCCTGCGGGTGCGGATCATCCAATGGATTTTGCCGTAGCTTGCCCACATAATCCCGTCGGTTTCCCCGGGAAGAAGCACCGTATCCTTCAGGGAAACCGGGCGGTACAGGCAATAAAAATCATAAATTGTATTCCGGTCCCGGTCCGTACACAATAGTTCAAATTCCGCCGGGTCTGCCCGAATCCCGGTCTCCTCAAACAGCTCCCGGCTGATGGCTTCCCGGCTGGTCTCCCCCGCCTTGGCCGCGCCGCCGGAGTTTTCCCAGGTTCCGGCAAAGCTCTTTCCCGGCGAGCGGCGGGTGAGCAGCAGGCGGCCCCTGCCGTCATAAACCCACACGCATACTACCAGACCGTACTCCCCCGGCTTCCAGGGTGTCCCACGCAGGTGTACCCGTCCGGTAGGCTGCCGGTCTTCATCATAGATGTCATTCCACTCCGGTTTCAATATCGGCTCCTCGATTCTCTGTTCACAGTATGGCATGTATTGTACCACATCCCGACCGCAATGGCAAGCATAACCACGCCCGCCCCGGACGCGGGCAAACCCCGTTTTCGCGTCTGCGCCCATGGGCAATGGTGCTTTTTTCTCCAGGAATGGATGGGAAATACCTGTTTTTTCTACGTTTCGTGCAGTTTTTTCCGCCATTCGTGCAGTATAGCTTGCAATTGACCCCAATGATGCTGTATAATGTGGGAAATATTATGTGCAAAGGGTTCTTTTAGGAAAGAGATTAATTGGAATTTATCGAATTCCCGGTCATTGCGAACCGGTGACCGACGTCACTGGTGTGGCAATCTCCCGGATAGAAGCACCATTTCTCGTGGATGAATTCCGGAAAACGGCACGAAAAAGATAGTCTGTATGACGATAGATAGTACGGAATTCGATGGAGATTCCCACACCAGGAAAGCGGACTGGTTCGGAATGACACGTTCTGACGGTGCGCCAAATTCCAATTTGCCGCACTGACACGTGAACCCGATATACATTATAAAAACGGAAAAGGAGGGACGGATATGCCCCAGACGATCCAGGTGAATATGCTTGGCAAGTTTACCATCGCGCCGGAGGGTCAGGCCCCCGAAAAGGAACTGAGCTTCACCTGCCGTTCCCGCCGGATCTGGACACTGTTGGCTTACTTTATCATCCACCGTGACCGGGGAATCCCGCCCCAGGAGCTCATTGACCTGCTCTGGCCGGATGGTGAGGCTGACCTCATCACACTGCAAAACAATATCAGCCGGGCCCGTACCGCTTTGGGTACCCTGGGCCTGAGTAACAGTCAGCACCTGATTACCTGCCGGGACGGCCTGTACCGGTGGTCTCCCCAGGCTGAGACCGAAGTGGACGCGGACATTTTCCAGGAGCTTTATACAAAAGCCACCACCTGTCAGAATACCGACCAGGCTGTGAAGTATGCTCTGAAAGCCATAGAGCTTTATACGGGGGACTTTCTGCCCGAGGCCGCCATGGAGCCCTGGTGCGTCCATCTGAACGCCTATTTCCGCTCCATCTATCTGAAACTGTGCCGCAGCACCGTGGACTGGCTCATGGAGCTGGGACGGAAAGAAGAAGCCGCCCAGATCTGCACCCAGGTGGTTCGCCTGGACCCCATGGTGGAGGAATTCAGCGTCCTGCTGATGAAAATCGATACTCTGCTGGGGGAATCCCGAAAAGCGCTGGACCACTACACCTACATCAAGGACCTGTACAAGCAGACCTTCAATGTCTCCGTCTCTCCGGAAATGGAAGCGGCTCATGCCGCCGCCATTCGTGCCCTGTACGGCAAAGAGCTGGGGCTGGAGGATGTACGCAGCTTTCTGAGTCAGGGAGGCCCTATCACCGGCGCGTTCCCCTGCGACAATATGGTGTTCCGGGGGATTGTCGGCCTGTGCCTGCGGGAGATCCGGCGCAGCGGCCAGCCTGCTCAGATCGCAATCCTGTCTCTGGATCCCCGGGGCCAGCTGCCGGAGGAACAGTCCGTCGATATGAAACGGCTGGAGCTTGCCATCACTGCCACCTTACGGGCCGGTGACCCCTTTACCAAGATCAGCGCCAACCAGTTCATGACCCTCCTGTCCGGCGCCAATGCCGACGGAGCCGCCGCCGCCATGGCCCGCACCGCAAACCGCCTGCGCCGTTTCTATCCCAAAATCGCCGCCGGTTTTTCCTATCACCTGTACGATATGAAAGATCTGGATCCGGATACTCCCAGGTAGAAACGGAAATGCATTTCTTAAAAATATCGGCGTGCCGCGCTTTTCCCCCGCGGTACGCCGATTTCATTTTATGTACATTGGCTTTCCTCTGGAAACAGATAAATTGGAATTTGGCGGACCGTCAGAACGTGTCATTCCGAACCAGTCCGCTTTCCTGGTGTGGGAATCTCCATCGAATTTTGGGCTATCTATCGTCATCCATTCGTAGGGGACGGGCTTCCCGTCCCCCGGAATTTGGGAACTTGTATGGGGCGGGACGGGAAACCCGTCCCCTACGGAGCCATTACGGTCAGCCCGCCAAATTCCAATTTTTCGCATTGCGGCTTTAACCGGGATACACTTTTTGTTACACCGCTTATTTCCCCAGCAGCAGTCCCAGAAGCTTGCTGTCGGTGAGGGCATCGGAACGGTAGGCACCGTCCAGAATGGCGTCCAGATTCTCCGGGTCGTTTTCGATCTCCTTGGACCACAGCTGGGCATTGCTCCGAAAATCCCCCGCCAGGCTCCCCACCAGCAGGGCTGACAGGGCAATAAACTTCACCCTTCCGTACAGGTCCAGGTCGGACACCGCCTGAAGCCAGTACCGGCGCACAAGATACCGGGCCATAGGAATCACCTCCGGGGGCAGAGGCCGGCATGCGGCAGTATCCAGCAGCGCCCGCCACCGGGGTGTCAGAATCTCCAGCTCCCGGAAAAACCCGGCAACCTCCCGTATGTCCCCCGGCTCCGCTGCCGCCCGGGCTTCCTCCATCCGGATTTCCCCGGCATCTCCACCGTCCAGGGCATTCTGCGCCCGCACCCCAAGCAGAAGAAGCTTTGCCAAAGCCTCTTCCGGCAGCGCCTCCCCATCCAGAAGCGCCATGGCTTCTTCCCGGGAGGCAAGAAGCAGCGCCATAGCCTCCCGGTCATATTCCGCTTCGCTTCCGCCGGGGATTTCGGTTTCCACCCATCCAACCTCATCCATGAATATCCATTTTGCCGCCTCCGGGCAGCTCATTTCCAGCATAAGCTCCTGAAAGCCACCGTAGTCATGCCGAAGCCTGGGAAACTCCCGGCAGACCCGGCACAGCGCCGTTTCCCCCAACTCCGCCTGGATTCGGCACAGGCCGTCGGAACGCCACATGGGGCATTTCCCCTCCCGAAGGGTCATAAAGGTTTCCCCGTCCTCGGTGCGCAGGACTTCCCGAAGGTCATCTCCCAGGGGGCCGGACAGGGAACGGTAACGCTCCGCGGTGTCTGCATCCACCTGGACCTCCCATTGGTGGCAGCAGCTGTCGGGGCACGCCCCGGCGGCACACCGGAATGAATCATAGTAATGGGGCTTGCGAATAACCATATGGGTCCTCCCTTTCGTAAAAATCCACCTGGAAAAATGCCGCTGCCGAAAACCCGGCAGCGGCATCTTTTGAAATATCAACCGGGGGCCCCGTATCAGTCCTCCCGGGGCTTCAGGCTGTACAGTCCCGCGGCGGCATCGGAAAGGGCCTGCTTGCTGCAGCTGACCGCCTCCCGGAGAAGATCCAGTTGGGACATCACATGGTCGGATATCGCCGAAACCTGCACCGCCGCCTCGTCCACCTTGGCGGTGGCGTCCGCCAGAACGCCGTTGGTCTGCCGGTACACCTGCTCCGCCCGCTCCCGGGCCATCCGCTCGGTGCGCTCCGCCCGGCGGTAAGCCTCCAGCTCCTGATCCGCCTGATGCTGGACGGTCACCCGTTCCGCTCTTGACTGGTCCAGTTCTTTTTCCAGCTGGGAAACCTTCTGGGAAAGTGTCTCCCGCTCCTGCTCACTTTCCGCCAGCTTCTCTTCCAATTCCCCGATACGCCGGGTCATTTCCTCTGCGGCGGCGGGGTCCGTCTCCGGCTGCTCCTCCAGCTTCCTGCGCAGAAACGCGACCTCGTTGTTCAGCTGATCCAGCTGAGAGGCGTGCTTTGCGTTCAGATATTCCAAATAATGAACCACATCCTCCCGGTTAAATCCGTTGAACGCGGAACGAAAGCTCTGGGGTGTTGCCATAGGGGTTCCTCCTTATGGTTTCCGCCGCGCGGAAAGCCAACTTTTTTCGTATTATACCACAGGCGTTCCGGGAAAACAACCTTGTATTTCCCTTGCGTGACAAAATTCTTTTCTTTTTCCCCGGTTTTCCCGGAAGAACTCTTGACGAACCGGATTTTCCAGTATATATTGCAGGCAGGCCCCCGCGTCTGCCCTCAAATCCAACAGGAGGAACCGCCGAGATGGTATATACATTGACCGACCCCGAAAAGGTTCGCCCGCTCTTCGGAAGCTGGGAGGAAACCATGATAATCTCCTGCCTGCAGCGGGTCATGGGAACCCTGTACGTTACCGACACCGGGCATCCCAAATCCGTCATGGCGGTGCTGGGAGACTTCGCTTTCTTCGCAGGTCGGCCCTGCCGGGAGCTGGTGGAGAGCAAGCGGCCAGGCTTTCTGATCCTGGTCCCACAGGATGAAGCCTGGGCACATATGATCGAAGCGTGTTTCCCGGGCCGCTGCCGCAGAGTGACACGCTACGCCATCCGAAAGGACACGGTTTTTGACCGGGACCGTCTTCGCTCGCTCAAAAGCCGTCTTCCGGAGGGCTGTTTGCTGCAAAGGATCGACAGCACGCTGTATGACCAATGCATGGAAAACGCCTGGTCCCGGGATCTTGTCTCCGTTTTCCCCTCCAGGGAAGCGTTTCTGCGGGACGGCCTGGGCATGGCAGTTACCGTAAACGGCCGGATCGTCTCCGGTGCTTCCTCCTATACCCGCTACCGGGAGGGCATCGAAGTGGAGGTGGATACCCGCCGGGATTACCGGCGCAGATCTCTGGCCACAGTCTGCTCCGCGGCGCTGATCCTTAGCTGTCTGGACTTAGGGCTGTATCCCAGCTGGGATGCCCAGAATCTATGGTCCGTCTGTCTGGCCGAAAAGCTGGGCTATACCTTTTCCCACGAATATCCCGTGTACGAGGTGGAATAGCCGGAACCCCGGAAAAAGGAGCTTATTCAATGTTTGATTTTTTGAAAACAAAGCGGGAGCCTCCCGTTTTGCCCGTCGGAACGGTACGCAGGCATTACCGCATCTACGGCAGGGTGCAGGGCGTCGGTTTCCGGTACCGGGCCAAATATGCCGCCCAGTCCCTGAACCTCACCGGCTGGGTGGAAAACGAAACCGACGGCAGTGTGAAAATGGAGGTTCAGGGCCAGCCCGAGCAGATCGATCAAATGTTCCCCCTTATCCTCCGGGGCGGCTATGTCCATATCACGGACATGCGTGTCCGGGAGATTTCCGTCGATCCCTGGGAGAAAACCTTCGGCATTCTGGACTATTACTGACCCAGGCCGGGGTTTCCGGCATAGAAAGCATTACTTTGCATAAGGAGCATCCAGGTATGGAAAAAGGAGCCTGCTCAAGCGGCACAAAGGAAAGGCAGTCCAATATTGAACTGCTGAGAATCGTCGTGATTATCGGTGTCATCATTCTCCATTATAACGGAGAATACGCTTTCGATGTTGTAGCGCAAACCGGTATCAACTGGTGGATCCTCTGCTCATTAGAATCGGTTTTTATTTGCGCGGTAAATGTTTTTGTTCTGATCACCGGGTACTTCCTATCCTGTACGGAAAAGCGGAATCTATGGAAAGCCATTGAATTGGTAGTCCAGGTCATTCTTTTCTCTTCCCTGCGTTACCTGCTGGACGCTGCCCTTTTCGGAGGCGCGTTCCGTTTCCGTGGGTTGATTATGGCAATGATCCCAAACGACTATTTTGTGACCCTTTACATCGTGCTTTACCTCATCTCTCCGTATATCAATATGGTCTTTGACCGATTAACACAAGCGCAAATGCGGAAAATGGTATTTCTTCTGTTTCTTCTGTTTTCCGCTTACCCCAATTTTGTTGATATTTTCCAAATTGTCACCCGCAGATCATGGAATGAGATGAGCTCGATCAGCATGTTCGGCAGTCTTGGCGGATATTCCATTGTGAATTTTGTTCTGATGTATTCGATCGGCGCATACCTCCGAAGAGGAAAGTGTGCATTGTGTCAGTGGAAAACATGCCAACTGCTTCTGCTCTGGCTGGTATGTGTAATCGGTCTGATTGTATGGAATTACAGCACAGTGTCATCCTGTGCCTGGCACTATTGTAATCCGCTGGTGATCATCAGCGCAGTATGCGCATTTCTGCTGTTCAAACGCATCCAGATTGGAAGCTGCAGGATAATCAATACTCTGGCGCAAGGAGTATTCAGTGTGTACCTTTTCCACTTTTTCTTTCTGCCCCATATTGGGATTGAAGAATTTGCTGTAGGAAATCCCTTTATTCTACTTGCGCATATTTTCCTTTCCGCCATTGGAATATACGGGTTATGCTGGTGCGTCTACTGGGTATATACAAAGATTACCAAGCCTTTGTTTCGCAGACTGTCCGCACAACTGGATCTGAACATTGACTACTTGAAGTGAGCAGATTTCAGCAGTCAGCAAATTCCGGCAGGGAAAGCACAGCGTCTGTGCTTTCCCTGCCGGATTAATCTATTGCATGTCTGTTTTACTCAGCAAGTACACAAATTGGAATTTGACGAGTTATCGAATTCCCTGTCATTGCGAACCAGTCCGCTTTCCTGGTGTGGCAATCCCCTGGTTAGAAGTGCTACTTTTCGTAGATGAATTCCGGGAAACGGCACAAAAAGGACAGTCTGTATGACGATAGGCCGCACGGAATTCGATGGAGATTCCCACTGAAGCCGGCGCACTGGTTCTTAAATGACAATGTTGTACGACGCCCTGGCTTCCCTCTGCAAATTCCACTTTGTCTGGATGTTGAGAAAAGCTGATAATTAAAATTCATTATATATCTTTCCCGGGCATTCGTCAACCTTCCGCAAAAAACAGCACGCCCTCCTGGCCGTCCAATCCGATTCTCCCATATCCCGCTCCCCCAAGGCGCCGGAAACGGCAGTCAAACAGCCCCGGATCGTACTCCGGGGCTGCCATGCCAAGCTTATTTAACTGTCTTCTCGTTCCACTTCTGATTTCCTTTTGCTGTAAACTGATCCCGGATTGTCACAGAACCGTCGTCATTCAGCACAAGCCACAGCATGTCATTGTCCAGTGGCCGCAGGCCGCCGTTTTCAACGGTTTCCAGCACCTCCTTGGCAATCTCATACGTACTGGCAGAATAGACCGTGTTCTCGTCATACCCCTGCCACTGATTCGGGCGGGCAATTTCCTCCAGCAGGCTCTGTCCGTAGCCATTGGCCCGGTCCTCGGAACGGTTCACCGCCACCCACATGATGATGGTTTTCACATTATCCGACCGCCCCGCACCGACGCTGTCCGCCAGCCTTGCCAAAGCCTCCGCTTCCGGAATGACCGGCTCCGTGGGGGGTGTGGTTTCGGTGGAGGGCTGGACCTCCACAGTCTCCACGGGGATCTCCTGCGCCTCCTGCTTCTTACCCCTTCCCGGAAGGACCAGGGCCAAGATGAGCAGCAGCAGGATCAGCGGCGACCACAGCCGTACATCATAGTACCAGCGCACATCCTCACCGATCCTGGTGAGAAATTCAGGAACATGGATGCGTACTTTGGCAGTGGGTTTTCTCCGCGTTCTTCTTTCGGGAATTGCCTGTGGTTCTTCATTCTGCAATTGATCCATGATATTCTCTCCTTTGTTTACAGATAGTTTCCTGTGAATGGCTCGCATTCGCAGTATATGATCAAAGTGCCGCGCCTGGTCCTCCGTGGGACAGAAAGCGCTGACGCACATGAAAACCCATGAGCGGTATATTGAGCCCTATCCCTGCACATGATAGCGTGCGGGGATATTGTGCGCTTTGTATACAGGATCCGTCGGAAAAGCACACATTTCATTTTCCATTATAACGCGCCATGTGTGAAAAGAATGTCGAATCTTCCGGAATGGATTGTCTTCATGCCTGAATATTTCCTTTCCGCTTCCATAGATCCTCCCCTTGAAAAGCGGCACATCCGGGGATGCATTATCACTAGAAAATATTATAACATATCCGCCTCAAAAAAGCTAGTTTTTTCCGAAAAAATATTAATTATGTAAACTTTTCTTAGCGTTATGTTAACGAAACCCCCAAAATATTCACACGCAATGCATACTTCATTCCACAATGGATGCATAAAAAGGCGGGAAGCCGTCTCTTGCGGGTCTTTCCCGGACCGCAAATCCCCGTCCGAGCCTTCCCGGCATCCGATTTTCAGACGCGATGCGGAAATACCGGTTTCTATCAAAATCCACAAAACTCTGCCGGGAATAGAAAACCAGGGAACCTCTGAATAATTCGTCTGCGGCTGATCGGCGAATCTTTTGTTCCAGACCTGCAGTTTGAAAAGCGGGAAATACATACAGTATTCCTCCACTTTTCAAACTTTCGGCTGAAGCAAAATCTTCTGCCGTCAGCGCCAAACGAATTAATCAGAGCTTCCCTAGAAACTGGCAATTCTATAGTTGGGTCAAGAAAAGTCGTTTTCCAACGGGAAACGGCTGGTCTTCCCGTTGGAAAACGACAAAATAGAAGTCTGCTCCGCAGCAAAGGATCAGAAGCTGTTTGAGGATAAACACCAGCAGCTTGGCATCGGTATAGACCGCAGCCTCCCCGTCATACCGATGCGGTACACGGCCTTGCCCCCGCACTTGTGAGGGAGGGGTGGTAAGAGTAGCGCACACTGGTACCGGGGGGAGTACGAATTTCCCGCGCGGTATCGAATTCCCGGTCATTGCGAGCCAGTTCGCTTTCCTGGCGTGGCAATCCCCCGGATAGAAGTACCGCCTCTCATGGATGAAGTCCGGAAAACAGTGCAAAAGAACGGCCTGTATGACGATGGGCTGCTCGGATTTCAATGGAGATTCCCACACCAGGAAAGCGGACTGGTTCTTAAATGACAGCGTTGTTCGATGCCCAGTCTTTCCTCCACAAATTCGGATTTATCTGCCCGTTTTGAACAATATCGCTTATTCAATCGGCAACTCTTTGAGCATCCTGATTGTACGATATATCTCACCACAGGCAGGACATCTCCAGTCGAAATCGCTTTTCTTGGCTTTCTTATGAAGAAGCTCAAGCTGTGCGTTGCCGCATTTGGGACAGGTAATAATCAGAATTTTCTTTGCATTCATTTTATTATTTCCCCGTAAAATAGATCCCTGTATTGTTTCAGTCGGTAGAAATCAGGTAGTCAAGATAGTCTTGGGACTCAGGCAGTCGTGGGGTATTGGCAATGATACCGATATACACGCTGTCAGAGAAACCGGCTTTCTGAAACGCAGATAGTTGTGTCAATTCCAGAGCGTTATACACGGTTTCTGTTATGGCGGTGTATTCCTGCGCCGCATTCAGATTGTACTCCACGGCATTGTCTTCCAGAATGACCTGATTGGCAGTCAGACAGGCGGAATCCAAAATATCCGATAGATCCAGCAGATAGCCGCTGGCAGAGCAGAGATTGTAGGCTTCCCGGTTCATGAGAACCAAATCCAGCTGTCTGGAATTGACCGTTGCCAGCAGCTTCATTCGGGACGCATAGGCGTATTCGTGGTCGGAGGCGTCGGGATCCTCGGACAGGTACAGATTCCGATAGAGGCGCACCTCGTTACGCTTGGGATTCAACCCGCGGCAGGTCAGATAGTCCTCCGTCAGCCGGGCTTCCATATCCTCGCCCACAGAAACGTTCAGGTAGGCGAGATACACCACCGGCTCCTTTTTGGTAGCTGCCCGATACACCCCGGATAGCAGGATTCCCAACGCCAGGATGGTCAGAAGAATCGGCGCTTTGTAGTACAGCCAGATGTGTTCCAGCTTTTTTGCCCGGCTCAGCTGCCGGAACATTTCCCGACGCTGGCGGCGCTCCTCCGGGGACAGCTTCATTGGTCTGCCCCACTTTCCTCTGCCGGGTCATAGGCGCAGGCGCGGATGACCTTGCCCAGCAGATAGGAGCTGAGCAAAGCGCAAAGGCCCTCGCCAAAGATGATCAGCGGGGTGTAGATGGCAACCACCGCAAAGAACATGGCAAAATGGATGGCAAACACCAGAATTGTGCAGAACAGATAGTGAATGCCGATGAGCAGTGCATTTTTCAGCATTGCCCAGTTGGTGTTTTTTACGCTGGCAACCAACGGAAAAACATAGAGCAGCACAATCACATAAGCGATGGCTGCCGCAATAATCAGCGCCAGAGCCAGCGTGCAGACCACGGGCACAACACCGGTGGTGCCTTTGGAAAGGCGGTAGAGTATGTACCCGTCCGCTCCCAGCAACGCCCCAACTCCCAGCAAAATCAGCCATAGAATGGTCGCCTGCCGGAAATTCTCCCGGAAGGCCTTGAAAAACTGGCGGGTGAGCGGCGGCTCTTCCTCCCGGGCAAGACGCAGGGTCACGTCATACAGGGCGGCTGTGGCGGCTCCCGCAGTGAACACCGGCAGGGAGCATACCATCCACAGAAGGTTCAGATAGCAGCCGTAGCAAAGTTTCAGCATGATCTGGCTGAACTTGCTGTCATAAGAAAACAGTCTCATAACAATCCTCAAAGCGTGCCCGTGGATTCACGGTAGATCAAATTGGTTTCGGTGTGAACTGTGCGGTAATCCAGAGATGGCGCCTTGATTCTGGAAATCAGAAGGTGGACAGCGGAATAGGCGATGACCTGGGTGTGAATATGCACCGTGGTCAGAGGTGGTTTGCTCAGCCGGGATTCGGCGGAATCATCGAAGCCGCACAGACGCACATCCTCCGGCACCCGCTTTCCCGCAGCGGCCAGAGCCTGCATCAGATCGGTTGCCACAAAATCGTTTGCGCAGATGAAAATCTCCGGCAGCTCCGGCATATCCGGAATGATTTCCATGAGCTCCTCACGATGATTCTGTTTGATGACGAAGCGATCCTCAACCTTCTGCCCAGCCATCAGCATGGTCAGATAATAGGCGGAATACCGCTCAAAAAAGGACTGGCAATGGTCGTAATTTCCAACGAACCCAATCTTCGTGAAGCCTTTTTCCAACATATCATGGACAAACCGGGTGATTTCGGTAGTATTATCCATATAGAGCTGGTCAGCAGGCAGGCTTCTTCCGCTGCGCTTGGCAGGGCCGTCCACAAACAGAATGGGAACATCCAGACCGCAGAGCATCTCGTCGTAATCCCAGTCAAACATCTCAATGCACATGATTGCTTTAATCTGCCCCATGTTCATGGTAATCGGGAGGGTCTTGTTGGCTAGCTCTGTCCCCGTGACCCGATGGGTGTTCATGGTGTAGCCCAGCTGAGAGATTTCCCGCTGAAATTTATCCAGCATCAGGGACGCGAAATGAGAATGTGTCAGGAAAGAACCGGTAAGCAGGGCGATTTCTCCCTGATATCCGGGCGTTACAGGGCGTTCTGTTTCAGGGGCAGCAGGTGCGCCGGAAATGGCTGCAATAGAGCCTGCATAGGAAAACTGCTTATAGCCCATCTCCATGGCTTTCTGCAGAATCTTTTCTCTGGTGGCGTCTGCCAGCCCTTCGGTGTTGTTGATGGCTTTGGATACGGTATTTCTGGAGATCCCCAGGGCGTCGGCAATATCCTGAATGGTAACTTTTTTGTTCATCTCAGCCCTCCTGATTCGCATTCTTTATAATGATAGTATAACACATTCCGTATGCAAATGTCAAATTTTGACCACTGCCATTGTGTGCAAATATGACTGCACCAAATCGTGCATTTGCACCAAAGATTGTGTAAATGTTAAATTTCCGTTGACAGGCGAAAGCGCAAGTGATACTATAAAGTTGTCAAAAGCCTTTCCAGATTGTGCAAATGCAAAATTTTAGAGGGCAAAACAAAAAAAGGAGGAATCAAATGAAAGGAGCAATGACACGCACCTCTGAAAAAACGGGCAAAGCATCCGGACTGCATAACACGCTGGTTTATATGCGCCAGCATTGGCAGCTGTATGTAATCTTTATGCTGCCCGCGGTTCTGTTGACCGTCATTTTCCGCTACATCCCCATGGGCGGCGTTTTGATCGCGTTTACAGAATACAACCCCATCAGAGGTATCCTGGGAAGCGAGTGGGTTGGCTTCAGCCACTTTACCCGGTTCCTGTCGTCCCCGGACTTTATGCGGTATCTGATGAACACTCTGAAGCTCAGCATCTTTGGGCTTCTGTGGGGGTTCCCGGCTCCGATTCTGCTGGCCTTCCTGCTGAACCGAATTCTCAGCAGCGGCATCAAGCAGAAGATTCAGCTGGTACTGTATATGCCCAACTTCATCTCCGTCATCGTCCTATGCGGTATCGTCAGAATCCTGCTGTCTCCCACCGGTATGATTAACATGCTGCTGGGAACCAACTACAACTTCATGACGATGCCCGAAGCCTTCCGTACCATCTACATCGCCAGCGGCATCTGGCAGGGCGCAGGCTGGGCCTCCATCATCTACACCGCAGCCCTGTCCAACGCCAGCAAGGAGCTGAAGGAAGCCGCTGTCCTGGATGGAGCCAACATCATCCAGCAGATCAAGGCGGTGGAATGGCCTGCCATCAAGGATACGGTGCTGATTCAGTTCATCATGAGCGTGGGCAACATCATGAGTGTCGGCTTTGAGAAGGCCTATGCGTTGCAGACGGACCTGAACCTGAACGCGTCCGAAATCATCTCCACCTATGTCTACAAAAAAGGCCTGATAGACGGCGACTATGGATTCTCTACCGCCGTCGGCCTGTTTAACACCGTCATCAATGTTGTGCTTCTGATTTCCATGAACACCATCGTGAAGAAACTCAACGACGGTAAGGGCGTCTGAGGAAAGGAGAAACACAATGAATACCAAATTCTCCCGGCTTTCCGGCGGAGATAAGGTGATCATGGCCTTTGCCTATACCATTCTGGGATTGTTCATGGCCGCCATTATCCTGCCTGTGGTCTACATCATTCTGGCATCCTTCATCGACCCCATCACGCTGCAAAACAGCGGACTGACCTTTGATTTCAGCAAGTGGACGCTGACGGCCTATGAACGCGTCATGTCCAACGCGCAGATCTGGACGGGCTTCAAGAACGCCATGATCTACTCTGTTTTGTTCACCATCATTTCCGTCATGGTGACGCTGCTGGCAGCCTACCCCATGTCCCGCCCGGACTTCAAGGGCAAGGGCTTCTTCAATGTCATGTTCGTCATCACCATGTTCTTTGGCGGCGGTCTGATTCCCACCTACCTGCTCATCAGCAATCTGGGAATGCTGGACACCATCTGGGCCATTCTGATTCCCGGCGCGTTCAGCGTTTGGAACATGATTATTGCCCGCACCTACTACATGGGCATTCCCCATGATATGCAGGAGGCCGCCGAAATCGACGGTGCTTCCGAAATGGTCTACTTCTTCAAAATCCTGCTGCCCCTGTGTATGCCCATCATCGCCACCATCGCCATGTGGCAGTTTGTGGGTATGTGGAACAGCTACTTTGACGCCATGATCTACCTGAACGACGCGGCGAAGCAGCCTTTGCAGCTGGTGCTGCGGGCCATTCTGATTCAGAGCCAGCCGGAACCCGGCATGGTTTCCGATATGCAGAGTACCGCTGCCCGGGCGCAGCTGGCAGAGCTTCTGAAGTACGCCACCATTATCATCTCCAGCGTTCCCCTGATGATCCTGTATCCCTTCTTCCAGAAGTATTTTGACAGCGGCATTATGGCAGGTGCCGTGAAGGGATAATCCAACATTTTTGAATCGTAAAGGAGAAGAAAAATGCGTAAATTTACAAAACTGATGTCTCTGGCACTGGCAGCCGTTCTGACTATGTCCCTGCTGGCCGGCTGCGGCGGCGGTTCTCTCGGCGGCAATTCCGCCGGTCTGGATGTTGATCCCTCAACCTTGCAGTTCCCTCTGGCGGAAACCGCCACCATCAAAGGCCTGACCAACTTCCCCGTCGGCACCGAGTCCGAGCCCAACAACCGCACCATCTTCAAGCGGTTGGAGGAGCAGACCAACGTCCATGTGGAATGGAAAACCATTCAGAGCGACCAGTGGGGCGAGAAGATTGCCCTTGAAATGGCCAATGTCAAAACCCTGCCCGACTTCGTGTTCAACGCCGGCTTCAGCGATACCGATCTGCTGAAATACGCCAAGCAGGGTGTCATCATCAATCTGGAGGAGTACATCGACAAGTACATGCCCAACCTGTGCAAGGTCTTCGAGCAGGCTCCTGAGTACAAGGCCATGTGCACCGACGAAAACGGTCACATCTGGGCGCTGCCCTGGATTGAGCAGCTGGGCTATGAGAAGACCGCTATTCAGGCCATCGACTACATGAGCTTCATCAACACTTCCTGGCTGGAGTACCTGAACCTGAAGATGCCCGAGAACGTTGATGAGTTCAAGGCTGTTCTGATCGCTTTCCGTGACAACGCTGCTGATCTGAAGGCGCACTTCGGTATCGAAGGCGACATCATCCCCATGTCCTTCATCATGAACGCCGGCGGTGAGGACCCCATGGTTCTGATCAACGGCTTCGGCGAAGGCTACGGCGATCCTGACAAGGGCCGTCACATTGCAGTCACCGACAACAAGGAAGTTATCTGCACCGCAACCCAGGAAGGCTTCAAAAAGGGCCTGGCTTGGATGCATGAGCTGTACGTAGAAGGCCTGATCGATCCCGAAGCCTTCACCCACGAATGGTCTACTTACGTTGCCAAGGGTAAGTCCGGTCGCTACGGCGTCTGCTTCTCCTGGGACGTTGCCAACATTGCAAATCTGACGGACTGGGCTCCTATGCCTGTGCTGACTGCTGATGTCAGAAACCTGACTCCTCAGAACGGCTCCTTCACCTCCGGTTTTGACCGCGGTCGCTGCGTTGTTACCGCTGTAGCAGAGAATCCCGCTCTGGTCTGCGCATGGCTGGATCAGATGTACGCTCCCATCCAGTCTC
>JAEDNR010000084.1 GCA_016302405.1 Oscillospiraceae bacterium
GGTTAGACGCCTTGCCCCCCGCGTTTACGAGGGGGGTGGTACCAGTGCGCACACTGGTACCGGGGGGAGTGCGTCACCCGCATCCCTTTCACAAAAAGTGTGAAGAATGGAACTGTAAACACAGAAAGATCAATTATTTGACGCTTTCGGAAATTCGTACTCCCCCCGTCCCTGCGCTAGCGCAGGGACACCCCCCTCACAAGTGCGGGGGGCAAGGCCGCGTACCGCATCCACCCGCACACCATTCAACAAACAGCTCTGCAAATTCCGATTTGTTGCGCCACAGAACGATACCGAGCGGGTGGTGCTGCACGCAGTGAATCTAAATCTAAATGATTGCCGGGGGCAATCATACCAAGATTAAAAGGGTGGGAACGATTACAGATCACGCTCGTCACGACTTGGCTGTCGGCCCTGCCGCCAAATCCCAATTTACCCTTCCGGCAAAACCCCATCCTTTGCCCGCACTTGGCAAACTCACCCTTGCGAAGCTATGAAAAAGCGCTTATAATGAAACTGTATACGCAGCGTTCTTTTGGAGTTGTCTGGAAACCATGGTCAAAACCGGCGGCGTCTGCGTGGTGGAAAACCAAGCGCTTGTTGACGTATGGGGGGCTGCCATTGCATACAGACGGATGGGATTCGCCGTCCTCTGACTTTTGGCAAACCCCGGGAGGGAGAACACAATGAAAACCAAGAAACGGTCCAATCTGAATTTCTGGCTCCTGGTGTGGGGTCTGGGCATCGCGGGACAGCTCTGCTGGAATATGGAAAACCAGTGGTTCAACACCTTTGTCTACGCCAAGATTGCCAAGGATCCCACCATCATTTCCTGGATGGTGGGCGTGTCCGCCGCTGCAACCACCGTCTCCACCTTTCTTTTCGGCTGCGTTTCCGACCGGCTGGGAAAGCGGAAGCTTCTGGTAGCCGTGGGGTACATCCTCTGGGGCATCTTTACCATTGCCTTCGGAATGACCCAGTTTCTGACCCGCAGTGCCGCCGCGGCCCTCACCGCCGTGGGCTTTGCCGTGGTGGCCGCGGACGCCGTTATGAGCTTCTTCGGCTCCATGGGCAACGACATCGGCCTGAACGCCTGGGTAAACGACCACATGAACGACGGCAACCGGGGTCAGCTGGGAGCGGCCCTCGCCACCCAGCCCATCATCGGCACCATTGTTGGCACCGTGCTGGGGGGCATTTTGGTGGGCAGCGACGACAACTACATGCGGCTCTTCTTCGTCATGGGCCTTGTGGTCATCGCCTTTGGCATCTACTGCCTTTTTGCCATGGCGGACAGCCCCGACCTGAAGCCCAGCCGCCGGGGAAGCTTCGCCAGTCAGTTTTTCAGCATTTTCGATTTCCGGGGATATATCCAAAACAGGGAGCTTGCTTGGGTCAATCTGGCCCTGGCGGTGTTCTTCATTGCCTTCAACATGTATTTTACCCACATCGGCAACTACATGATCTACTATCTTGGCTTCTCCCCGGACATGATGGGCTATGTGGAGGGGATCGCCCTAGTCCTCGCCATGCTCTTTACCATCCCAGGCACCCGGCTTCTCAACCGGGGGAAGGCTCCCGTGCTCTGTCTTGCCGCCACGATCATCAACAGTCTGGGTGTGGCGGCCCTGGGCTTCTTTGTCCGCCCGGAAAATATCAACCCCCAAGCCCTGTGGAATCCCGTGCTCCTGGGCGGCGTGTTTCTCATGGGCTTAGGGTATGTCCTGTTCCTGCAAAGCATTACGGTCTGGAGCAAGCAGCTTTATCCCGAGGATGCCCGGGGCCAGTTTGAGGGAATAAGGATCCTGTTCTTCGTTCTGATCCCCATGGTGATCGCCCCCCTGATCTCCAATCCCATCATCAAAAAGAGCGGGGAATTTGTGGACGAGAACGGCTTTACCGCTTATCTTCCCACCCACACCCTGCTGATCGTCGGCGCCGGGCTGGTCCTGCTGACCATCCTCCCCATTTTAAAAGCCAGAAAATACCGGGATACACGGACGGCTTCCTGTGGAGGAAGAGAAGATGCCGGGAAATGAAAAACGGGTAACTCCTCGCGACCGGTCTGCTGCTGAACGGCTATTGTATAGAGGTTTGTAAAAAAATCAACCATCAAATTTTACAAAGATTTTACAAAAATTTTGTTGTATACGTAGAAAGATAGAATCCGGCGCAGCTTTTCATTGCATTTCTTGTCAAAAGTTGTATAATTATGCACAGCTTGAGTTTTCTCAGGTAAAATCAGAACATGGAGGAAATGAAATGAAAAAGATTATCGCAATCCTCTTGGCTATGGTAATGCTTCTGGGGCTGTGCGCCTGCGCGAAGACCGAGGAGCCTGCTACTACCCCTGCTCCCGCTGCGGACAATACCCCTCAGGAAACTGCCGCTCCCGAGACTGAGGCTCCCGCCGTGGATCAGACCACCTTCGAAGAGCTGCTGGAAGCCGGCAAGAAAAACGGCAACAAGCTCACCATTTACAGCACCCACTCCGTGGCCGTCAGCGCCGTTGAGGCTTTTGCCAACAAGTTCGGCATTGACATCAACATGGTGGAAGGCACCCAGATCGGCGACAACAACCAGATCACCCAGGTTGCCACCGAAGTCTCCAGCGGAGTTTCCGGCGCCGATGTCATCTTCATTCAGGATGGCGCCCGGACCGTCTCCGAACTGGTGGACGAGGGCTATGTCTACAACTGGTACAACCAGGAGATCCTGGACGCTGTGGGCGCTGACTGCGAGCCTCTGCTGGTTTGGGACTACTGCAACAAGGTCTTCATTTACAGCACCGACTATGTGGCTAACGGCGAAATCTCCAACATCTGGTACGCCACCGATCCGCAGTACGCCGGCACCGTGCAGATGAAGAACCCCGAAAAGGAAGGCGTCAACATGAACTTCCTGGTCATGCTGACCTCCGACGAGAACGCCGCCAAGATGGCTGACGCTTATAAGGCCTACTACGGCACCGACATCGTTCTGGATTCCGACTGCCCCAACGCCGGTTATCAGTGGATCAAGATGATGTACCAGAACGGCGCTGTCCTGGGCGATTCCGACGGCGATATCGCCAAGGCGATCGGCAACCCCGAGCAGGAATCCGATACCAAGTGGTCCGCTCTCATCACCCTGAACAAGTACATCAAGAACCGTAAGGATTCCACCAAGAATCCCGGTAACTACACCCTGGACTACGTTAAGGAAATGGATCCCGTTGCCGGTTTCATTTATCCCATCTACGGCCTGATCACCAAGAACGCCGATAACCCGGAGCTGGCGAAGGCTTTCCTGGTATGGCTGTTCACCGAGGAAGGCTGGGTCGGCGACGGCACCACCACCCAGCGTGACGGTTCCGTGTACAAGGGAATGTCCGGCCGTATGGGCGACTACTCCGGCAACCAGTCCCTGGCCGTTACCGAGGGCGACCTGCCTGTGACCGAGTGGAAGAAGATCCTGATTCAGGAAGATCCCATCTACGCCGCTGCCCACCGCGCGGATGTGGAAGACTTCATTAAGCTGATCAAGTAAAAAATCTTCTTACTGTAGCGAACGAAGCATTGGAAAGGGATGGCCCAGTGCCATCCCTTTCCTCCATATTTCCGCAGGTTTGTGCGGCAGCCCCGCCGCTGCAACTCGCATCAGGGAGTTTGAGAAATGAAGAAAACGCTAAACAAGATAAAAACCTTTTTCAGCAAGCCCTATAACATCCTGCTGATCGTTCTGATGGTCACACTGACCTACCTGGTGATTCTGCCTCTTTTTTCCATTGTGGGCGACACCTTTGTGGTCCACGCCTCGGAAAAATCCAGGGTCGGCCAGCCGGTTGGCAGCTTTACCCTCTATCACTGGCTCCGGGCTTTCGCCAGCGATTACAGTAAAATTCTGATCTGGGAGCCTCTGTGGCACAGCCTGTACACCTCGGCTCTGTCCTGTGTTGTCGCCATCGTCATCGGCGGCGGCTTTGCCTGGCTGGTTACCCGGACCGACCTCAAGTGGAAGAAAGTCCTGACGAAGCTCTTCATCTTCCCCTACATCATGCCCTCCTGGACCCTGGCACTGGCATGGCGGAACTTCTTTAAGAACGCCGTGGTAGGCGGCGCTCCCGGTATTTTCACCGCCCTCACCGGCATCACCATTCCCGACTGGTTTGCCTACGGTCCTTTCCCCATCATTGTCACCACCGGCCTGCACTACTCCCCCTTTGCCTATATTCTCATCGGCGGCGTCCTGAGAAATATGGATGCCAACCTGGAAGAAGCGGCCATTATCCTCAGAACCAATAAGGCCCGGATGTTCACAAGGATCACCATTCCCATGGTCATGCCCGCAGTCATGAGCACGGTTATCCTGGTATTTTCCAGCGGCATGAGCTCCTTCGCGGTGCCCCAGTTCCTGGGTCTGCCGGTGCGCTACTATGTGCTGACTACGGAAATGTACTCCACCATCCAGGGAACAAACCCCGGCGTGGGCTATATCATCGCCATCCTTATGATGGTGATTTCCGTTGCCATCATGCTGGCAAACCAGTATATGATCGGTACCCGGAAATCCTATGCCACCGTCACCGGCAAGAGCGCAAATATCTCCCTGTTCCACCTGAAAAAAGCACGGACTGTGGTCTCTCTGCTGGTAACGCTGGTGGTACTGTGCATGTCCGTTATCCCCATGATCTCCTTCGTGCTCCAGTCGGTCATCCTGACGGACGGCAACTACCACCTGTCCAATATGACCCTGGACTTCTGGATCGGCATTTCCAAGGGCGGCAACGATTACCAGGACAAGGCAGGCATCCTGCGCAACGCCGATGTCTGGAAGACCCTGTTTAATTCTTTGAAGCTGTCCTTTACCTGCGCTCTGGGCGCCGGTACCGTGGGCTTCCTGGCTGGCTACTCCATCGTCCGCCGCCGGGGCAGCACCCTGAGCCGGTTCGTGGAGAACCTGACCTTTATTCCCTATCTGATCCCCTCCATGGCGTTCTCCGCCATTTACCTGTCCATGTTCTCTCAGCAGCGGGGCTTCATTCCCTCCCTGTACGGAACCTTTGCCCTGCTGGCACTGATCGGCACGGTCAAGTATCTGCCCATGGCCTCCCGCAGCGGCGTCAACTCCATGCTGCAGCTCTCACCGGAGATAGAGGAAGCAGGTGTGATCATGGGTATCCCATGGTGGAAGCGGATGACACGGATCATCGTTCCCATCCAGAAATCCACCATTGTATCCGGCTATCTTCTCCCGTTTGTTTCCTGCATGCGGGAACTGAGCCTGTTCGTCATTCTGGTCACGGCAAACAACCGCGTGCTGACCACCCTGCTGTTCTTCTATGATGAAAAGGGCTGGTCCCAGTACGGCAATGCCATCAACCTGCTGATTATCTTTATTGTGCTGCTGGTGAATTTCGTCGTGGAAAAGCTCACGGGCGCTTCCATTGAAAAGGGCGTAGGAGGAAAATAAAATGCCAACAATCAGACTTGTCAATATTACCAAACAGTTCTCCAAAGGCTCTAAGGCGGTGGATGAGCTGAACCTTACCATCGAAGACGGGCACTTTGTCTCCCTGCTGGGCCCCTCCGGCTGCGGCAAGACCACCACCCTGCGTATGATCGCGGGTCTCGAGACCCCCACCGAGGGTGAAATCTACTTTGACGACACCTGCGTTTTCTCCAACGAAAAGGGCATCAACGTCTCCCCGGATAAACGGAACGTGGGCTTCCTGTTCCAGAACTACGCTCTGTGGCCCCACATGACCGTCCGCAGGAACATTGCCTTCGGTCTGGAGAACATGAAGTGGGACAAGAAAAAGATCGAAAACCGGGTAAAAGAGATCTGCCAGGCCATGCGTATCGAGGAGTACGTTGACCGCTATCCCGCGGAGCTTTCCGGCGGCCAGCAGCAGCGTGTAGCCATTGCCCGTACCCTGGCCCCCAATCCCCGGGTGCTTCTGATGGACGAGCCTCTTTCTAACCTGGACGCCAAGCTCCGCAACGATATGCGGGCGGAGCTGAAGCGGCTGCACAAGCAGACCGGCGCGACCTTCATCTACGTTACCCATGACCAGCTGGAGGCTATGACCCTGTCCACCCGGATCTGCCTGATGAAGCTGGGTGTCCTGCAGCAGTACAGCTCTCCCCTGGAGCTGTACGGCAAGCCCGCGAACCTCTTTACCGCGGACTTTGTGGGAAACCCCAGCATCAATCTCATTCCCATGGCTGCCCAGCTGGCAGGCGACGCCGTAAAGCTGACCAGTGCCGACCTGCAGCTGACCTTCCGGCCCAACGAATCCATTGCCCTGCCCGAAAGCGGCAAGGTGGTGCTGGGTGTCCGGCCTGAGTTCCTGAAACAGCAGGATGAAAACGCGGTGAATGTCCAGGTGGAGTCCTCCCTCCCCTCCGGCATGGAGACCATTCTGGTCACCAAGGTGGGCGCTCAGCGTCTGACCTCCGTGATTTTCGGCGATGTGGACTTTAAGTCCGGCGAGACCCTGAAAATGGGCTTCTCCGGGAATAAGTACCAGCTCTTTAACGGCGATACCGGCGAGCGGCTCACCAGCGGTTCCCTGGAGGTCTGACATTTCCTTTCTGACACAAAAAACCAGGCTGCATTTGCAGTCTGGTTTTTTTATGTCTGTTTTGAACGCAAGCAGTCAGCTCCGTTTTTTCTTCCGCTTCCCCCGGGTCAGTCTGCCAACAAAAGGCTCGTAGGCTTTCATGGCTCCCTTGGGGCAAAACTCGCCGCAGCAGAAGCAGCTGATGCACTTGTTCCGGTCAATTTTCGGCCGCCCGTTTACCATGGTGATGGCCTTGGCAGGACAGCCAATGGCGCATTTTCCGCAGCCCACGCAGGTTTTGTCCGGCTTGGGCCTGGTGACCAGCATTCCCTTTGCCAGCCGGTGGAACCACTCGCTGCGAAGGCCCCAGAAGCGAATATCCACCGGGGGCTGGAGCTTGAAATCCGGCACCCGGAAGGGCTCCGGGTCCCCGAACAGGGTAAGCGCCCGGGCATTTCCCGGGATTAGCCCACGATCCGCCGCCTCGGCAAGGGTGGGTACGCCGTCTTTTCCCAAACCGATGAGGTCTGCCGCCAGCAGGTCCAGGGCATGAGGATTGAAAGAAGCCAGCAGCACGCCCACATGCCGGGGATCCCCATAGGAGGGGCCGTTTCCCTCCATGGCAAGCACACCATCGCAGATGGAAAGCCGGGGCTTTAAATAACCGCACAGGTCCACCAGCATGGAAGCAAACGCTTCATGGGTGGGAAAGCGGTAGTGAAACTCCGTCTTGTGGGTCCCGGTGATGGCCCCGAACATATTCTTGCAGGCACCGGTGTAGCCCATGAGGGCGTGGGTCTTCAGCTTGCACAGGTCAATGATGGCGTCCGCTTTCAGCAGGTAGTCACAGCACCAGAAGCTGCGCAGTATCTTTCCCTCCGGCACCGTCACCTCAGTCTCGCCGAAGTCATCGTTGAGCCTTGCCCCCGTTCGGGTGACCTGGGTCATGCCCGTTGCCCGGTACACCGCATCCAGAAAGGGCTTGCGGTAGGGGCCTCCCGGGCTGTCCCCTACCACAACCTCCGCCCCACGCTCCGTAAGACGGCGGCACAGGGCGCAGACTATCTCCGGATGGGGTGTGGCTGCTTTCTCCGGGCCGTGGGCAACGACCAGGTTCGCCTTTACCGCGATCTTCATTCCGGGCTTTACCCAGCCCAGGGCATCCAGAGGCGCAAAGAGGGCATCCATTGCCCGCTCCACCGTCTCCGGCGCATAGTTTTCGCATCCAACGATGCTGACCCGTCCGTCCATATCCATCCGCTCCTCTTTGCGAATCTTTTCTTTATTTCTTGCTTATCGGGATCAATCAGCAAATCGACAAATTGGAATTTGCCCGCAGGGCGGGCGGCCAAGTCGTGACAAACGTGGCCTGTAATCGTTTTCACCCTTTTAATTTTGGTATGATTGCCCCCGGCAATCATTTAGATTTAGATTCACTGCGTGCAGCACCACCCGCTCGGTAT
>JAEDNR010000085.1 GCA_016302405.1 Oscillospiraceae bacterium
TTCTTTTTCTTTGTGCTATTTGACGAAACCTTTCCTTAGTGAGACAGCCCCTATGTTTTTTATTGCGTAACATCGAATTCCCGGTCATTGCGAGCCAGTCCGCTTTCCTGGCGCGGCAATCTCCATCGTTTGTCACAATGACGATGGAGATTCCCACACCAGGAAAGAGAACTGGTTCGGAATGACACCATAATTGATTTGCGGCCTGCTGTACGACGGAGATACCCGCACGCGGCTATAAAAACCGTCGCAAAGCGACACCAAAATTGTCAATTGTCCATTCCGGCCCGCCGCAGGCGGAACAGGTTCCAGCTGGCCTTTTCCAGCACCGCTTCCAGGTGCCCGTTATGGACGGCGGAGCCGGTGCGGCATTGGGGGACCACCCTGCCCGGGTCTTCCTCGGTGTTCACCGCGTACAGATCGTCGCAGACCATAACAACCTGCTCCCCGACCTCGTACCCGTCAAACTGCCGCAGCTCCAGGTTCAGGGCGATAGGCTCGTCTATATCCTTGTTCACGGCAAAGACGACAATCTCGTCCGCTTCATCGTTGTACACCGCCACGCAGTCCACGCACCGGGCGGTACCGAACTTCTCCGTTTCGTAGGTGGGACCGTCCACCAGGGTCTGCAGGACGATGCCCTGTCCGTACTTCCCGGTGAGCAGGTAAGGATAGTAGATGGTCTGCCGCCAGGCCCCCGTATCAGAGGTCATAATGGGGGCGATCACATTCACCAGCTGGGCAAGGCAGGCGACCTTCACCCGGTCCGCGTGGCGAAGCAATGTGATGAGCATGCTGCCCACCAGCAGCGCGTCCTGAAAATCGTACACATCCTCCAATTGGTGAGGGGCCCGGACCCATTTTGGGAGCTTCCTGTCCTGCTGAGCGGAGTGGTACCACACGTTCCACTCGTCAAAGGAGATGTTGATGGTCTTATTGCTGTGCTTTTTGGCCTTCACATAGTCGCAGGCCGCGCACACATCGGTGATGAACCGGTCCATGTCCTCAGAGCTTGCCAGGAAGGTCCGGGTGTCGTGCTCGTGGTCCGCGTAGTAGGTGTGCATGGACACATAGTCTACACTGTCATAGCATTCGTCCAGCACCGTGGCCTCCCACTGGCCAAAGGTGGGCATACCCGAGCCGGAGCTGCCGCAGACCACCAGCTCAATGCTGGGGTCGATGGTTTTCATCAGCTTGGCGGTCTCGTCCGCGAGCCTGCCGTATTCCCGGGCGGTCTTGTGGCCGATCTGCCAGGGGCCGTCCATTTCGTTGCCCAGGCACCAGAGCTTGAAACCGTAGGGCTTCTCCCGGCCGTGCTGCTTACGCAGCTCGCTCATCCGGGTGCCCTTGTCCAGGTTGCAGTATTCCAGCAGGTCCGCCGCCTCCTGGATGCCCCGGGTTCCCAGATTCACCGCCATCATCACCTGGGTCCCGGCCTTGTCCGCCCAATTGGAAAATTCCCCCAGGCCCACCTCGTTGGTCTCCACCACGCTCCAGGCAGGCTCCAGGCGGGCGGGCCGGTTTTCTTTCGGCCCCACCCCGTCTTCCCACCGGTAGCCGGAAACGAAGTTGCCCCCGGGGTAGCGGACAATGGGCACATTCAGCTCCCGCACCAGCTCCAGGGTGTCCTTCCGGAAGCCCTCCTCGTCGGCAAATTTGCTTCCGGGCTGGTAGATGCCCTCATAGACGGCACGGCCCAGGTGCTCAATAAAGGAACCGTAGATTCTTTTGTCAATGCGGCTCACCTGAAAATCCCGGTCAACAATCACTTTTGCGGTCTTCACAGCGTTTTCCTCCAATTTTATATGCATATCGGGTTTACGCGGCAAACAGGTAAATTGGGAATTTGTCGCGTTGACCCGACGGTTTTCTCAGCCGATCCGGTAGGCCGCGGCCCCGTGGGGCGGAAGCGTCATGGGGACAGTTGCAGATACAATCTCCCCGCTCCACAGATCGGTAAAGGCTTCTGCCTTTTCAAAGCCCGGTTCTGCCGCCGGGACCAGCTCCCGGGGCGAATCCCCCAAATTAAAGAGGGCGGCATACTGGCCTCCCACCTCCCGGTCCGCCGCCCAGATCACCAGTTCCCCGGCTGCGTCTTTTTGCCGCTTTACCTGCCGGGAGCGGCGGGCAAGGCGGTGCATTTCCAGAATTCCCGGGTTTGTCAGAAGACCCAGGGTAAATTTGTCGAAGCCGGGCATGTCCCCGCCGATCATCAGGGGGGAGCGGAAAATGCTCCACAGGGTCAGCATGGTTTTCTGCTCCGCCGGGGTAAACCGGGTCCGTTCCTTTCTATCCTCATTCTGCCGCAGGGGGCCCAGGGGCAGCATGTCCGCGTCCGGCCAGCCGCCGGGGCAGGAAAGGTGCGCCCAGGTGTCTGCCCGGCGGAACATGTCATAGAGCAGTTCCCAGTCGTCCCAGAAATCGTCGGTGATCCGCCACATATTGGCGGTTTTTCTGTACACCTCCGCCTTTTCCGGCAGGGCAGGGCCGGGGGACAAGCTCAGCACCATGTCCCTGCCGCACCCGCGCAGGCACCGGCTGATCAGCTCCAGCTCCGCTTCCTCACGGGGAAGCTCCCGGCAGATGTCGTCGCACTTGACAAAGTCCACGCCCCAGGAAGCGTAGAGGGCAAAGAGACTGTCGTAGTATTCCTTTGCCCCCTCTTTGCCGGGATCCACGCCGTACATGTCCGTATTCCAGCTGCAAACGCTATTCCGGGCAATGTCCCGGGCGGTTACATGGGAGCCCAGAATGGGGGTTCCGGCGTGGACTGCCTGCCGGGGGATGCCCCGCATGATGTGGATACCGAATTTCAGGCCCAGGGCGTGAACGTAATCTGCCAGGGGACCGAAGCCCTTGCCGCCCGCGGCGGAGGGAAACCGGTTTTCCCCGGGGACAAGGCGGGAAAAGCCATCCATGCACAGGGGGGCAAAGGGGCGGTACTGAAAGCTTCCCGCCCCCGGCTCATACCACTGAATGTCCACCACGATATACTCCCAGCCGAACTGCTTTAAGTGCCGGGCCATGAAATCGGCGTTTTTCCGCACCGTTTCTTCCGTAACAGCGGGGCCCCAGCAGTCCCAGGAGTTCCAGCCCATGGGGGGTGTGGCTGCAAGCATAGTTTTAGCGCAGGTCGGTGACGGCAATGTTGTCCATGTCGTCAAAGGCCTGGTTCTCGCCGCCCATGGCCCAGATAAAGGTGTAGTTGCTGGTGCCGGCACCGGCGTGAATGGACCAGGAGGGAGAAATCACCGCGTCCTCATTGTGCATGACGATGTGCCGGGTCTCCTGGCCCTCGCCCATCATGTGGAAGACCACGTTGCCCTCGGGGATCTCAAAGTAAGTGTAGATCTCCATGCGGCGCTCGTGGGTGTGGGCGGGCATGGTGTTCCAGACGCTGCCCGGCTCCAGGACGGTCATGCCCATGGACAGCTGGCAGGTCTTCAGCACGGAGGGGTGAATGAATTGGTTGATGGTGCGCTTGTTGCTGGTCTCCATGGCGCCCAGGGGCCGCTTGGCAGCGTCGGCCAGTTTGATCAGCCGGGTCTCGTAGGAGCAGTGGGCGGGGGCGGAAACCATGTAGAACTTGGCAGGGCTCTCGCCGCAGTCGCTTTCAAATGTCACGACCCTGGCGCCCCGGGTGATGTACAGGCAGTCCTTGTAGCCCATGGGGTAGACGGTGCCGTCCACGGTAACCTTGCCCGCGCCGCCGATATTGAACATCCCCAGCTCCCGGCGCTCCAGGAAATACTGGGTTCCGAAATTGGCCCAGATGTCAATGCCCTTGTCCAGGGGCACCACCTCATTTACGGGCATACAGCCCAGGGTGACCATCCGGTCCACATGGCTGTAAACGGCCACCACCTCGTCGGGGCGGTACAGGTTCTGGATCAGGAACTCGTCGCGCAGCTCCTGAGTGGTGTAGCGCTTCACGTCGCGCTGGTTGGCAGAGTACCGAATGTCCATAGCAATTTCTCCTTTGTTGTTTATTGATTTAAAATCATTATAGCCCAGGGAAAGCAAAAAGGCAATAGACTTTCCGGGCCGGGATACGGCGAAAAATGACGCCGGGCAAGGGCAATTGATCTGTCAGGTGAACACAGCGGCGCGGAAAATTGGAATTTAGCGGCTCCGCCGAATTGACAATTGACAATTGACAGTTGACAATTGTTGTGTCCCTACGGGACGATTTTAAAAGAATTCCTTTTGTTTTCGTTCAAATTCTTTTTTTTAAATCATCCCGCAGGGATTCCTTAATTGTCAATTGTTCATTGTCAATTGTCAATTCAATTCCAATTTATTCCTCTGTCCACGGAAAAATCCCCCGGAAGCGGCATTAGCCGTTTCCGGGGGATGATGTACATTTCATTCCTCCCCGCCCAGGGCAGCGCGGACGGCGTCGGGAATGATAAGGGTTTTGGGGGTTATCGCCGGATGCAATGTCACCGTCACCCCCGCAGGGATGTCGGCACTGAGGATGGGCACCGAGCCATTGCAGGTAAAGCTGACCACGGCCAGGCGGTTATCTGTCACCCGGGCCTCCAGGGTCCCCTCCGTCAGGTTGATCGTCAGCCCGGCGGCCTGGGAGGCTACGGCGGCGGCGATCATGTCCAGCTCCTCCCGGGTCAGGGGCATGGTGTACTGTCCGCTGTCCCCGCTGCGAAGGCTTTCCACCTTTCCCTCCACCAGCACCGGCAGGGCCAGTGCCAGGAGCCGGTCAAACCGGACCTCGTCATACTCCGTCAGGAGCTTCCCTCCCGCGGTGCACAGCTTGCTGCCGGAGAAGTAGAATTCCAGCATGTCTCCCGCCAGGCGTCCGATCCCCGGTTGTACACCGGAATTGTATTGTATCTCCAGGCTGTTGGAGAAGGAGAAAATGCCGCATTCCAGCTTCATCCCCAGCTCCGCCTGGAAGTCGTTCCGGGAGGCCAGGGCCAGCACGCTCCGCAGCAGGGGCAGGGCGTCCGGGTCCCACCGCAGGGTGATTATGTCCCCGGGATTCTTCACCGCCTCCAGCACTGCCTGGGGGATGGCGGTATCCAGGGTGCCGGGGTCCAGCACCGTCAGGGTCAGGCTCAGGGTGTAGGGGCTGGTGCCATCGGAACCGGCGGCGGTGACGGTCAGGTCCCGCAGCGTCCGGTCCTCTGCCGTGAGGGTGACCACCAGGCTGTCGATGATGGACATTTTTTCCGCCGTCTGGGGAGACAGGTATTTGAGAATCGCCTTGGCCTGGTCGAGCCCTGCCTCCGCCCGGTATACCGTCAGCGCTCCTGACTTCTCCCGGGTCACTTTGGACGCGGAGAGCACCAGCTGGGCCTGCTCCAACAGTGCCTCCCCCTGGGGAAGCTGGGCGGAAATCCGGAAGGCCCGGCCGTTACTCAGATAAAATACATTTTCCCGGAGGTACAGGGTCTGATTCTCCCAGGTAACGCCAAAGAAGCTGCCCTCCTCCGTCTGCCGGCGAAACACCGGAAAGCTTCCTGTAAAGGAAGTGCCCCCCAGATCCGCGGACACCTCCGCCCGCAGTTCCATTTCCTCCTGCTTAACGAAGTCCGCCAGGATCCGGCAGCCCTCCAGCCGCTTTTCCACCAGGCTGTAGCAGATCCCAAAGCCCGCCGCCGCCAGGAGGGACAGGAATATAATGACAGAAAGGATAATCATGAGAACTCTTGTGCTTTTTCTTTTTTTCACCCAGGATCCCTCCGATCAGGTATCTTCGGCGGAAAACTCCGCTCTTACTGCGCACTATACCACATTTTTTCCGGGTTCTCAAGGGCTATTCTCCGCAGCCAGGGACAAAATCCCCTCGGCCAGGGCATCCGCCGCCCGGAGGGCTTCGGCGTGGGTGTTTCCGGCGGCCCCCACCTCCACAAGCAGGCAGCCGGGAGAAAGATCCTGGTTAAACCGCTGGGCCCGGAGCACGGTGGAACGGGTGATCCCCGGGTCGTTTCTTTCCAGCACCGCCTGAAGCTTCAGGGCCAGAGACAGGTTCTGCTCCCAGTCAGGGTGCTTCCGCCCTGAGGCGGAGCTTCCCATCACCAGCATGAGCTGGGCGCAGTCTCCCGCGCCGGTACTTGCCAGGGTCCGCAGCTGCCCGGAGGGCGTGTCCGCCGCGTCCCGGTGGAGATCCAGCACCAGCCGGATGGTGGGGTACTCCGCCAGGTACTTCCGGATGGATTTCCGGGCGTCGGAATAGGAGCCGTTGTAGGAGGGGTAGTCGTGAAGGCTCCGGTCCTGAATGGCGGTCACGCCCCCCGCTTCCAGGCGCCTCGCCACCTCCGCGCCGATGGAGAGCATGTTGTAGTTTTCGTCCAGGGTGCGGTAATCCGAGACTTCCACATAGTCCTCCCCGGCTTTTGTGTAGCTTTCGGTGGTGTGGGTGTGCAGGATCAGCACCGTGGGGGCCTCCCCGGACAGGTCCAGGGTCAGGGGCAGGGACAGGAGCTTGTCCAGATCCGGCCGCAGGGAGCAGGCATAGTAGACACTGACCGCGTCCCTTTCCGAAGACGTGGGAGGTTCGGTCTCGGGGGCGGATTCGGAATCCGTCTCCGGCAGGGTCTGTGCCGCGAAGGCCGGGGCGGCGGACTCAGGAAGAAAGGAAAAGTCGAAGCCCTCCGCTTCGCGCTCCCGCCGCCCGGTTTCCAGAAACAGGAGAAAGGCGGCGGTATCCGGGGCCGTAAGCTGCTCCGCCGCCCACCGGAACACCCCGGCGTCGTACAGCCGCAGGAGCAGGGCAAAGGCGATTGCCGTCAGCCCAACCCGCTTCGCCCGCCGGTTCAGATCCATACCAAAGAAACCTCCTTTCCTGATGAAAAACGCAGAGAACAAGGTTGGGAGCCTGTCCCTTTTTGTTCTCTGCGTTTTGATTTTATTTTCTGTGTTATCGGCTTCCCACAGCAATACGACAGATTGGAATTTGGAGGATTCCCTCAAAACGCCTTGGCTCCCCCTATGGGGGAGCTGTCACGGCTTAAGCCGTGACTGAGAGGGCCCTCTCCGCCCCCCTTCGGGGGGCACCTCTCCCAAAGGGAGAGGCAAGGACGGCTGCGCCGCCGACCCGCTAAATTCCAATTTTCCGCACTTTCAAATTAATCCGGCAGGGTTTTCCTTTTCTCCCGGAGGGCGCGGAAGAAATCCCGCAAAAGAGCGGCGGCTTCTTCCTCCATGACACCGGATTCCACCTGGGGGTGGTGGTTAAAGGCCATGGAAAAGAGGCTGCATACCGAGCCGCAGGCCCCGGCCTTGGGATCCCCAGCCCCGTAGACCACCCTGGGGATCCGGGCGTTGATGATGGCCCCGGCGCACATGGGGCAGGGCTCCAATGTGACATACAGGGTGCACTGCCACAGCCGCCACCCGCCTAAGGTGTTACAAGCCTCCCCGATGGCTTCCAGCTCCGCATGGGCCAGGGCGGTGCGGTCTTTTTCCCGACGGTTGCGGCCCCGGCCTACGATCCGGTCCCCCAGAGTGACCACGCACCCCACGGGCACCTCCCCCTCCGCTGCAGCCTCCCGGGCCAGCGCCAGGGCTTCGGTCATAAAGGTAATATCCGCTTGCGTCACCAGTATACCACCTCCCGGGTGAAAAGAAAGGCGAAGCCCGGCCCGCAGGGCCGCCGAATTGACAATTGACAGTTGACAATTGTTGTGTCCCTACGGGGACGATTTTTGAAATAATTCCGAATAGGTTATCGGCTGTTTAGGGTCTATCTGAAATCCGGAAATATGACCAACAGCGAGGGATTTTTCGTCTGATGAAGTCATTTTTCCGCAGGAATACTTTGTGTATTGCAAGGAAAAATGGCGTACAGCAGGCGGAAAAGACCCGCTGTTTGGGCATGTTGACGGTTTTCAGATAGACCCTAATAAGCTGATCGTGAAATTGGAATTTGTCGGGCCAATACCTTCCCCCGGGGGGAAGGTGCCCCGCAGGGGCGGATGAGGAACG
>JAEDNR010000086.1 GCA_016302405.1 Oscillospiraceae bacterium
CGCCGCACCGACACCTGCGACAAGGAGGTCACGGTCTACGCGGACCACGGCGAATACAAGGGCGATGCCCAGTTCTACGTCTACCCCTCCACCACGGCGGAGCAGCTGAAGGCGCTGATTGCGGAAGCGGTGGACAAGGCTCTGCTGATTGACAACCAGGCATACACCCTGCCCGCCGGTGAAACCGGAGACTATGCGGTGCCCAGCAATTTTGCCGATTACGCCCCCGAGGATCTGGCAGCGAAAATCGCCCAGGGCGTATTCGGGGCCAACGACATCGCCCACGCCGCCCTGAACTCCGTGGAAATTTTTGTAAACAAGCACACGGAGACTGTCTGCAACAGCTGCGGGCTTCTGAAAACCCAGCTCCGCTACGACGCTATGGTGGAAGCCATCCCCACCTACAACGGGGAAAAGCAGAGCGTGGAGCTGTATGAACAGTATAACTTCGGCACCCTGGATGAAGCGGCGCTCCACCGGGAGATCGGCGAAAAAATGGCCCAGGTAAAGGCCCGGTACGAGGCCGTGACCCCGGACTTCCCCCTGGAGGGTCCCTGCGTCCTCCACGCCCAGGAGCTGGAGAACCTGTTCCGCAGCATCGCGAACAACCTGAACAACGCGTCAGTCTATTCCCATACCAACCTGTTCCGGAAGGGCGACGCCATTCAGAAAAACCGTACCGGCGACCCCATTGGCATCACCATGGCGGGGCAGGCGCCGGGCAGCGTCCGCAGCGCGAAATTCGACAGCGACGGCCTTTCTCTCGGCTCCATCCGTCTGGTTGAAGACGGCAAAGCGGTGAACTACTACGGCTCCAACCGTTTCAGCCAGTACTTAGGTGAGGTGCCCACGGGCAATCTTCCCTGCTGCCTGGTAGACCCGGGCACCGCAAAAACGCCGGAAGGGAGCTGGCTCGAGGTACTGTCCATGTCGGGCCTGCAGGTAGATTTCTATAACGACTATATCGGCGGCGAAGTCAGGCTTGCCTATTACCACACCGCGGGCAAGGTGATCCCCGTCACCGGTATCTCCATCAGCGGCAAGCTGAGCCAGGTTCTCGCGGGAATCCGCCTGTCCGGGGACGTCACCACCTTCGGCGGCTACTACGGCCCCGATACGGCTATTCTCGGCGATATGCAGATTTTCTGAGACCGCAGCGCGGCAGTGCGGCAAATTTGGAATTTGGCGAGCTGTTTGATGAATGGTGAGCGGGTGGAAAATGGGACACGGCAAAGGCTCCCTTGTGTAAAGGGAGCTGGCCCGGAGGGCCTGAGGGATTGTGCAGTAAAATGTTTTCATACTGACAACGAATCGGCGAAAAGGGGTCACAAAGGACACTGTCCGTTCTGACGATGGGTAGATAGGGAAGTCCACCGTTACAACCCCTCAGTCAGCTTCGCTGACAGCTCCCCTTACACAGGGGAGCCCTTAGCGCGTACCGCATCGACACCGTGTACCACTGCTAAAACGCCCCGACAAATTCCCAATTTGTCAGTTGCTGAGGATTGGCGATACACACTTTTACAAAAGGGAACCTCCCATGGCAGTTTGCCGTGGGAGGTTCGTTGTTATTCAGGAAAGCAGGAGCTTGTCGTCGGCTTCGTCGGAGCCGGAGGCCTGGCTGAACAGATTCAGCAGCTGCTCCACGGTGAGCTTCTTCTTTTCCTCCCCGCTGACATCCACCACAATCCTGCCCTCGTACATCATCACCAGGCGGTTGCCGTAGGCGATGGCGTCGCGCATGTTGTGGGTAATCATCAGGGTGGTGAGGTCGCTGGCTTCCACAATCCGCTGGGTGGCATCCAGCACCTTGGCCGCGGTCTTGGGATCCAGGGCGGCGGTGTGCTCGTCCAGGAGCAGCAGCTTGGGCCGCCGGAGGGAGGCCATGAGCAGGGTCAGCGCCTGGCGCTGTCCGCCGGAAAGCAGACCCACCTTGGTGGTCATCCGGTTTTCCAGGCCCAGGCCCAACAGCTTCAGCCGCTCCCGGTAGTCCTCCCGGTCCGCCCGGGTAATGCCGGGGCGCAGGGTCCTTTTCATGCCCCGACGGGCAGCCAGGGCCATATTCTCCTCGATCTGCATGGTAGCGGCGGTGCCCATCATGGGGTCCTGGAACACCCGCCCCAGATACTCCGCCCGCTTATGCTCGGGAAGCCGCGTGATGTCCTTTCCGTCCAGCAGAATTTGTCCGCAGTCCGGCAGGAACGTTCCGGCGATCAGATTCAGCATGGTGGACTTGCCCGCGCCGTTGCCGCCGATGACGGTGACGAAATCCCCATCGTTCAGGGTCAGGTTCAGGTCATTCAGGGCCACCTTTTCATTGACGGTGCCGGGATTAAAGGTTTTGCGGATATTTTTCAGCTCAAGCATTTCCGCCACCTCCCGTTACCTGCTTTTTCCGGAACACCTGGGCCTTCCAGTAGGGAACCGCCAGGAATACAGCCACCACCAGGGCGGTGAGCAGCTTCAGGTCATTGGTGTTCAGACCCAGCTGGAGCACAAGCTGGATCACCACATAGTAGATCACCGCGCCCACAACCACCGTGCCCAGCTTCAGGGCAAAATTGTGCACCAGCTTGCCCAGCAGCACATCGCCGATAATCACGGCAGCCAGGCCGATGACGATAGCGCCCCGGCCCATATTCACGTCCGCCGCGCCCTGGTACTGGGCAAGCAGCGCGCCGGAGGCGGCCACCAGGCCGTTGGACAGCATCAGACCCACGGTGACCTTTGCTCCCGTGTTGATACCCTGGGCACGGGCCATGTGGGGATTGGCGCCGGTGGCCCGCAGAGCGCTGCCGTACTCGGTGCCGAAGAACCAGTACAGTGCGGCGATCATCACCACCAGGAAAAGAATCGCCAGAGGCAGGGGGTTGCGCAGGGAAAGCTCCCGGACATACCGCTGGGAAACCAGCAGGTCATACTTATCCACGCTGATGGGCAGGTTGGCCTTGCCTCCCATAAGCCGCAGGTTCACGGAGTACAGGGCAAGCTGGGTCAGAATACCGGCCAGGATGGCGGGGATGCCGCAGCGGGTATGGAAGAGGCCCGTGACAAGGCCCGCCAGCATGCCCGCGAGAAAGGCGCACAGCAGGGCGATCCAGGGATTGCAGCCCAGGCGCATCAGCATGACGCACAGGGCGCCGCCGGTAGCCAGAGTGCCGTCCACCGTCAGGTCCGCCACATCCAGGATCCGGTAGGTCACATAGACGCCGATGCCCATGATGCCCCACAGGAGGCCCTGGGTCACGGCACCGGGCAAGGAGTTGAAAAGGGACAGGAAAAAATTCATCCGCAGTTACCTCATTTGTTTTTTGTCAAGGCAGTCGGAAAAGGCTCCCCGGAGGGAGCCTTCCTTAATCTCAGCTCAAGGGTTCGTAGCCGTCGGGAATGGTGATGCCCAGGGCCGCGCAGTTATCGGGGTTATACATCTTGGTAACCTGGGGCGCAAATTCCACAGGCATTTCGCTTATGCTTGCTTCACCGGTGAGGACCTTGGCAGCCATCTTGCCGGTGGCATAGCCCAGATCGTAGTAGCTGATGGACAGGGTAGCCACGCCGCAGCCGACGCAGATGCCGGACTCACCGGCGAACACAGGCACCTTGGAAGGCAGAACCACGTTGGCAATGGCCTCGGTGTTGGAGGCGGCGGTGTTATCGGTGGGGATATAGAGGACGTCGCTATTGTCGCAGGCGGTCTGGGTCACGGAAGCAACATCGTTGGTATCGGTGAAGGCATAGGGGGTCACAGTGAGGCCCAGCTCCGTCAGGTAGCCGGTGATCACATCCACCTGGTACTGGCTGTTGGCCTCGGCGGAGCAGTAGACAATGCCCACGGTCTTGGCATCGGGGCACAGCTCCGGGATCATGGCAGCCTGCTCGCTCAAAGGAGCCAGGTCGGAGGTGCCGGAAATGTTGCCGCCCACGGTGCCGGTCCAGCCGTCGATTTCCAGAGCGGAAGCATAGTCGGTAACGGAGGTGCCCAGGATGGGAATGGAATCGGTGGCGGCAGCCGCGGCCTGCAGAGCGGGGGTGGCGTTGGCCATGATCAGGTCTACCTTAGAGGACACAAAGCCGTTGACGATGGTGGTGCAGCTGGCAGGCTCGCCGGAGGCGTTCTGCTCGTCAAAAACCACCTTGTCTCCCAGCGCTTCGGTCAGAGCGTCCTTGAAGCCCTTGGTGGCGGCGTCCAGGGCGTCATGCTGCACCAGCTGGCAGATGCCCACGGTATATTTGCCGCTGCCGGAACCGGCGCAGGCGGTCATGGATGCCAGCAGTAGAACCGCCATCAAAACAGCAAGAATCTTTTTCATTTTCTTTTCTCTCCTTCGTTTCCTCCGTGTGTACGTTTGTTTCCCACAGGCGGATTATTCGCGTCCTATGATACCACCAAAACAGGGAAATTGTCAACAGGAAATTTTACAAAAGAAAGGAAGAAAGCGCATATTCATACGAACGACCAAAAAAACACAGAAAGGTAAATTGGGAATTTGTAGGGCGTAGGGGAGGCGTTTCGCCTCCCGCAGCAGGCGGGAAAATCTCCCAAAAGGGTTGGGCGAAGCGGTAAATAGGCCGCTATGCAAAGGGACGGGAAACCCGTCCCCTACGAAGAGAATCGATACCGAGTTCCCCGCCAAATTCCAAATTTGCGTACCACAGAACGATACCGAGCGGGTGGTGCTGCACGCAGTGAATCAAAATCCTAATGATTGCCGGTGGCAATCATACCTAAATTAAAAGGGTGGGAACGATTACAGACCACGCTCGTCACGACTTGGCCGCCCGCCCTGCGGGCAAATTCCAAATTTGTCTGCATGCGCGGGCAGCGTGGGCAAATCATCCGTTCACCGACAGCCGGCGGCAGGCGCCTGTCAGTTCCCGGAGGGTGCTGCAGGGCACCATGGCGCACACAGAAGAAAAGGCTGTGACACTGCGCAGGTACTTCCACTTGTTTTCCGGAATGGGGTTGAGCCACAGCACACGGCCGGACATCCGTTTGGCATCCATCAGAGCCCCCAGCGCCCGCTGCTGGTCAATGGTCTTGGTGTCCGACAGAATAAGCAGAGTAGCCCCGGCCCCCAGCACCGCTGGCTTACAGGCGCAGAGCCCTTCCAGAGCGGTACCCAGGTCCGTGCCCCGGCCAAAGATGCCGGACTCCCTGACATACTCCCGGAACCTGTCCATATTCTGCAGCCGGAAAGCGTCCGCCTCCATGAGCTTTTCCGAGAAAAGAAATACCCGGCTGTTTTCCGACACCCGGTTCAGGGACTGAATGAACCGCAGAGCAAATTCCGAAAACTGGACCATGGACCCGGACACGTCACACAGCACCACCAGGTGCTTTCGCCTGGGGGGCTTGCGGCGAAAGCTGAGGCGGTAGTTGACCCCGCCGGTTTCCAGCCCCCGTCGGATGGTCCGGCGGAAGTCCAGCTTGCCGGAATTGCCTGCCTTCCGCTTTCTCGCGGACAGCTCCCCGTTGATCCGCTGGGCTACCGCCTCAATGGCGGCGATGGCCCGGGGGATTTCGTTGTCCTGAAAGGCACTGATGTCCCGGTACAAAATGCCCAGCTCCGGATCAAGGCCCTCGCAGCCCTGTCCCGCGTCCTCCATGAGCATTTGCTGCTCCATGATGGTCCGGGCAAAGACGGAATGGATAAATTCACTGTAAAGCGCCGGGTTGCGCTCAGCGTTTCCCCGGTACCGGTCCATGAAGCTGCGCAGCCGCTGCCGGGCTTCCTCGCTCATGAGGGCGTAGGTCTCCTGCTGGGCTTCGGAAAGGGACACCTGGGCTGACATGCTTTCCAGTTCCTCCCGGGCGGCCCGGCGCTGCTCCTGCTGCTTGCGTTCCTGCTCCGCCTGCTCTTTTGCCTGGGCGCGCATGGCTTCCTCCGGCAGGAAGAAGCCGTCGAACACCCGGTCAAAGGTCAGCTGTTCTTCCCGGGACTTGGCGTACACGGTTCTGAGCGCAGTCTTCACCCGCTCCCGGTCCTCCAGTCCCAGGTCGGTAAGGATCCGGGCCGCGTCCGCCGTCTCCCCGGGGCCGATGGGAAGGCCCTTCATCCGCAGAAGCCGGGAAAAGGCGGAAAGCTTTGTAAGATATACCCCGGAATCAGTCATGGGTATGTTCCCCGCAGTGTCCGCAGTGCCCGGTCAGCTCCCGGGTCACCGGCTGGGACGCCAGGACTTCCAGATCCTCGTTGTTCTTCAGCACAAAGCCCGCGGTCTGCCGCAGGGCGTCGGGGGTCAGCTCCCGGATGCCCAGGGCATCCAGCGCCGCCGCCCAGTCCAGGGTCTCGGCAATGGAGGGCTTTTTGAGAATCGCCTCCTGGCTGCGCAGCTTCTGCACCGCCAGGGCCACCTGGGCGCAGAGCCGGTCGTCCACATGGGGCAGCTTCTCCCGCAGGATGGCAAGCTCCTTGGTAAGGTCGGGATAGTCGATATAGAGATAAGCGCACCGGCGGCGCAGGGCCTCGCTGAGGGGCCGGGCCCGGTTGGAGGTCAGCACCACGAAGGGAGTGGTTTTGGCCCGGATGGTTCCCACCTCCGGCACCGTGACCTGCATTTCGGAAAGCATTTCCAGGAGGAACGCTTCAAATTCCTCGTCCGCTTTGTCGATCTCGTCAATGAGCAGCACCACGGGCTTGGGGGAGCGAATGGATTTGAGCAGGGGCCGTTCCAGCATGTACTCGTCACTGAACAGGGATTTTGTCAAAGCGTCCCGGTCCTCGGCTTGGTTCACCTGGATGGCAAGCAGCTGCTTCTGGTAGTTCCACTCGTACAGGGCCTTGCTTTCCTCCAAACCCTCGTAGCACTGCAGCCGCACCAGCTCCCGGTCAAGAGCGGCGGCCATGACCTTGGCCACCTCGGTCTTGCCCACACCGGCAGCGCCTTCAATCAGCAGGGGTCTGCCCAGGGTCAGAGCAACATACAGAACCGTCGCCAGGGTGTCGTCGTAAACATAGTGGGCCCGGGACATTCTTTCTTTCAGTTCATCCAGTGTCATAGCGTTCCTCCGGTTTTTCGGTTTTCTGCCAGTATAGCACAAAAAGTGGATTTTCGCAATCCTCCGTGGAAAGTTCTGTTCGGCGAAGCTGCTCCTGAAGCGTCTGCATTGTGGGAGGAGATAAAACGCGCGCACGCGGCTTGCCCGCCAAAAAAACATTCATCCCATTTTCTTTTTTCTTATCTTTTTCTTTCTCCTACTCCTTTTCTTTCTCCTTTTCTTTCTCCTTCTCCTTTTCTTTCTCCTTCTCCTTTTCTTTCTCCTTGGGTTTTTTGGGTTTTTCGGAAAACCCATCGGTTTCCAAAATAACCGATTGGTTTTTGGGTCTGCCGCCCTTTGCAGCGTTGGCGCGGTTCTTCTCGCAGCGCTGCCAGTAGCTCTCCAGATCCCGGTCAAGCTGATCCTTCAGCATAGGCCAGATATACCGCTCTCTGCCCTGAAACTCCGGCACCTCCCCGGCAGTCCTATAGGTAAGCATTGCCCGGACCAGCCGCCCCAGCTGGCTGTCGGTATAGGGAGCAAGGCTTGTCAGATAGCTGGTGTACAGACATATATAAGGTATTCCCATCATCGCGTCCGTCCTTTCCTGTCGGTTGAATTATCGATTCTTCCTCCCCCATATTATACCACATTTGTTCATTTTTTTCAACCCCTAATTGTAGATTTTTTTCTACCTTTCGATCTTCCCCAGTTGACAGACAAATTGGAATTTAATTGACAATTGACAATGAACAATTGACAATTAAGGA